>JAISRX010000306.1 GCA_031273395.1 Bacteroidales bacterium | reverse complement strand
CCGGAGGACATGGACGGAAACGACAGGAGCGCCGATCCCGCTCCGGACATGGGAGCATTCAACTCAACGGATGACAGGTGACGGCTGACGGCTGACGGTTGTCCCGAAACGCGATGTGATACTTTACGCGGTTGGGGTTTGTGCATTGGCAGTATCTAAAAAATTGGTCAAGTGGACAAAATTGCGCCTGAGTTTTTAAAAAGGATGCAAAAAGACAATCCATTTTTGATATACTTAGAGAACATTATGCCTTAAAAAAACATCTATAACAACATTTACAACACTGAAATCCTTTATAGAAACCTTTTTTCTTCGTGATTTTAGAACCACAATAAATGCAAATCTTTCATTCATATATTTTAAATCATGTAAAGATATGAATTATAATTCATTATAACGATTTCAGGCGCAATTTTGTCCATTAGACCGAATATGGTGATACATGCAAGGCTACAGGGCAGTACAAAAAAAAGAGACACTGTTCGTATCTCTTTTTTATCATGCAATAATGTAATCACAACACCGGTTACAATTGGGGACCAGCACCGATCAGCGCTTTTCCTTCGGGAGTGTCGGTGTACTGTTCAAAGTTCTTGATGTACTTTGCCGCCAGCGATTTTGCCTTGGTTTCCCAGTCGTTGACATTACCGTACGTCTTTCTCGGATCAAGGATGTCGGACACACTGTTCAATGCTTTGGGCACAGTCAGGTTCAGAATAGGAATTTGTACTTTTTCGGCATTCTCGATCGACCCGTCGATGATGGCGTCGATGATGGCGCGCGTATCTTTGATCGATATCCTTTTGCCTGTTCCGTTCCATCCGGTATTTACCAGATAGGCTTTTGCGTTGTGTTTCTTCATCTTTCCGCCAAGCGTTTCGGCATACTTGGTAGGATGCAGCGTAAGAAACGCTTCGCCGAAAGCCGGTGAGAAGGACGGAAGCGGTTCGGTGATTCCCCGTTCGGTACCTGCCAGTTTGGAGGTATAGCCGCAGAGGAAGTGATATTGCGCCTGTTTGTCGTCCAGAATGGATACCGGTGGCAACACGCCGAACGCGTCTGCCGACAGGTAGATGATCTTGCTCGCATGTCCGGCTTTCGACGGGAGAACAATCTTGTTGATGTTATAGATGGGATACGAAACGCGGGTGTTTTCCGTGATGGAACCATCGGCATAGTCGGGTGTTCCGTCGGCTTTTACCACCACGTTTTCCAGCAGGGCGTCGCGTTTGATGGCGCGCCAGATGTCCGGTTCGTTTTCTTCGCTCAGGTTGATCACTTTGGCATAGCAACCACCTTCGTAGTTGAATACGCCGTTGTCGTCCCATCCGTGTTCGTCGTCGCCGATCAGATAACGTTTCGGGTCGGCGGACAGGGTTGTTTTGCCCGTTCCCGACAATCCGAAAAAGACCGCCACATCGCCTTTTTCTCCCACATTAGCCGAACAGTGCATCGAAGCCATGCCTTTCAACGGCAGGTAATAGTTCATCATGGAGAACATGCCTTTTTTCATTTCTCCGCCATACCATGTGCCGCCGATGATCTGTTCCTTGACGGTCAGGTTGAACAATACGAAAACTTCCGAATTTAAACCGTGCTGTTTCCAGTTGGGATTGGTGACTTTCGAAGAATTGAAAACCACGAAATCGGGTTCTCCGTAGTTTTCCAGTTCGTACAGAGACGGACGGATGAACATGTTGGTCACAAAATGAGCCTGCCATGCCACTTCCATGATGAAACGCACTTTCATGCGGGTATCCACATTGGTTCCGCAGAAAGTATCCACTACATACAGTTTTTTGGCAGTATTCAGCTGTTTGACGGACAATGCCTTCAACTCATTCCATATTTCCGTGGAAACCGGTTTGTTGATATTGCCGTCCCACCAGATGTTTTTTTCGGAAGTGGCGTCCTTCACGATGTAACGGTCTTTGGGCGAACGACCCGTAAACACTCCTGTTTTTACCGAAATGGCGCCTGTTGTGGTGAGTTCGCCTTTTTCAAACCCCTGGTTGTTCGCATTGGTTTCAGCCTGAAAAAGCTGTTCGTACGTAGGGTTGTGAATAATTTCAATTTGGCTGCTGATGCCGTATTTACTTAAATCTAACTTGGACATTTTTATTAATTAAAGTGATTATTATGATTGTTATTTTTATTGACTTTGCGAAAAAGAAATACAAAAAACATGCCGTAATTCCTCATTCGACACACGCATCACGAAATCTTCTTCCGGACGCCGCATTGCCGTAAAATTTTTACTGTTCATTGTTCTGATGTTCCATCATGGTTTCTTTAACGGGATAATTGATTTTTTATTGTATGCAATGCACCCGGATGATCATCTGTTCGCCGACAACATTTTGTAAGCCAACGGTATCAGGAAAAGGCTGACCAGCGTTCCCACGCTCATGCCCCCGATGATCGCCCATGCAAACGGCTGTTGTATTTCAGCGCCCATGCCGCCGGAGAAGAGCAGAGGCAATACTGCAAGTATGGTGGTGAGGCTGGTGAGTATGATGGATTTCAGGCGGCGCTTGCCCGCCGTGCGGATGGCTTCATCGACGCCAAACCCTTCGGCGCGCAGACGGTTGATAGTGTCGATCTTCAGGATGGAATCGTTGATGATGATGCCGCACATCACTATAATGCCGATGGCGGACATCAGATTGAGCGTGTTGCCCGTGAGCCACAACAGCAGCAGAGCGGCAGCTATGTCGACAGGTATTTCAAACAACAGAATGAACGGCTGTTTCAGCGATTCGAACTGTGCCGCCAGAATGAAATACAGCATCAATAGGGAAATCAGTAACACGAGCATCAGTTCGCGCATCATCCGCGCGTTTTCGAAAATGGAACCGAAGAAACTCACTTCCGCCTCGGGATGCTTGTTGACCACTTGCCGTATTTTTGCGGCGATGAGCGGATATTCCTTGGCGGCGATGTTGAAACCGACCGGTACATATTCGCCGTCTTTTCCTGCCGTAACGGTTTTCAGGTCATACTCGCGATGCAGGCTTACCAGAGCGCGTACGGGAATTTCTTCACCTTCGTTGTTGCGCACCTTGAGCCGGTCAATCATGTCGTCCACCCGTTGCGGTTCTCCGCCGATGACCAGCGGCACAAACTGCTGATAGGAACGCAGCATTCCGATATGGTTTTCGTGGCACGCCGTTTTCAATTCCCGCACCAGCGTGTTGTAATTGACGCCGTAGAGCAGCAACCGCCGGTAATCCCCCGCCACGCGCAGATGCTCGCGGAAGGCTACCGCATGTGCATGAGGCGTTCCGATACATTCGTCGATTTCGGACACTAACCGCGTCACTTCTTCGGGAGTAAATCCTGCCGTTTTGCGCATGGGCGACAGGGCTGCCGTCAACGGAACGCTGCTGCTTTCAAAGATTCGGTCAAACAGCGTCGCCGACGGGTAAATGCGGAAAGTCGCCGACGGGTGATGCTGCCGGAGGTATGCTGTCAACCGCTCCTGCGCCCGATACATCTCTTCTTCGGTGTGATAAGCCAGATAGGTTTGCGATTCGGAAAATCCCATGTCCATGTCCTGACTGATGAGAAACTGCTGCTGTCCGATAAATCGGTTTTCCTGTGTTGCCTTTACGGGAAGAGAATTGAGCATGTTGGTGATACGCTGATTGTTTTCATCGGGATGAACCTGTTCGTTCCAGTCGATATACACGATACAGTCCGTTTTAGTGATATCCGGCAGGCGGGAAACGTCCAAAGAGGTAAAGAAAAACCAAATGGAGATACAAAAGGCGACGGCTACCGCCACAATAATTGCCGGACGGCGAAACGTGAAGCGGATGCCCGCTTCGTAGAAACGGTTGATCCATCGTTCGGCAAGCGGCGGTTTTTGCCGGTACAATCCCGCTTGCGGATGTTTCCCGAATACCAGCCGATACAACACGGGCAACAGCGTTATGGACACCAGCAGCGACATTCCCAGTCCTATAGCCACGCCCATCGCCTGATCGTAGAACAGGGCGCCGGCAATGCCGCTGAGAAATATCAACGGGACGAAGATGCAAACGGTGGTGAGCGCCGAACTGATCAGAGGAGCTGCCACCTCGCCGGCGCCCCGCAAACAGGCTTCGTACAGCGGCGTTCCACGGGCGCGGTACTGCCCTATGTTGTCCGTGACGATGATGGAATTGTCCACCATCATTCCCACAGCCATAATCAGTCCTGACAGGGAAATAATATTGAACGATATTCCCATCAGGTAGAAAAAGATGAGGCACAGCACCACCGATACGGGAATGTTAACAGCCACCAGCAATGGCGAACGCCATTCGCTTTGAAAGAAAAACAATATCAGGCATACCAGCAGGACGCCCCATGTGAGGTTTTGCCGGAGGTTGTCGATGGAGAAATCCAGTAAGGCGGTTTGGTCTTGCGCCGTTTCGAACCGTAAATCGGGATAGTCTTTTTCAAACTCGGCAATCAGCGATTTAAGGCGTGCCATCAGGTCATCCATGCGCGCTTCGCTTTGTTTGATGATGGCAAGAGCGATGGCGGGCTGTCCGCCGCTCACGAACATTCCCTGCCGGGGCTGTGCCTCCATTCTCACGGCGGCGATTTCGTGCAGCGGAATGATGCGATCGCCTTTGCGGATGGTGACATTCCCTACATCCGCGGCAGTGCGCAAGGCGGATGTCAGTCGGATGTTGTACCTGAACGCGCCTTCGCGTACCCAGAGACTTCCCATGGAAAGGTTCTCGCTGTTGAGTGCGTTTTCGACGTCTGCGGCAGTCAGTCCGAGACTTTGCATCAGGGCGGGGTCGGGTTCAATCATCACGCGCGGTTCGGTGGCGCCGCTCATATCTGCCATTGCCACTTCGGGCAGTTGCTCAATGCGATGACGTATGACGGAAGAAACGAAATCGCTCAATTCGAGGAAGTCCGTTTCCGATACCGTGAAAGATGTCGGAGGAGTTGCAGCATTGCCGGCGTTTGGCATCTCTTGGGACAACGATACGTTGAGGTAAAAGACCGGAATATCCGTAGCGCTCGCCTTCAGCACGCGCGGACGTTCCATGTCGCGCGGAAGATAGTGCATGGCGGCGTCTATCTTTTCGTTTACCTCGACAAAGGCATAATGGGTATTGATGCCGTATCCGAAACGGAGATACAGAAAGCCTGTTCCGTCGCGCGTTTCGCTACGGATGTCTTCCAGATGACCGACCTGCAACAGTTGCCGGCGCAAGGGCGCTGTTACGGCATTTTCCAGTTCGCGCGCCGAACTGTGGGGATAGCTGTAATGTACCGTCATTTCAGGGATAGCTACATCGGGCATCAGCGACACGGGCAGAAAGGTATAGGATACCCACCCGATAACCAGCAGGGCAAGGAAAGTCATCAGAACCGCCACCGGACGATCCAGAAGAAAAGCCAGTGCGGCTGACAGTGGCGTCTTGTTTTCGGATTCGTTGTCCTTTTGTGGGGTCATATTTTTTATTCGCTAAATTTCACAAGGACGATAAATACAAATTCACCGTCAACTATCATTTGATGTTGTTTTTACTTGTCTTGAGTATTTATCAACAGTCGGACGATTTCATCATAACATTTTTACCTTTTATCATCATACCGGCATCAACGGTTAATTATCTTCCGCTGCCAATTCCACTTCCACGTCGTGCGCAAGGTTGAAATTTCCGCTCACAATCACCTGTTCCCCGGCTTCAAGTTCCTTTTCGATGGTGTACTCTCGACTGTTTTCCATGCCCGTTTCCACATAACGCCATTGCGAACGTCCGTTGGCATACACAAACAGCACCTGCCGGTCGGAGCGCAATACCACTGCCGACTTGGGTACCGTCAACTTGTCGGGAACAGCCTGCTGCACCAGCACCCTCACGTTCATGCCTTCATAGAGCCTTCCCTGTGTGTTTGCCGTTTCGGCTTTGGCTTTCACCATGCCGTTTTTCTCCACCACGGGATTCATGTGGCGCAGTGTTCCCCTGATCTTCATTTCAGGATATGCCAGCGGCTCAATCACTACCTCGTCGCCAGCTTTGAGCAGTTCGATTTCGCTTTCAAGGACGGGAAATTCCACTTCAAAACGGTCGTCGCCGATGATGGTACAAAACGGTTCGGCGGTTGTTGCCATGTTATGTTCCTTGGCGGAAATGTTCGCCACCACGCCTGCAATAGGGCTGCGCAACACAGCATGTTGCAGGTTGTAGCACGCCTGCGACAGGGCAACACGCGAACCAAGCAGTTGCGTTTTGGCATATCCCGTCTGCAACAGGACAGGAGGAACCGACGCGGTATCTTCCAATCCCTTGCGGAAACCCTGCATCATCAGGAAATCGTTCAGATTGACCAATGCGTTTTCAACGGCTTCGGCGGCAACGGAGAGCCTGTTGCGCAGTTCGAAATCCTCAATGCGCGCTATTTCCTGCCCTGCAACTACCCGTTGCCCGTTCCCGACGGAGATGGAAGTCAGCATTTCGGCGGTGCGGAAGCGTAAATCGGCTTTATGCAACGCCACCAACCGCCCGTTACTTTGCAGTTCACGAAAGAAAACGCCCCGCTGAACGGTCATCACCGTTACCTGCGGCGCCTCCTGCGAACGCTCGTTAACCTGATCATCTCCGGAGGGAGAAGGGGTCTCTCCTCCGCCTCCACAGGAAAACAACCCCAAAAACAATGCCGCGTAAAAGAATTTATTTCGAATCATAACGTAATGGAATATGGTTTGGGGATATTGGAATTTCGATAAATAAATATCCGGCGTATTTCGTCGGTATGCGGAATAACGCCGGACAGTCAAAACAAATGATTATTTTTTGGGAAGCAGCGCGGAGCGGCAATACTCAACGCATTTTTTCACTTCGCCGACGGCGTCCGATCCTGCGGGGATGTCATATTCCAGTTCAATATCGCATATTATCGGCCATTTTTCCTTTTGTATCAACCTCAACATTTCCACAACAGGAGTTTGTCCCTGTCCGAACGGCTGGTTTTTGTCGCGCGGAGTTGCGTTCGGACCGGTTTTGTCTTTCATGTGGATGCTGACGATACGGTCGTGCAGGCGGGTGATCAGATCGCAGGGATCCGATCCGGTAGCTCCGTAATAATGACCGGCGTCGAAGTTGAGCATCAAGTATGCGCCATGTGCCAGTACCTTGTCGAAACTGAAATTCGGATTGCCGGGTTGTCCGTGGTTGTGAAAAATGACATACAAGCGATGTTTTTCCGCAAACGGCGCCATCCGTTTGGCGGCGTCCTCCGATATTTCCATCGTAATGCCCTTTGCGCCCAATGCCTTGCACGCATTGAAGGCATAGTCGATTTCTTCGTCCGACCATTTGGGGTCTCCCAATTTCAGGATATGGATGTTGACGCCTTTTTTCTTGAACGTTTTCTTTATCTCCTTGAACTTGTCCATCGAAAGGCTCGTCCGCCACTGCCGGATCACCTGCGGGTCTTTACTTTGCGGGATACCCAGATATTGCTCCACCGGACCGCCCATCAACTCCACCGAGCCAAGTCCCGAATCCACTATGTAATTCAGGATAGCGGGAAGCGTTTGATCGGGCAAACTCCGGTAACTGTATGTGATGGCGCCTATCTGTACGCCGCCGAATTTGGAATTATTGCCTCCTGCTGCGTTTGCCGAAAGCAGAAAACACCATATTCCGATCACTGATAAACATATCTTTTTCATTTTTATTTATTTTTAATAATTTAACGGACAAGAAATTGATAACATATTACGCTTTACGGACAATTTTACCGGCGCCACTTCCCTGCGGGCTGAAATGCTTCCGAATACCGTCATCCTTCATGCTGCACTGTTTCAATTCCTTATTTACAATTTACAATGAATTATATGGTGTACGCTGCTCTGTACTGATAGCGGTAAAGCCGGTGATTGGCAGCTTCCCTGTCGTCGCCGAAGCTTAACGTAGCGGGATCCCATTTGACCGGACGTTGCAGTTCGGTGGCAATATTTGCGATACAGCACAACGTGTTGGTGCTGCATCCCACTTCAACCGGCGCAATGGGGTTTTTACGCGAACGTACCGCATCAATGAAATTCTGCATGTGCGGCGAACTGACTTCATATTGTCCCGCACCGATTTTCTTTTCTTCCCGGGCAAGACTCGAAGGATCGGAACATTCGATGTATCCTCTGGCAACTCTCAACCAGCCTTTGGTTCCGTTGAAGCAAATACCGTTGCCTCCTTCCTTCCTGAAAGGCTGTTCGGTCATCACAATCCCGTTTGCATATTTCATGGTGAGGTACTGCGCGCCTTCGTAGCCTTTGGGTATGTACTCGCTCGGACCGGAGCCGTCCATGCCTATGGCAGCCTGTGCAATGTCGAACATGTGCGCTCCCCAGTCGGCGGTATATCCGTTGCCTGTTTCGCGGTACCAGCGCCATGCCGCCCATATTTTTTCATTCTCCACGGGTTCCAGCGAAACGGGAGGACACAGGTCGGGATGATAGTGTATTTTTGCGTCGTTCAGCGGACCCAGCCACTGATTCCAGTTCAGGGATGCGGGAATGGGATGTTCCGGAAGGTCCAGCGGTTTCGGTGGATCGCCCACTTTGGCGTAAATGGTCTCAACGTGACCGATAGCCTTGCTGCGTATCAGTGAAATAGCCTGCTGAAATTCCTTCCCGGAACGTTGCTGACTGCCGATTTGCAGGACACGACCGTTTTCGCGGACGGCTTTCACCATGTCCAGCCCTTCCGTGATGGTGTACGCCAATGGTTTCTGCACATAAACGTCCTTTTTTGCCCGACAGGCATGAATGGTAGTCAGTGCGTGCCAATGATCGGGAGTGGCAATGGAAACGGCGTCGATATCCTTGCGGTTGAGCAGGTCTTCGTAAAATTCGTACACATCGCACCGCGACGGAATACCCTGATCCCTTTGCCATGCTTCTATCCGCCTTTTAAAGCGCTCGCGCTTGATGGAATCCACATCGCAACCGGCTACTACCTGTACGCCGGGGCATTTTGAGAAACTGTTGAAATCGGACAAGCCCTGCTGCCCAAGTCCGATAAACCCTAAAACAACCCTGTCGCTGGGCGCCACACGCACTCCCCGAGCGGTTGCCCAACCGGGAAGAATGGTTAAACCTGCTAACCCGAAGGCGGAATAGCCTAAAAACTCTCGTCTGCTTACTTTACTTTTCATATCTGTTTAATTTTTATGATGTTGGTTTTTAAATATGTGAAAATTTTCGTATGCAATAACAACAAAACATGCTTGTTGCTAACCTGTTATTCTCCCGTCGTTCATTTCGTATTGAATATCCGACATTTCCGCCAGATGCGTGTCATGAGTGACAATCACGAACGTTTGACGAAAAGTGTCGCGCAGGGTGAAGAACAGTGAATGTAATTCCTGTTTGTTGCGCGAGTCAAGGTTTCCCGATGGCTCGTCGGCAAAAATCACCTTCGGATCGTTGATGAGCGCCCGCGCTACCGAAACACGTTGCTGCTCTCCGCCCGACAACTCGTCCGGTTTATGCCCCAGACGGTCGCCCAAGCCGAGAAACGACAGCAGTTCTTCGGCTTTCCGCTCCGCTTTCGCTTTCGGGATACGACGGATGAAGGCAGGAATACATACATTTTCGAGCGCCGTAAATTCAGGCAGCAAGTGATGAAACTGAAAAACAAAACCGATGTTCCGGTTGCGGAATTTCGACAGTTCCTTCTCGCTCAGCCGGCTTACTTCCTGTTGATCAATGTAGATACTGCCGGAGGAGGGACGCCCCAGTGTTCCCAATATTTGCAGCAGGGTGGTTTTCCCCGCGCCGCTTGCGCCGACAATCGACACAATTTTGCCTTCCGGTATCCGGATGTCGATACCTTTCAACACTTGCAGGTTTCCGAACGATTTGGTAATGTTTTCTCCGTAAATCATGTTTTGATGCTTTCCGTTCCGTTCTTTGTTTTTTTCCGGTTACCCGTCGCCGATTGCTGCTTGCTTTTCGTTGCGGTCTGTTTTGCGGAGACTGCTTTTTTCCGGCTGCCTGCCGCTGACTGCTGCTTGTTTTCTGTTGCAGCCTGTTTCCCTGCGACTGCCTTTTTTCGGCTGCCCGCTGTCTTTTTGCTCTTTGCAGGCTGTTCGCTGCCGGCAACCGATGGTTGACCGTCTGTCGCCGCCGGGCTGTTTTCGGCTTTATCCTGCCCGCTCCCTGCTATTGCTGCGGCATATTCGTTTCCCGCCTCGCTGTTGTAATCCTTGTTGTCATAGTAATAATCGTAATGGTACGGATCTTGAAAATCCTCCATCACGGTAGCCGTTTCTTTAATGCTCTCCTGCAAGGGCGACGAAATTTCCCCGGTCACGGTATTTGTCAGGTCGTCCCTGATGGACTGAATTTCGTTCACCACGCCCGATGAACTGTCATTCAATTCCCGTTTGATGTCATCGGTTGCCTTTTTAAATTCGCGAACGCCTTTGCCCATCATACGGGCAAAGGAGGGAATCTTATCCGAACCGAAAAGCAGCAATATGGCAAGCATAACCACAAAAATCTCACCTCCGCTGATAAAAAGAAATACCGAAACCATGTTTGTATATTTTGCTGCGAAGATACAAAAAAGGTTTTTATTTTATGAAAACAAGGCTAAAAAAAGATTTAACCGGAAAATATTTATCCCATGCAAAAAAAAACGCAGCCTCGACAGGGGAGATATGCAACGGGCTTACCGTCATTGTCGGGATGCACTCCGGAGCGCTGACGTCGGCTGTTTCCACTTCCGCCGTTTCCCTTTGGTTGATCTTTACAGTCACCTCGCGTGGCGACAAAATGATATTCAACAAATTGCAACGGTCATTTCAGGGATAAAAAATAAATAACCCGTAACTGTTGTTTCTTACCGCAAAAGATGCAAAGAAACCGCAGAGGCGACAGCGTTGCTACCGGTTGCCGTTTTTCTTTGTCCCGTTAGTTGTTTGCGTTCATCAGGCAAAGGTTTTCACAGCGCCTCAAGAAAAAGATTTAGCCGACGATTCATATATTTTTTCTGCAAAGATATATACAGTCATACAAAAAGACGAAACGGGAAATAATCCTGTTTCGTCTTTTCAATTTTCGGAAGAAGAACGTTATTTTTTCGATTCTTCTTCAACAGCTTCCTTCTTGACGACTTTTACCAGATTGATCTCAAAAATCAATACGCTGTTGGGTTTGATGCCGCTTCGCGGATCCACATGTTCGCCGTATCCCAGTTCGGAAGGAATGAATACTTTCCATATCGAACCTTCGTTCATCATCTTCAACGCATTGCTGAACCCGGGAACTACGCCATTGACGTTGAAGGTAGCCGTGTCGTTGCGGTCTTTTGAACTGTCGAAAACCGTTTCGTCGATCAGCGTCCCGTGATACACTACCTGCACCGCGTCGTTCTCTTCGGGTTTGACGCCCGTGCCTTCCTGTATAATGCTGTATTGCAGTCCGTCCGGCATGGTCACTACGCCCTGTTCCTTTTTATTTTTTTCCAGAAATGCCTGTCCTTCTTTCAAATTGTTTTCATTTGCCCGATTTTGTGCTTCCGTAAAGAAACGCTGCATGAACGTATTTACCTGTTCATCCGTTTCGGTCAGTTTCACTTTCTCCTGCGAGTCTTTCCATCCCTTGGCTATTGCGTCAATGTTCAGGTCGCTTCCGATACCGGACAATTGCTTGGCATAGAAATATCCGATGTAATAACTTGCCGAGTCCACATCGCTCTTCAGGGATACGCTGTAATTCGGTTTACTGCCGCACGAACCCAATACCATTAGTGCTGCTGCGGCAAAAACACTACATGTTGCTTGTTTCAAACTGTTCATATAACTTATTGATATTTATTAAAATTTAAACTGCAAAATTACGATAATATAATGAAAATTTATGTTAAAAATTCCTAATTATTGATAGATAACAATTCCACCTCGAATATCAGGGCTGAATTGGGTTCTATGATGCCTCCCGGACGCGGATTTTCACCATAAGCCAACTCCGAGGGAATGTATAATATCCATTTTGAACCCACCGGCATCAATTGCAAGGCTTCTATCCAACCCGGAATGACATAGCTGACCGTCAATTCGATCGGCTGCTTCCGTTCTACGGAGCTGTCGAAAATAGTGCCGTCAATCAACGTTCCGTGGTAATGCACCGTTACCTTGTCGGTTGGTTTCGGTTTGGCGCCTGTCCCTGTTTTCAGTATCCGGTATTGCAAACCGCTGGGAAGGACAACAACGCCCGGTTTCGATTTGTTGGCTGCCAAGAAATCGCGTCCGTTTTTCAGGTTCCGCTCATTCTTCAACTGCTGTGCTTTCTGAAAATGCCTGTTGACCACGTCACTCGCTTCTTCGGCTGTCATTGCCAAAGCGTCGTTTGCCAGCAGTTTCTCGACCGTGCGGGCAAAAATGTCGGCATTGATGGTTTCAAATCCGCCCGACTTGATGTTCTGCCCGAACATGATGCCCAACGCATAGCTTAACGAGTCAATACTGTCCTTCATCTTTACCGATGAAGAAGTTTGCGCCTGTATAACTCCGCAATAACTTAAAAATAACCCTGTTACAACAAGTTTGATGTTCATGCATCTCAATTATGGAGCGGCAAAGTTAAAATTAATTTTTAAAAGTTGTATAAAAAACCATATCTTTGTAAAAAAATTCTTAAAAAAGCAATGTTTTTATGGCTTTACTATTTAGTCCGTTTCATACGTCCAAACCCAAACAGTTCAACTATCGTCCCGTGTATTATGATGCAGGGAAGGAACGGTTGGAAAAAATGAAAAAAGAGGCGGAATCCGCCGGCAGAAACCCTTCCTGCGCGGGACTGCAAAGAGGATTCCTGAAAGAACAGCGCGAACGGTCCAGGCACAAAACCGCGCTGGACAAAATCTCTACGATCCGTTTCCTGCTGATTCTCCTTGTTTTGGTATTGTTGTTATACCTTATTGCACCGGAATTGTTCACAGCCATGCTAAAAAACCAATAACCGCGCAGCGCCAGATGACCGATATTATCCGTCTTCTTCCCGACTCGGTCGCCAACCAGATTGCTGCAGGAGAAGTAATCCAGCGTCCGGCGTCCGTATTGAAAGAATTAGTGGAGAATGCCATTGACGCCGGAGCGACTTCTATCGGCGTTTACCTGAAAGATGCGGGAAAGACGCAGATTCAGGTGATTGATAACGGTTGCGGCATGTCGGAAACAGACGCCCGCCTGTCGTTTGAACGCCATGCCACCTCCAAAATACGCGATCCGAGAGACCTGTTTTCCCTGCACACGCTGGGGTTCAGGGGCGAAGCGCTGGCGTCCATTGCCGCTATTGCCGAAGTGCAGTTACGTACCAGGAGAGTGAGCGACGAACTCGGCACACAGGTTGAAATAGCCGCTACGCGCGTCACGGAGCAGAAACCCGTACAGTGTCCGGATGGGAGCGCCTTTACCGTGAAAAACCTGTTCTTCAACGTTCCGGCGCGCCGTAAATTTCTGAAATCGGACGCTACCGAACTGACCCACCTGCTGAACGAATTTAAACGGATCGCACTGGTGTATGAGCAGGTGGCGCTTTCCATCAGCAACAACAAAACGGAAATATACAATCTTCCCGCGTCGAACCTGCGGCAACGGATACTGAATTTGTTCGGAAAAAACATGAACCAGTCGCTGCTGCCGGTCGCCACAGAAACCATCATGGTCAAAATCAGCGGATTTATTACCAAACCGGAATTTGCCAAAAAGTCGTTCGGCGAACAATATTTCTTTGCCAACGGACGGTTCATCAAACATCCTTACCTGCACAGGGCAGTGATGCAGGCTTATGCGGGCATCCTGCCTCCCGATTACATTCCGGGCTATTTCATTTATTTTGAAGTTCCTCCCGAATCTATCGACATCAATATCCATCCGACCAAAACGGAAGTAAAATTTGAAGACGAACAGGCGATTTTCCAGTTTTTGGTCAGTACGGTAAAACAGTCCCTGGGTAAATTCAATGTGACGCCTGCCATTGATTTTGAAATGGATCCGTCACTGAAAATCCCCGTATTGCGTCCCGACACGCAGATTCATATTCCGCAGATCAACGTGAACCCCAACTACAACCCTTTTGAAGATACCGGCACGGCGGTCATCCACGACAAAATTAACCTGCAACGCTGGGAAACGCTCTATGAAGGATTTGAAAACGAGGGTCGCCGGACGGAGATGTCAGCCGGCGAAGATCATGAAATGCCGGTCGGCGTTTCGCAAGGAAATTTGTTTCTGCAACTCAAGGGAAAATATATTCTCACGCCCGTGAAGTCGGGCTTGATGCTGATTGACCAGAAACGGGCGCACGAACGGGTTTTGTTTGAACAGTACAAAATGCGGATCAGCAATACCAAAAATATGAGCCAGCAAAGTCTGTTCCCGGAACAGGTGGAACTCTCGCCCGACGAAATGGCATTGTGGTCGGAACTGAAAGAAGATTTTGCCTCGCTGGGTTTCGACGTCAAGCCTTCGGGAGCCTCTGCGGTAAGCCTGTACGGACATCCGGGAGAAATCGGCAACAGGCATCCGGGCGTGATATTTCGCAAGTTACTGGACGAGTACCGTCATTCGGAAAACAATCTGTCCGAAAGTCGCTGCGAACGTCTGGCTGCCGTCCTGGCACAGGAATCGGCAATTTCCTACAACGACCAGCTGACGCATGAGGAAATGAATCATCTGGCGGAAAAATTATTTGTATGCGCCGCGCCTAATTATTCTCCTTCGGGAAAGCCGGTCATGCACATTCTGAGTATGGAGGAAATAGAGCGGTTTTTCTGATGGTTTGCCGTATTGGTGCGGTTGTGCGGCGCCGGTTCAAGCAAAAGGGACAAGCCATTAAAAAAAACGGAAAACGAAAATTTTTTTCTCACATATTTTTTATCAAAGGCGATTTTCTGTTGCGGACGCCGAAAGTAACATATCTACCCGGAATACAGCAGGGAAAATAGCCACGCTACACGAGGAAGTTATTCCGCGAGTCGAAAAAATCACAGCGGGACATGAAAAAGTCACAGCGGGACGTGAAAAAGTCATAACAGGACACGAAACGAATATTGATGCAAACAAAAATCGCAACAAATATAACAGAAAAAAATATTTCTTCAAAAAAAGTCGGCAGGGAATATCCCGTTTTTTATTCCTTTGCGTCCTCCGTGTCTATGGCAATGGGAGGGAAGGCAGGTGTTCATCGTTCCCTGTTCCCTTCTCCTCCCCCCATTCCCGCATTTTCCATTTTCAATTCCCGGCGGTCATCTCCCACTGCTTCAGTTCCAGCGCAGCCAGACGGTAGTCGCGTTCGGCTTGCAGCATATTTCCGGTGGCTTCGTAATAAATGGAGAGTTCCAGAAGATAGTCCGTCAGCGATATTTGTCCCAGCTCCAGCGATTTCCACAACCCTTCGGCATTGCCTGCGCTTTGCAACGCCCTGGCGTAATCCGCAAGCATGTTTTGCAGGCTCAGCGCTTTGTTGTACTGCGTTTTCAGGGCATTGTAGGACTGCAACCGCGCGTCGGTTTCCATGCTTTGCCACGCCAGCGTCTGCGCTTTTGCCTGCTTCACCGTGTTTTTGTTTTCCCACAGAGGAATGGACATGCCTACCGCCACCCCCCGCATGGATACGTCCACTACGGTTTCGCTGGTATATCCCGCCGAAAAGCGGGGAAGCCCCATTGCGCGGTTCAGGCGCTCGCGGTGACGGCTTGTTTCCGTTTCACGGGAAAGCCGTTGCAGCGCCGGATGATTTGCCTGCACCCGTTCATACCACTGCTCGAAATCCTGCGGCAACGGGCAGGCTGGATAGTCGGTATCGTCAAAAACGACGGCTTGCCCGCCGTTCATCCGCTGCAATTCCGACAGGAGTTCCGTCCGTTCTATCCCGTTGCTTTCAACAGCCTTTCGGGCGTTCAGCAGGTTCAGCTGCGACCTGTTGCGCTCCTGCGCTCCGGCGTCGCCCTGCACAAAACGTTCCTGCACCGACGCGGCTATTCGCTGCGCATGCTGCAGCCTCCTGTTCAGTTCCTCGCCCAGCCGGTTGCGGTAAACAAGCTCCACGCACAACACTCCCGCCTGCGACAGCACCTCCCTGCGCCGGCTCTCATATTCGAGAGCGGCTATGCGGTTGTCGCCTTCCGCTATTTTCCGCCGCCAGGCGTATGCGGTGGGAAAGTCGAACGTCTGCATGACGTTTACGTCCACGCGGTTGCCCGCTGCGGAGGGGCGCCCCCACATGCGGGCAACTTCCACTTCGGGGTTGGCAAGGTAAATACCCGTCCGGTTCGCCAGTTTCATGGCTTCGGTTTGTTGCCGCAAGGCTTGCAGGGTGGTGCTGTTGCGTTCCACCCTGTGCAGGACGGAGTCGACGCCGCTTTGCGCTTCGAGAGTTAGCGCCGGCGCAAAAAGAAAATAAATACCGAATGTTTTAATGATGGTGTTCATTGTGATAAATCTTTTTTAAAATCTGTTTTTATTTGCCTGATTACCTCAAGCAGGGGTGGAATAGCGGTTTTAACAATGGCAAAAACGACGTCGGGGTCAATTTCAAAATAATGATGAGCGATTACGTCACGCATGCCCATAATCTTTTTCCATGGAATTGAAGGATATTTCGACAACAAAAGCCCTTTGGAATGTTTATCAAGGTTTTTTACTTCCTCTCCAAGCGCTTCAAGCCGTATGCATGCCACATCCAGCATGTCAATTCCCCATGGTGTGGACAAAAAATCATCCACCGACGTGATTTTCTCCGTCCTCCCGAGTACATGCAATAACGTTTCTTCGATTTTATGCAGTTCCTCGAATATCAACCTGTCGTCATACATATATTATCTCCTTCATAATACGTTCAAGAAAGGCGGGACGCATGTAATTGTGCCTGCGGACAAGATCTACACGCCCTTCCAGAAGATTTTCCAGAGAACCGTGCAGGTCGCGGGGATCAAGCAGATCAATCACCTGTCCTTCATAATAAACATCCACGTCGCTGCTTTCCGTTTGTTCGCCGCGCGCAACGGAGCCGAATATCCCCATGCGGGTGATCCCGTATTCCGCGCCGTGTTCGTCCTTGAAGGCGCGTAACAGTCGAATGTATTCATCTGTGGTTCGCATCATGTCATGTATTTTAATCATGCAAAGATATAAAAATAATCATGAACGGCGCTTCATTCCCAGCCTGTCATACATGATCGGGATGACAAACATGTTCAGGAGGGTGGAAGTCACCAGTCCGCCGAGTATGACCTGCGCCATGGGGCTTTGTATTTCGTTGCCGGGAAGAGCGCCGCTCACGGCAAGTGGAATAAGCGCCAGGGCAGAGGACAGCGCGGTCATCAGGATGGGGTTCAAGCGGTCGAGCGATCCGCCGACAATGGCTTCACGCTTTGCCATGCCTTCCCGTGCGAGGTCGTTGTAGCGCGACACCAGCAGCATGCCGTTGCGGGTGGCGATGCCGAAGAGCGAAATAAAGCCGATGATAGCCGGAATACTTACAATACCGGAGGTAACACGGATCATCAGTATCCCTCCGATGAGCGCCAGCGGCAGGTTCAGGAGGATGACCGCCGCCTGCCGGGTGTTGCGGAACTCGTTGTAGAGCAACAGGAAAATCACTATTATTGCCATGATGGATGCGAGGTAGAGTGTTCGCGAGGCTGCCCTTTCGCTTTCAAACTGCCCGCCGTATTCGATGTAATAGCCTTCGGGAAGCTCCACTTCGCGTTCTATCGCTTCGCGTATCCGGTCGGCAACGCCGCGCAGGTCGCCGCCGGTGCTGTTGGCGGACACCACTATCTTGCGCTTCACTCCCTCCCGCTGAATGGCGTTGGGTCCGGAAGAAGACACAATGTCGGCGACATATTCCAGCGGTATCATCCCCTCGTCCGCGTCAATCGGCAGTTCTCTGATTTTCCTGATGCGGTCGGCTTCATTTCCGTCCACCTTGAGCACCAGATTGAAGGAACGGTCGTTTTCATATACCTGCGACACCGTTTCGCCGGAGAGCAAGCCCTGCACGGTTTGCGAAAACGCCGGCAGGGTAATGCCGTAACGGGCGAGCATCTCGCGTTTGGGAATAATTTTCAGCTGCGGACGCTCAATCTGCTGTTCCACGTTCAGGTCGGCAACGCCTTCCACGTCGCTTATCGCCTGCTTGATCCGGTTGGCGTATGCGTACAGGTAGGAAAGGTCGGCGCCGAAGAGTTTGACGGCAATGTTGGCGCGGGTTCCCGACAGCATGTGGTCGATGCGGTGGGTGATGGGCTGTCCTATTTCAAACATGACTCCGGGCAGCGCGGAGAGTTTTTCGCGCATGTCCGCCAGCACTTCTTCCTTTGTCCGTTCGCCAAGTTCAAAGGGACATTCCATTTCCGAAACGTTGCTGCCGAAGGAATGTTCATCCAGTTCGGCGCGTCCCGTTTTGCGCACCACCGTCTGCACTTCCGGCACCGAGAGGAGCAGCCGCTCCGCCTCGCGTCCGAGCCTGTCCGACTCGTACAGGTCTATGCCCGGCACGGCTGCCATATTGACCGTGAAGGAGCCTTCGTTGAAAGCGGGCAGGAAGCCGCGCCCGAAGGTGAAAAACACCGCCGCCGCCGCCAACAGCAGGGCAAGGGTAGTCCCGATGACCGTTTTTGCATGCTCCAGCGTCCATTCCAGCCATTTCCGGTACCAGCCTTTCAGTATCCGCGCTGCGAAAGGTTCGCGGACGCTGCCGAGCTTCCCTGCGGGCAAATAGCTGCACAGGACGGGCGTGAGGGTGAGCGCCACCACGGTGGAGGCGCACAATGCCACCACAAAGGTGATACCAAGCGGACGCAACATGCGCCCTTCCATCCCGCTAAGGAAAAACAGCGGGAGAAAACTCGCGATGATAATCAGCGTTGAGTTCAAAATGGGCATGCGCACCTCTTTGGAAGCATCGAAAACCACCTGTAGCGTGCCGCGGCGTTCACCGTCGGGCTTTATACGGTTTTCGCGCAACCGTCGGTACACGTTTTCCACGTCCACAATGGCGTCGTCCACCAGCGAGCCTATCGCGATAGCCATCCCGCCAAGGCTCATGGTATTGATGGTCAGCCCCGACAGGCGCAGGGCAAGGATCGCCACCAGCAGCGACAGGGGAATAGCCGCCAGCGAAATCAGCGTGGTACGCGCGTTCATCAGGAAGAGAAACAGGACGATCACCACAAAGATGCTTCCCTCCATCAGGGCGCTCTGCACGTTGCCGATGGAACTGCGGATGAAACGCGACTGCCGGAAGGAATCCGTAGAGACATGCACGCCTGCCGGCATGGTCGATTGCAGTTCGGCAAGGGCGGCGTCCAACTTGTCGGTCAGATCTATCGTTCCCGTACCCGGTTGCTTGGTGACGGTCATCAATACCGCCGGATGCGTCCGTTCGGACGCCAAACCGGTGCGTGGCGACTTGCTGCCGATTTCTATCCGCGCAACGTTCTCAAGCAGAACGGGCGTTTTGCCCGAAGTCTTTACGGGAGCTTTGCCTATCTCCGCAATGTCGCTCGTGGAAAGCACCCCCCGCACAATGTATTCGTTGCCCGATTCGTACAGTACGCCGCCTGCGGCATTGCGGTTCATTTGCATGACGGCTTCCCGCACTTCGACGAACGACGCTCCGTAGTGCTTCATCCGCGCGGGATCGAGCAGTATCTGATATTCCCTGACGTCGCCGCCTATCACGGCAACCTGCGCTATGCCGGCTATCGACAGCAGGCGCGGGCGGATGTTCCAGTCGGCTATGGCGCGCAATTCCTGCATGTCGATGCTGTCGGAAGTAAGCCCGATGATCAGCACCTCGCCGAGTATGGAGGTCTGCGGACCAAGCACGGGCTTGCCGACGTCGCCGGGCAGGGCTTCGGCTACGGCTGCGAGTTTCTCGGAAACGATCTGCCGCGCAAGGTAAATATCCATGCCCCAGTCGAACTCCACCCACACCACGGAAAAGCCCATGACGGAAGACGATCGCACCCTGCGGACGCCAATAGCGCCGTTGACTGCCGTCTCCACGGGAAAAGTCACCATCCGTTCCACCTCCTCCGGCGCCATTCCCTGCGCTTCGGTCATCACCACTACGGTGGGAGCGTTCAGGTCGGGAAACACGTCCACTTCCATGTTCAGGGAAGTATATAAGCCCGCCGTAAAGAGCAACACCGCACCGCACAACACGGTGATGCGATTATTCAGTGAAAACTGTATTATTCGATTTAACATTTTTCGATATTTTTAATATTTATATTTTAATATTTATTGTTCTTGCCGTCATTCATTAAAGAAATCATTACGGCAATCATTCATGAACCGCTATTTGATCCGGCTGTACGCACCGGCGGCGGAAAAGCGCATCTTCCCCTTCCGTCGGTACGTTGCCGTCTCCATATCCGGTGATCAATGGGAGTGTTCGGGCAGGGATGAACTGTTTGCAACGAGTTTCACGCGCAACGTTCCCTGCGTGACTATGCGGTCGCCGGTTGCTACGCCCTCAAGAATACACACTTCAGCGCCATTGTCGTGACCGATTTTCACTTCCTGTTTCCGGTAGCTGTCCGCGTTCACCTGTTTGAAGACGAAATACAAGCCCTGCTCCTCTATCACGGCGTTCAGCGGAAGGGTGATGACCTCGCGGGCAACGCCGACGAGCAAATACACCTCCACGTAAGCGCCGGGAGCAAACCGCCCGGTATTGTCGAACTCGAACAGGACAGGCACATAACTTGATTTGCCGGTGATTCGCCCATAGGATACCAACCGTCCGTTCAGATCGGACAGGCGATAGAGTTCATCGGCATAAGGCGTTTTGAAATTCGCCGAGGTCACGCCGGACAACTGTGAAAAATATTTCTCCGGCACGTCGGCGCTCAGGTAGAGGCGCCGGCTCTGCGTGACGGTGAGCAGCGGTTGCCCCGTGACGACATATTCGCCTTCGCCGACCAGACGGTTGTTGACATACCCGCCGCTTCCCGCCGAAACGCGCGTTCCACCCGACGCCGTCCGGCGCACGGACAGGGCTTCATAAGCCACTTTTGCCGTTTGGTAGCCGAGTTGCGCCTGTTCAAACTCGCTGCGGGAGATGAGCGTGTCTTTGATCAACGCTTCGGCGCGACGGTAAGCCCGTTCGGCTGTTTCATACTCCAGCCGCGTCCTGTCCGCAGGGTCGCCTTCGGCAATATTGCGCGAGGAGATGCTCAGCAGGGTTTCGTTTTTCGCTACCGGCGCGCCTTCCGTAAGCGGTCGAACAAAGGATACGATACCGCTTACCGGCGCCGCAAGGATTTGCATGTCTCCCTGCGCCGACTGTATTTCTCCGCCGGCTTTGATGCTCATCTCGAACGCGCCGGGCTGTACTTCCGTCGTCGCAACGCCAAAAGCTTCGGCTTGCCCGGAGGTCAGCACTATTTCATCCGCAGCGTGGTCATGCGATTCGTCGCCTTCATGTGTCCGGTCTCCGTGACCGTCTCCGTGGTCATGCCCGCGATGACACGCTGCGAGGGTCATCGTTGCACATAATATATATATGTAAGTTATTATTTTCATTTGAGTTGATATTTAAAAATAAACATTTACCGGACAACCGAAACGGTTGCCGGCAGGCAGGTCAAAGCAGTCCGGCGACCTGCGTCCGGAATATCAACACACGGGGGGAGCGCGCAAGCCTAATGTACGGCTTACGAATGTCTGCAAATAGGGGATCGGGCAAAATGCCGACAGTTCGGGAAAAAGCGTTTCGCGAATGTCTGCCTTCACCGGCGGCGCAACGGGAACAACAGCCTGCGGCAGATGATGGCAGGCGCAAACGCAACACAGGTCGGCAGCCGCATGTCTATGGCTTTCGTTAACGTTGGGCAACGCCCAATCGGTAACGGTGCAGCAGGGAGCATTGTCGGGATGACTGTGGGGTTTGTCCTGTCCGTCGGAGCAGGCGCTGTTTTCTTCGCTGTGATGGCAATGGGTAACAACAAAACAAATAGCTTCCCCATGATGGTGATGGGGGAAGAAAGTCAATGTCAATATAAAGAGATTGACCGGCAAAATACACAATGTGCTGATAATGCGCTTGAACATATACTATTTATTTTATCGGGTGCAAAGTTATAACTTTTTTTTCAAAAGTCAAAAAAAAAAAAAAATAATGGCTAGGAATCGTCCGTAAATATAATGTATCATTTGTTTATTTCGTTTTTGGGGTGAAGACAAAACGGAATTGGGGATTTTTTCCTCACCCCCCAGCCCCTCTCCAAAATGGAGAGGGGGGAGCACCTGCCATATAGAAAATACCTCACAATGAACGCTGATGAGAGAGGTTACCATCATAGAGGAAGCGTCTGTGCCAAAGATAAATGATACATTTATTTATCGACAATTCCTTAGCCAAATTCCGAATTAATCCGTAAATTACCCGCAAATATGCAACGATCAACGGTCGATTGATCCGTTTTCCGCTGTTTTTCTCACGATGGCGTTGCCGAAAGCGCAATGCAGGCACCGCCGGACGCTACAGTATTCGTTTTTAAGCTGGAGGAGGGATTGAGAAACAAAGGCGCTGGTATTGCGGATACCCAACTTTTCCCACTGCGAAAGAATGTTGTTTTTTTCGGGAGGAAGCTTTTCGAGCAATCCGACCGCACGCGCACTATCGTCTTCCCTGCCTCGCGTCTTCCCGTACACAAACAAAAACGGGATAACGGTATTGATCATCACGGCGTGGTAAGCCGTTTTACCGAATATTTTTTTCCGTCCGGCAGCTTCCTTGCCGAATACGTAATGATTGTCCCAGTATGGCGACGCTTCTATGGCAAAGATGGGTTCGGTGTGTTCCGGATCTGCGATGATGCGGGAAAACAAATGTTCGTTCCGACAGATCAATCCTGCAAACTGTGCAATGCGGACAGTGGGAAAGTTTACGGGACGCAGGCGCAGGAACTTCCACAGGAAACGCTCAACGGGAACGAGCCGGTATTTCTTCTGCAACAGGAAATATTCCCTGCGCAGCGCCGAATAGTATGCATCTTCCGGATGCTCGTCTTCCAGCATGCCTGCCTGCCCGAACAGCAATGATTCTATTTGCTCGGGATGATCCCTGTGTTTCAGAAGAATGTTGTACGGCAATGATTTGGCAAGCGTCTCGAAGGGCAAAGCGTTCAGAGAGAAGCCGAAATTGCGCGCCAAACGCCGGTACAGCGTTTCCTCCCAGTTGTTGCCGGTGGATGCGTATGTTTGCAGGATGGCTTCCGATTTTTGTTCGAGCCGTTCAACTGCCAGCCTGTCTAACCACGTCAGGCGGCTGAAATCGTCTATCGCGCCGATCTTGTCCCTGCAGGCGATGGGTTCCCGGTTTTCGGCAAGTTGCAGGTAATTTTCGTAATAACGGCTGTCGAAATGCAGTTCCATTACGGGAACTTTCGTTCGCCGGGCGTTGTACACATCCGCATCGTGCCGGTACACCACGTGCAGGATCACGTTGTTGTAAGCAGGATCGTTGTGGTGACCGTGTTTTTCCCAATCGGACGAGCAGAGATGAATTTCCACGCAGCCCGCCCACAGGGTTTCGCCTATCCTGACGCGGGCGTCCGTAAAATCGGGTCCCGCGTTGGCATGGCGCATGCCCGGACGCTCCACCTCCACCGGCTCTCCTTCCGCCGTACAAGCCTCTTCCCGAAGATACAAACGGTGTTGCCAGATATAATGCAAAAAATCTTCCGTCATAACCTGAAAGCGATGATGTATTAGCGTCTGGTCGGTTTCCAGCCCGGCTTCCAGCGAACGGCGCCGGTGGCTTTGCCCAGTCCGAATGATATTTTTATTTTCCCGCCGACGGACAGCAGGGTTGCCTTGTCCGTGAAGACGCCCTGCGCATTGTAGGAGGTCAGGATGCTGTTGAGCCGGTAAGCCGGCGAACGTCCTTCGTTGTATTCCATCAGCTGATGAACGTCGTATTCCGTCAAATGAGTATTCCGTTTGCGCCGCAGCAGGTTATCCACGCCGTAGTCGCAATAAACGCCCGCATACAGGAACCAGTGATTTTCGAACTGCCATTTCATGCCTGTTTCGATAGACGCCAGCACAATAATTTTAAAATCCAGCCTGCCTTCGCCTTCGCCGGAGAACGTGCCGAACCCCACAAAGGTCTGGTCCGTATATTCCCAGTCTTCCCGTTCGTAGTATCCGGAAGTGGTCAGCGTAGCCACCCCCGCGCGGTAAGCCGATTTCAGCGGAAAACCCACTTTCGTGCCTGCCGCGCAATACCATCCGTATTTCTCCCCGAACATGTCTTCGTACTGCAACATCAGCGGTATCTGCAAATATACGACGGTTTGCTTTTCGCGGCTGTTTTCCACTCTGCTGCGGAAGTCAAAAAAGGAGAGGTCGCGATCGACGGTTCTGTAACTGTCCCACACGTTGACGCCCGATGTTTGCGCGGTAAAAAGGGCGACGTCCAAACCTGTGACCGCTCCCCAGTTTTTGTAATAATAATAGGTATAGCCCAGTCCGAGCGATCCTCCGTAACCGTCGGAAGGCTTTCCTGCGGAAGTGGCGTATGACAGTGTGGAAAGACCGCCGGCAGCGTGAAAGGAAAATTCATGTTCCGGCTGTTGCGCCGTCGCCACCGCGCCGGACACGAAAAAGAGGCATGACTGCAAGTATATTCCGTAAAATCTTAATTTGCCCATGTATGCTTACAATTCAAAAATTCCAACATTCTCACCATGCTACAACACTTACTTTTAATTCTTTGCGGAAGCCGTCCCCGGTTTGGATGACATACAGGTATATTCCGGCGCTGCTCGGCGCGGTTAAAGTGGTGACGGGATCCGTGATGGGCTGCTGCCCTGCCGGCTCGCCGCTGACGCCGTACACCGAGAGTACCGCATTGTTTCGCAACTCACTGTCGGACACTTCCAATGTGAAGGACGATCCCGCGCGCACCGGATTGGGATAGATGCGGACGGTGCCGCTGTTGAGGTCGGGCGCATGTTCGCAGCTGCGGATCACCTCGCCCGTTTCGGTGGTTACTTCCACGTAGTAAAGGTCGTAGGGATGCAGGGGAGTACCGTCGTTGCCCGCCGTGTAACTCCGGCTGCCTTCTTTGATCATCTCAAAATCGCTGCCGCCGGACGGTTTTTTGAACCATTTGCACGCCGTGAAGGTCATGTCGCGCGCGGAAGGCAAAACGGTCATGGTGTTGCCCCAGCGCGTGATCACTATTTCGGTGAAATCGAAACGTTTTTCCAGCGTCAGGACATAGGTGGTATCCCGCGTGCCCGAAATAGCCTTGATATTGACCGTGCGCACCTGCGGACGTTCCATCGGCACGGCGAGTTCCCACAGGTTGCCCGAATGCGTAGCGGGAAGACGTTCTCCGGCGCCGTAGAATTCAACACTCACATATTCGGGCGCGGTGACGGCGATACGCGCTTCCGTTTCGTCGCTGCAAAGCAGGTCGGCATGAAGCATCTCAAGCGATATGTTCTCCTCGTTGACGGTCACCGTCCATATCTCCGGCGGCGCGGGATATATCTCGTAGCGCACTTCGCCGCTCACGGCGCCGAAATAATTGTTGTTGCCCGTGGTTAAGGCGCTCACCTTGTATATTCCGATGTTGCGTACCGAATCAATCAATGCGGTTCCCGGCGCATCGTCCGGTTCATAAGTATATTTGACGATGATACCTATTGCGCGGGCGTCAAGATGTACGTCGCTGTTTTCGGTGGTGGTGATGACGGCTTCGGTAATGCGCAGGTATTCGCCCGTATATGGAACTGTTTCGGGAGACAGGGTCAGGACAAGGTGCGCTTTTTCAATGAAAAATTTCTTCGTGATCGTGCCTTCATAGTTTCCCTTACCCTCAATGGTGATCACTGCGCTGTCGGTGTTTGCGATGCCTGCATTGCGATTGTCCGCGTAAGTTACCGTATAATCCTTGTCCTTAACCAGTAGGTAGTCGCCGTCTTTTATTACCGGTTCAGGTTCAATGTCCGAGCCGGTGTAGGTTTGGCCGGGTATCTTTTCGATGCTGGTCTTGTTGATATCTTTGGGCGTGATGGTTGCCCGCAAGTCGTCCGGCGGCGGGAGTGTGTAGTTTTCGTGGTCGACGCCGGTAAGCGCCCAGCCGCCATCCACCACCTGTACAGGTTTGTTATCGCCGGCATTTGGGTCGTCGAAAGCTAATTCAAAAGCCGGAACAAGGGATACAATGTCGGACGTACCTGAACCATTTTCTTCAATATCGGTTAAGCCGCCCCATTCAACTTCCGCGTCTGTAGTACCGTCATATTCCTTATCGGCAACTTTAATATCATGGCCAAGTTGTTTCGGCGTTACCTCAAGGCTATCCGATATTGACACCGTAACGATGTAGTCGCCGGTTACGTCCGTATTGGAAGCATCAACAATTTTCACGTCAGATATCACAAATCCGTATCGCCCCACCTTGATGTGGTTGCTTGTACTGAAATCGGCAACAGTGGTTTCGGGCGTCAGCGAGCCGCTTATTGTGTGACCGTCGCTCAGTGCGCCGATAGTGCCAAATTCGTCATCAGGCGTATCGCCATAGGTAATGGTTTGCCATCTTATTCCCGTTTCCAAATCTTTTTCGCCCTTGGAAACGACGGTGATCTTCCGTTTGACCACCACGTCGTACACCGGATACGACGGCGGCTTGTTGCCTTCGTAGGCGACAAACATCAGCGTGTCGCCGATGGTGGAATTGAGGTCATACAGTCCTGCTCCCTGTTGCGGTATGATTTTCTGCAAGCGCGTCAGTCCCTCGTTTGCCTTGCAGGTATATACCACCACGCTGTCGGCGGCGTTTAGCAGGTGAAGACTCACGCTGTCGCGATACAGATAATTAATGTATGCCGGAGCGCTTTGGTAGCTCAGGTAGGGATA
>JAISRX010000298.1 GCA_031273395.1 Bacteroidales bacterium | reverse complement strand
GCCTGCAATTTCTTAGCTGAAAAATCGCCAGTCAATCCCTCTTTTTTCAAAATCTTTGCTAAAACCTGCCTCAAAATATTTTTCAATTCGCAAAATTATTGGCTTGCGGATTTAAGGTAATATATCAATAATAATCAAAAAAATGCATTTGAAGGTTGAAGCTATGATTACGGAATATCTCACATTTTTTTTGCAGTTGTAAAAAGATTTGCCTATTTTGCGCCGTTTTTTTATGTAATGTAAATATAGTGAAATTTATCAACCAGTCGGATGATCTTTCGCGGATCGTTTTTTGTATATTTTTATTTGTAATATTCATCCAATTAGTATATTACCTTATTATATACATACGACCTGCGTGTAGAAGGGAGAAAAAAAAGTTGAAGCAAGCGCCGCAAAATTGCGTCAGCGGAGAGGCGTCAGCGGAGGTTTTTCCTCCCGTATCGGTGATTTTGTGCGCACGCAACGAACGGGATAATTTGTCGCAGTATCTGATATCGCTGTTGACACAGGATTATCCCGTTTATGAGGTGATTGTGGTTAACGACTGTTCGGAAGACGACACGGAAGAATTGCTATCCGTATGGAAACAAAAGTATCCGCATTTGCGCAGCACCATCATCAAACGTGATGCTTCGTTCCTCAACAGCAGAAAGTTTGCCGCCACCATCGGGATCAAGGCGGCGAGCTACGAATGGCTGCTGTTCACCGAACCGGGCTATTATCCGGCAAGCAATCAATGGATCAAATCCATGAGCCGGCATTTCGGCGAAGGAACAGATATTGTACTGGGATACAGCGGTTATACGGATCAAAAAGGCTTTCCGGCAAACTGGATTAAATATGACGCCTGTTTCAACGCCATGCGGTATTTCGGGTTTGCCATGGCGGGAATACCTTACACGGGCACAACGGGCAACCTTGCTTACCGGAAATCGCTCTTTTATGCCCATAACGGATTTGCCCTCCATGCGCACATCCTTTCGGGAGATGATTTACTGGTGAACCAGGCTGCCAACGGAAGGAACACAGCCGTTAATTTTTCTTCGGAAGCGCATACCTGTTCCGTTTCGGAAAATTCCCTGCGCGGATGGATACGCAAAAAATGCGAGTATTTCAATGCCCGAACACATTACAAATCCTTCCATTCATTCCTGCTGTTTCTCGAACCGTTTTCACGGACGCTTTTCCTGTGTACGTTCGTCCTGCTGTTGCTGCGGATGCCCGATTTCCGGCAGTATTTTCTGGGGCTGTTCCTCCTGCGTACCTTCATTTTCTTTATTGTTACGGCTTTATCGGCAAAGAAATTCAACATCAGGGGAATTTTGTCCTGTTCCGTTTTGTTCGATCTGGTCATGCCGTTTGTATATGCTTATGCTTTTTTCCTGAATAAATTTTTATCCAATCGCAACAAATGGAAGTAAGTCAGGAAATGTCAAGCAAGGCTCAACTGGACGTGGAACTTGTCCACCGGGCTATTGAAGGCAGTCAGAAGGCATACGCCGAACTGATGGGGCGTTACCGCGATACGATTTACTTCATGCTGCTGAAAATGGTCAGCAATACCGCTGATGCGGAAGACCTGACCATCGAGGCATTCGGCAAGGCATTTAAAAGCATCCGGCAATATGAGCCGAAGTTCGCTTTCAGCACATGGCTGTTCAAAATAGCCACCAACAATGCCATTGATTTCCTGCGCAGGAAGAAAATGAACAGCGTATCCATAGAGGAGGCGCTGCATGAAGTGGATGCAGCGCCTGTTCACATCCGCTCGGAACATTCCAATCCCGAAGAAAGCCTGATTACCGAACAGAAAATACTGATGCTGCGTTCGGTGGTTGCCACGCTCAAGCCACGCTACCGGCGACTGGTGGAACTGCGCTATTTCTACGAGTATTCATACGAAGAAATCAGCGGAGAAATGAATTTGCCCATCGGTACGGTGAAAGCGCAACTGTTCCGCGCACGCGAACTGCTGCAAAATATCCTGAGAAACAATCCGGTACGATAAATCCCGCCTCCGCAATCATGCCGCTGAAATATTTTCCGCATATCCTGCCACGGCAGATGGAACGGTTCGCCATGTTGCAGCCGCTGTACAGAGAGTGGAACGAACGCATCAATGTGGTTTCGCGCAGGGATATTGACGCGCTGTACGAACATCATGTGCTTCATTCGCTGGCGATTGCCAGGGTCGTTGCCTTCGCGGAAGGCGCCGAAGTGCTGGACGCAGGCACCGGCGGCGGTTTTCCGGGTATCCCGCTGGCTATTCTCTTCCCCGGAACGCACTTCCATCTGGTGGACGCCGTCGGGAAGAAAATAAAGGTGGTGAACGCCGTGCTCAAGGCATTGCAACTGGAAAACGTGAGCACGCAACACATCCGCGCCGAGCAGGTAAACGCGCGGTACGACTTCGTGGTCAGCCGCGCCGTTACGTCGGTGAACGCCTTTTTGCCGTGGATACGGGGCAAATTCCTTCAGCGACGCCTGCATCCGCTCGCCAACGGCACACTGTTCCTCAAGGGCGGCGACCTGACCGAAGAACTCGAAAGATACAGGGAAACGGCGGTTGTCTTTCCCATCAGGGAAATGTTTTCCGAACCGTTTTTTGAAGAAAAAAAGGTGATCTACATTCCCGCCGGCTTGCAGTGAAAATTTGAATATTGAAAAATGGCACAGCGCCGGCGGCACGCGCTTTGCGAGGAGATGCGGACACTCGCCGGAGGACTCCCGCACAGCACCTGTCCGGCAAACGGTACTCATCCCAAAATGTTCGTTAGCCGGTATCCCCATTCTGTTTTCGGTGAAAAAGTGTGTACCGATGGCGTAAAAGTGCGCACCTTTTCGGTAAAAATTCGGGGAATCCGTTTTCCCCTCATTCGTTTCTTACGCTTGCAATGAACCGGTTACGCCGGTTAAAGGAAATTTTTCCGGAAAAATCCCGATGATTTTCTACGGCGGAATCACATTCCGTACGGCCTCCACGATGCTGCAAACATGCCACCCGTTGGGTCGGTCGGCAATGAGGGCGAGGTATCCCGACGGACATTTTGGACTAATTCCTTCGGTTTCCCCTGTTTTTTGCGGTTTCATTGACGAACCTGACCAGCAGGGGAAATGCCGGCGCGGTCATGTCGTGTCCGTACCCGTCAAACTCATACAGTACCGTATGCGGATGCTTCACCAGTTTCATCATGCGCAGCATATAGGCGTTTTCCTCGTACCGCCCGAGCATTTCCAGTTCCCTGTCGCCCGTCATCAGGATCAGCGGCGGAGCGTCCGCGCGCACGTGGTACATCGGCGCATACTCGTCCACCACGGGCTGTGTGTTTTTTATTCCCCGTTCTTCCCGTATGGTCATGTGGGTGATGGCGTTACCGCTTAACGGGATGAGTCCGGCGATGCTGTCGGCGTCAATGTGGTGAGCGTTCAGCCAGCGTTTGTCCAGACCGGTCATGGAGGTAAGGTAGGCGCCTGCGGAATGTCCCGCAACAAAGATGAGACCGGCGTTGCCCCCGTATTTTTCAATATTCCGGAACACCCAGGCAACAGCTGCCGCCGCATCTTCAATATAGCCCGGACATTTCACTTTCGGATACAGCCGGTAATTGACGGCTGCCACCGCAAAACCTTTCCCTTTCAGCTCGTCCGGGATACTTTTGCTGCCGCCCGTCAAACCGCCGCCATGAAACCACACAACGGTCGCAAAGCCCCTTGACGCGGCGGGGTAATAAAGATCCAGCATGCACCGCTCGGCAATGTAGGCGTCCCGGTTGCGCACCGCGGCGTCATAATAGGGGATGTCTTTTTCTTCCCCATAGCCTGTCTGACACCGGACGCCGACAGCGGTACACAGCAGGATCAGCAAAATAAAATACTTCTTTGTCATATTGATATAATGTTTAAAAACGTTTAAAATAAATCTTTCACCGGTTTTCACTACAACAATGGAGTGAATACCCTGGCAAGCGATTCCCTGAATACCACCCACCCCCTGCGCTGTTCCCATGCAACGGGGTCAATGCTTTTCAGCCCCTTGATGTCGTTCATGAAGATATTCCGCATGGCTGCGGCTACACGCTGATCGTATATCAGGGCATTGACCTCAAAATTCTGGTCGAAACTGCGTATGTCCATATTGGCTGTGCCTACGGAACAGAATACATCGTCGATGACCATCAGTTTGGAATGGGGGAATCCCTTTTCGTACAGGTAAACCTTAATCCCGGCGTCCAGCAGTTCGCCGATGTACGAATAGGAACCCCACATCACCAGTTTCGAATCGCAGCGTTTCGGCAGCAGGATGCGGACGTCCACCCCGCTCAGGGAAACAGACCGTATGGCTGTGCGAATACTCTCGTTGGGCAGGAAATAGGGCGTGGAGATGCAGATGCTTGATTTGGCGGTGGATATTGCCAGAAAATAGGTCTGCATGATGCTTGCCCAGTCGGAATCGGGACCGCTGGCTACAATCTGCATCAAATGACGGTCCGTCACGGAGGTGGGCGGGAAATACTTGTCATGGTGATGAATATTGCGTTTGCTTGCAAAGAACCAGTCCAGCAGGAATATGGACTGTAGCGAATATACCGCTTCTCCTTCTATTTTCAGGTGGGTATCGCGCCAGGGACCCAATTCTTCGTCGCCCGAAATGTATCGGTCGGCAATGTTCAGTCCGCCCACAAAACCCGTCTGTCCGTCCGTCACGATGATTTTACGGTGGTTGCGGTAGTTGATTTTGTTGGTCAGGAAGGGCAGTCTGACGGGCATGAAGGGAAAAATCCTCACCCCCGCATCTTTCAGGGAACGGATATATTGCTTGCTCAAAGACCAGCAGCCGATGTCGTCGTAAATCACGCGCACCTCAACCCCTTCCCGTGCTTTGCGGATAAGTATTTCGCGGATGATATTGCCTATCCTGTCGTCTTCAATGATGTAATATTCCATGTGGATATGGTCGATTGCCCGTTCCAGCGCCTTAATGATGGCTGCGAAGGTTTCCTTTCCGTTCACCAGGATTTTTACCTTGTTGTATTCCGTAAGAAGTACTTTTTCGGAATTATACAACATTTTCATGATGTGTTTTTTGCCTTCCACCGACTCGTCGGGCCAGTAGCTTTTTTGGGTGGTATTGGTAGGCTGATATTGGGACAGCAGTTTGATTTGTCGGCTGTCGGAAAGTCCTTTGCGGGAAAATATCTTTTCCTTCCTGTAGTTTTTTCCGACAAAAAAATAAATAGCAATTCCGATAACCGGAAGAAAGGTGATCACCAGCAGCCATGCAATGGTTTTCAAGGGGTCGCCGCGTTGTTGAATCACCGGGACTACCATAAAAATAAACGTGATCAGGTAAAGTAACTTGATCCAGTCATTTGCTATTGATAACATTTTCGGACAATTCTATTTTACGTTTCATCCTGCAAAATTAGTATTTTTTTTGTTTACTGTCGGAGAATGTATTTTTTTTGTAACCACGCTAATTTCAAGTACCGAATGTTATTTTTGACTGGCGACGATGTAATTAAAAAAAGGTAACAGGGTACAAAACCCTTGTCAGGGTTTGCAGGGGGGTAGGGGTGGGTCTTGCGCCCGCCCTTGCGTCGTTTTCATTGAGAGCGGGCGCATTTGTTTTGCAGGGCATCCCGCACGGGACTTTGCCATATAAGGCTTGTTCGGAATCGCCTTTCCTGTAACCTACACATTTTTTTTGCTAATTCCACAGGGTTTTACTGGTGTGCCGGAAACGAAATCCGTTTCTGCAATATGATCTTAAAACACAACCATAAAAAATAAAAAAGGCTGTTTTCAATTGAAACAGCCTCTTTTCCTATTTTCAAATTTGCTTAATCCGTAATTTTAATTTTGATATTGCGGAACCACACATCGTCTCCGTGATCCTGCAAACCGAAATAGCCTTCCCGACTGGCGCCGCCGCAGTTGTTCAGCAGTTCGAAAGCCAAGGGCCATTTTCCCTGACTGAATTTACTGTTCTGCAACATTTCCGTCCACTGGGGCGTCCACAAGTGGTATTCCAAAACTTTTTCGCCGTTCTGGAAATGAACTACCGTACCTTTGAATACCAGAATAGTGGTATTGTTCCATTCTCCGAACGGTTTGGCGTTTTGGGGAACGGCGGGAATCATGTCGTACAACGAAGAAGATTTCCGGTTGCCGTCCACGCCTAATTTGGCGTCCGGATGATTATCATTGTCCAGCACCTGACTTTCCGGAGCGGAAATATAAATCGGTTGCCCTTTGATTTCCTGCGCCAGATACAAAATTCCCGAGTTGGCGCCTTTGGAAACTTTCCAGTCTATCGACAATTCAAAGTTTTTGAACTTGCGGGCGAAAATCAGGTCTCCGCCGTCTTTTTCCTGAGCTTCGCCGCCGCCGCTTCCGGAAAATTTGATAGCGCCTTCCTCAATGACCCAGCGTTTGGGAACATCGTCGCGACCGTAACCTCTCCATCCGTAAAATGTTTTGCCGTCGAAGAGTTCGAAATATCCCTCCTTGTCCTGCGGAAAGGAGTAAAGATCCACTTGAGTTTTTTCAATAACAGTGTACTCGGGAACACTGTCTTTGGCAGGAACTACCGTTTCGGTTGTTTCAATAACATAGTCTTTTTGTACTACTTTTGATGAACCGCCTCCACAGGAGGAAAAAGAAAACATTAATACTAAGGCTACTGCGCCTGAACTTATTTTTTGTGTATTCATGATTAATTATTTTTTTGATGATTATAAATATGATATGAAACAAGTAAATCCGCATGTTGTTTGCATGCGGATTACTTGTTACTGTTCAACAATTAAGGCATAGCCGGTAATGACCAACCTTCACGGTAAGTGTGTTTGATCAGTTCTGCGGCAAACGACTTGGCATTGATTGAAATGCTGGGTTTATTGAAAGTCGGATGCCCGTCCACCACTTTGAAATCATCGGACAGGGTAAGATTGAACTTATCGGTATCGGATATGTTGGTGAATTGCATATTCACGCCGTCCCATTCCAATTCCTTGTTCAGATGCTGTAACCGCACGCCCAGTACACCCATGACCACCATTTCGTTGAAAGGACCTGCTTCGCTGAAGTTGGAAGGCGTTTCAACACGGGTTTCCGGGCTTTCCTTGCAAGCGCGCACCCAGTCCATTTCGTGGCTGACGGTAACTTCGCGCTGTGTTTTGGGAGCATCGGGTACTCTGCCGGAGAGCAGCCACGGTTCTCTGCCGTAACATCCGCACACCAGCGTGTCCTTGCTACCGTAGAAAATAGCAGCTCCGCCGCCGTTGTTCATGTCTTTGCCGGCAGGCCAGCCTTTAGGGAAAACGGGTTTGATACCGCCGTCGTACCAATACACTTCCACTTCGGGAAATTCTTTCATTTTCTTTACATTGGTAACGGTACGTTTCGGGAAAGTGTAGCGTACGGTTTGCGCCGTAGGTGCGCAATCGGTCAGCAACAGCGTCGAACTTCCCTGTACCTTGCTGGGATAACCCAACTGCAAGCCTTTGAAAATGGGATGCATGATGTGACAGGCCATATCGCCGAGCGCGCCCGTACCGTAATCCCACCATCCGCGCCAGTTCCACGGGTGATAGATTTCGTGGAAAGGACGCAGCTTCGCAGGACCGGTAAACAGTTCCCAGTTCAGCGTTTCCGGCGTCCACATGCCCTGTTTGGGCGTATTCAGTCCCTGAGGCCAGATGGGGCGGTCGGTGAAGGTATCCACTCTTTTTACTTCGCCTATTTCCCCGTTCCATATCCAGTCGCACACCTGACGCACTCCCGGCTGGGAACTGCCCTGATTTCCCATCTGGGTAGCCACTTTGTATTTGGCAGCCAGTTTGGTGAGCAAACGCGACTCATATACGGTATGGGTCAACGGTTTCTGTACGTACACATGCTTGTTCAGCGTGATAGCCGTAGCGGCAATAATGGCATGGGTGTGGTCGGCTGTAGCCACAATCACCGCGTCGATGGACTTGCCCATTTCGTCGTACATTTTGCGCCAGTCCCAATATTTCTTTGCATTGGGATGCGCTTCAAAAACTTTTGCACTGTATTTCCAGTCAACATCGCACAATGCCACGATGTTTTCCGTCCCTTTCACGGCGCCGATGTTGCTGTTGCCCATCCCGCCGATACCTGCCACGGCAATGTTCAGTTTGTCACTTGGCGCTTTGTGTCCCAGCGCGCTTCCCATTGCATAACTGGGAATAACCGTAAAAGCTGCCGCTGCCGTTGCGGACGTCCCGATAAAACTCCTCCTTGATACTTTATCTTTCATGTTGATTTAACTGTTTGTTTTAATAAAAATATAAATTTAATTGTACGCATAATGCCCACAATTTTATCGCTACAAAGGTGGTAAAAAAATATAACAAATAAAAAACTTTTTAACAAAATTTAAGGTTTTGGAGGCTTTTTTTTGATAAGGTCTTTTTTTAGGAAAAATATTGCCGGTATATCCTGTTTTGCATCGGTAATTTATCTACTTTTGCACCGTTATTTTCAATTAAAATTTTTAACATGATGAAAAGTTTTTCCATGCTTGTGTTGGCTTCCCTGATAATGATTTCCTGCCGGACGGGGAAGAACGGTATCAATATTGATTCGGTAGCTTCCCCAAAAGGGACGGAAGTATTTCAACCCGACTGGGATAACATTTCACGGCACTACCGGTTTCCCGAATGGTTCTGCGACGCCAAGTTCGGCATTTTCATCCATTGGGGCGTATATTCGGTGCCGGCATTCGTCAACGAATGGTATCCGCGAAACATGTACCGGAAGGATTCCAAAGAGTACAGGCATCATCTGAAAACCTACGGCGAACATACCCGATTCGGCTACAAGGATTTTATTCCCGTCTTCAAAGCCGAAAAATTCAATGCCGACGAATGGGTGAAAATATTCAAGGCGTCCGGAGCCAAATATGTAGTGCCGGTTGCCGAACATCATGACGGGTTTTCCATGTACGACAGCGATCTGAACAGATGGAACTCCGTTAAAATGGGACCCGGAAAAGACGTCATCGGGCTGCTGAAACGGGCGCTCGAAAAAGAAGGACTTGTCTTTGGGCTGTCCACGCACCGTGCCGAAAATGCATGGTTCTACAACGGCGGAATGTTATTCCCTTCGGATGTGCAGGATACCACGATTGCCCTGTACGGTCGCAGGCTGGAGAAGGAACAATATACAGAATCTTTTGCAAGGGAATGGCTGACGCATACTTACGAACTGATCAACAAGTATGAACCGAAACTGATCTGGTTCGACTGGACGGTCAATCACCGCGTGCTGATGCCGTATTTCAACAAATTCATGGCATACTATTATAATAATGCGTTGGACTGGAACACGCAGGTGGTGGTCAATACCAAACAGGGCTACCCCGCCGGTATTCAGGTATGGGATATAGAGCGCGGAAAATCGGGAAAAATGATGAAATTCCCCTGGCAAACGGATACTTCTGTCGGAAAACAGTCATGGTGTTATGTTGACGGGGAAGAAAACAAAACGCCCGAACAGATTGTTCATGACCTGATAGACATTGTCAGCAAAAACGGCAATCTGTTGCTGAATATCGGTCCCAGAGCGGACGGTTCCATCACCGAGGAACAAACGGCTGTTTTGCTGTCCATCGGCGATTGGCTGAAAATTAACGGCGAAGCCATTTACGGCACACGGTGCTGGAAAAAATTCGGAGAAGGAGACGCCGTTCCCATCGTGGGGTCGTTCTCCGACAATACCGCTACCCCATATACTGTCCGCGACATCCGCTTTACCACCAAAGGCAACGATTTTTATGCCATTGTGCTGAACTGGGACGAAGAAGCCGGCGTTCGGATCAAATCGTTGGACAGGAATGCCATTGCCGACGCCAAAATATTGAACATACAATTGCTCGGTTCGGATGCGGACATCTCCTGGCTGCAAGCGGACGACGGCTTGGAACTGTCCTTTCCGAAGACCAAACCCTGCGACTTTGCCTATGCTTTCAAAATCACCTTCGATAAAAAAGTGGGGGAACATCTGGAATCGGAAGCAAGCGACGAAATCATACAACATGGCAATTAATCTTCGGAACCCCTGTGAAACACTGTTGCGCGCGCGACACACGGTGAAACAGTTGAAAATTTTAAATCAATAAAAAATGGAAACAAAAAAAACAGGTTATGCCTCCAAACAGCATCCGATTCCCGTCAAACGATATTGCCAGACACTGGATTTGAAAGACGATCCGGAATTGATTGCCGAATATGTCGATTGGCACAGCGAGGCGAAGCAATGGCGCGAAGTGCGCGACGGCATGAGGCAGGCAGGGATACTGGAAATGGAAATCTACCTGACGGGATCAAGACTGTTCATGATAGTGGAAACCGCCCTGGATTTCGACTGGGATTCGGCTTTTGCGCGATTAGCCGCCATGCCCCGTCAGGCGGAATGGGAAGAGATGATGTCCGTCTTTCAGCTAAGCAAACCCGGCGCCGACTCTGCCGAAAAATGGCAATTGATGGATCGTATTTTCAGGATCTATTAAAATTCGACTTCGGGCATAAGATACTGACAGGGGTTCAAACCCCTCCGTACAGGGCGAACACGCAGGTTTACCGATGAGTTTCGTCATTGGTAACTGCGGGGTACGAAGCAGGAAGCAATACGGGCGGTCTGTTTTTTCCGGCGTCTCAAAAAAAGATTTAATAAAAAAAATTATCAAAAAATATTGTCATTCAAAAAAAAGAATTATTTTTGTGCGTCAAAATAAAGAGTTAAAAAAGAAGTAGAATAATCAATAAACATTTGTAAGAGATGTATTTAACCGCCGAAAAGAAGCAGGAAATATTTACGCAATACGGTAAAGATGTTGCCAACACGGGTTCGTCCGAGTCGCAAATCGCATTGTTTTCATACCGTATCAGTCATTTGACAGAGCATTTGAAGTTGAACCGGAAAGATTTCGGTACACAAAAAGCATTGTTGAAATTGGTAGGAAAAAGGAGAAGGTTGCTTGATTATCTGAAAGAGAGAGACATCAACCGGTACCGCGAGATCATTAAAGATCTGAATATACGAAAATAAACGTACAAAACGCTTAATATGAAAGGCAATTGATGATTGCCTTTTTTTGCATACAAGGAAAAGCGTCGACAATCAATAATTAAATTATTATCATGAATATCATTCAAAAAGAAATAGCATTAAGTAACGGTCAAACGATCGTTCTCGAAACAGGCAAGTTGGCAAAGCAGGCGGACGGTTCCGTGCTGTTGCGTCAGGGAAAAACCATGTTGCTGGCAACAGTGGTGGCGGCGAAAGAGGCAAAGGAGGAAGTGGATTTTATGCCGCTTCAGGTGGAGTATAAGGAAAAATTTGCCGCTTCGGGGCGTTTCCCGGGTGGTTTTCTTAAACGCGAGGCGCGTCCGAGCGATTATGAAATATTGATTTCCCGTTTGGTGGATCGCGCATTGCGCCCGCTTTTCCCGGATGATTTCCACGCCGAAACATTTGTGACCATCAATTTGATTTCAGCCGACAAAAATATCAAACCGGATGCTTTGGCAGGACTTGCGGCGTCAGCGGCGCTGGCTGTTTCCGATATCCCTTTCAACGGACCCATTTCCGAGGTACGGGTGGCGCGCATCGACGGACAGTTGCTCATCAATCCCACCTTTGAAGAAACGGAAAAAGCCGATTTGGACATCATGGTGGCAGCCACCTACGACAACATCATGATGGTGGAGGGCGAAATGAAAGAAGTGTCGGAAGCCGATATGCTGGAAGCGCTTAAATTTGCGCACGAAGAGATCAAGAAACACTGCACGGCGCAGATGGAACTGACCGAACTGGCAGGCAAAACCGTAAAACGCGCCTATTGCCACGAAGTGAACGACGAAGACCTGCGCGCGGCAATTCGTGCGGCGACCTACGACAAGGTATATGCGGTTGCCAAGTCGCAACTGCCCAAACACGAACGCAGCGACGCCTTTGAAGCCATCATGACGGAGTTTCTCGAAACGATACCCGAAGAAGAACGCGACGCCAAAAAACCGCTGGCAGCCCGTTATTACCACGCAGTGGAAAAAGAAGCCATGCGCCGCATGATTCTGGATGAAGGCATCCGTCTGGACGGACGGAAAACCACCGACATACGCCCCATTTGGTGCGAAGTGGACTATTTGCCTTCGGCGCACGGTTCGGCTATTTTCACGCGCGGCGAAACACAATCGCTCACCACCGTTACGCTCGGTACAAAAATGGACGAAAAAGTGGTGGATGAAGTGCTGATACAAGGTTCCGAAAAGTTTGTGCTGCATTATAACTTCCCGCCGTTTTCCACCGGCGACGCACGGGCGTCGCGCGGCATATCACGTCGCGAGGTGGGACACGGCAATCTGGCGTATCGCGCCCTGAAAGGCATGGTACCCACCGGCGAAGAAAATCCTTACGCGGTGCGCGTAGTTTCCGACATTCTGGAGTCAAACGGTTCATCGTCTATGGCTACGGTATGTGCCGGTACGCTGGCGCTGATGGATGCGGGCGTGAAACTCAAAAAACCGGTGTCGGGCATCGCTATGGGCTTGATTTCCGAACCCGGAAAATACGCCGTTCTTTCCGATATTCTCGGCGATGAAGACCATTTGGGAGATATGGACTTCAAAGTAACCGGAACCGCCGACGGCATCACCGCCACCCAAATGGACATCAAGGTGGACGGGCTGTCCTACGAAGTGCTGGCTAAGGCGTTGGCGCAGGCGAAAGAAGGAAGGCTGCACATACTTGGGAAAATCATCGAAACCCTGCCCGAACCGCGCGCCGATTATAAACCCCACACGCCGCGCATTGTGCAGATCACCATTCCGAAGGATTGCATCGGTGCGGTCATCGGTACGGGCGGCAAGGTTATTCAGGAAATACAGGCGGTTACCGGCGCTACTATCGTTATTGAAGAGATAGACAGCAAAGGCGTGGTGGATATTTTCGCCGAAAACCGCGATTCCATTGACGCGGCGCTGAAATGGATCAACGCCATTGTGGAAGTGCCGGAAGTAGGAAAGACATATTCGGGGAAAGTGAAGTCCATCGTTGCCTTCGGCGCTTTTGTAGAAATTCTTCCCGGCAAGGAAGGCTTGTTGCATATTTCCGAAGTGGACTGGCAGCGTCTTGAAAACCTCGACGGTATTATGGCGGAAGGCGACGAGGTAGAAGTGAAGCTGATCGAGGTGGATCCGAAAACGGGAAAGTTGCGTTTATCGCGCAAAGCGTTGCTGGAAAAGCCGGAAGGTTATGTTGAACGCCCGCCGCGCGAACGTCCCGAAGGGGGCGACAGGTACAGTCGCGACCGCGACCGCGGAGGAGACAGGCGCGACCGCGACCGGCGCAGATAATCGTTTTCATTTTGCGATACGGGGAGAATGAGCCGCTTGTTCTCCCCTCATCTTTTCCTTATGACCGAACACTCCTTCTCCGTTGCGGAGGCGCAAACGCTCTGTTTCGGAAATCGCATCCCCTTCTATACTTACCGCTTGCCCGGAGCGGACGAAGTGGTTTTCGGAGCGCAACTCTCCGCCGAACCGGATGTGTTTCGCGGGCTGGAACACTGCCGCGCGGAAAAAGGCTTCATCATCACTCCATTTGACCCCTCGTCGCGAAGTTTGCCCTACTTCATCAAAGCCGACGTTTCTTTTACCGACCGACTGACGGATGCGGACATGATCTCCGCATTGCAGCGCACCGCCTTCGATACGCCCTTCCGGGAAACGGAAACAAACGATTTGACCCGCCAAGAATATCTGGACGCCGTGCGCCGGCTGATTGACACGCTCCGGCGCGAAGCGCTCCGAAAAGTGGTGTTTGCCCGCAGTTTTGCCGTACCGCTTGCATCTTACGCCGTGTCGCCGGCGCTGTTTGAACGCATGAAGAAATACCGGCACGCCTTCCTGTTCATGGTTTCCATACCGGGAAAAAGCGCCTGGCTGGGCGTCAGCCCGGAACTTTTCCTGAGCCGCAACCGCGATGGCTTCAGGACGATGGCGCTTGCCGCAACACAACCGGTAACCGGCTGCGCCCGCCCCGTGGAATGGACGGCAAAAGAACGGGAAGAACAGCAGATTGTCGCCGACTATGTTGCGGAAGTCTTCGCCTCTGTCTTTGCCCGCCCTCCGCAACGGGAAGAGGCTGTCACCGTGCAGGCGGGCAACGTGTACCACCTCTGTTCCCGTTTCCACAGCAGTGAACAGCTTTCCGCCGGCGAAACCGACCGCCTGATCGCCCGGATGCACCCCACCCCCGCCGTATGCGGACTGCCGAAAAACCGCGCCATGCAACTCATCGCCGAAACAGAACGGCACGACCGTGGCTACTACGCAGGACTGCTGGGTCCCGTGCGCCGCGACGGAACATTCGACCTCTTCATCAATATCCGATCCATGGAACTGTTTGCCGGCACATGCCGCCTTTATGCCGGAGGGGGCGTCACCCACAGATCCGATCCCGAAAGCGAATGGACGGAAACATGCCGGAAAGCGGACATACTCCTGAACCTCATACCATCGCCACGCCATGAATGCATCGTATTCCGACCTTGAGAGCGTGCGGCTGCTGGTGGATTTGCTGGAACGGAGAGGCGTGCGGCATGTGGTGCTGTCGCCCGGCTCCAGAAACGCCCCCCTGCTGGTATCCGTGGCGCGGTCGCCAATACTGACGCACCATGTGGTGGCGGACGAGCGGGCGGCGGCGTTCTTTGCCCTCGGCATGGCGCGGCAAAGCGGGAACATTGCGGCGATGGTCTCCACATCGGGTACCGCCGTGCTGAACTATGCACCGGCTGTTGCCGAAGCATATTATCAGGGGATCCCCCTGCTGGTGATTTCTGCCGACCGCCCCCCGGAACAGATCGACCAGGACGACAACCAGACCATCCGCCAGCACGGGGCGCTGGCTCACTTCGTGAAAGGCTCCTTCCCGCTGCCGGCGGACGTCGCGCATGACGCAGGACGCCGCTACGTCAACCGCCTCATCAACGAAGCCATCAACCTCGCGCGGGAAGGGCGACCGGGACCGGTGCACCTCAACCTGCCGCTGCGCGAACCCCTGTACGGCTTCGGCTCGCCGCCGCCGGAAAGACAGCGCGTCATCGCCGCCGCCGCCACCGAGACGCTGCTGACGGAGGAGACGCTGTTCGCCCTGCGAAAACGTTTCGCGGAAACGCAGAAGGTGATGATTGTCGCCGGCTTCCACCCCCCCGACGAAGAACTGCGGGAAGCCGTCAGGCAGGCAGCCGCCTTCGGAAATGTGGCAGTCCTCGCGGAAACACTTTCAAACCTGAAAATAGAAAACACCGTTACGCCCATCGACAGGACGCTTGCCTGCCTGTCGCCGGAAGAACTGCCCGCCTGCGCTCCCGACCTGCTGATCACCTTCGGCGGAGCGCCGGTTTCGCGCCGCATCAGGGCGCTGATAGCGGAAAACCCGCCGCAGGAACACTGGCACATCGACCGGAGAAGCCTCCCGCCGGATACTTACCGCCGCCTGAGCCTGCACGTGAACATGCAGCCGGCAGCGTTCCTCCGGCAGCTGTGCGACGGAAGCCCTTCCGCGGAGACGGGCTATGCCGCCCTGTGGCGCGAAAAACAGCAGAGAGCCTGCATCCGCCAAAGGGAGTGCATGAAGCAGGCGGCATGGAGCGACCTGAAAGCGTTTTCGCTGCTCCTGCCGGCAATCCCGGAAGACTGCCTGCTCCACCTGGGCAACAGCACCCCCGTCCGTTACGCGCAGCTTTTCGCCGGTACCCGCGCCGTCCGCACCGACGGAAACCGGGGTGTAAGCGGTATTGAGGGCGCCGTCTCCACCGCAGCCGGCGCTGCGGCGGTCTCCGACAAAACGGTAGCGCTGGTGACGGGCGATCTGAGCCTGCTGTACGACTCCAACGCCCTGTGGGCTTGCCCTGCGTCGCCGCGGCTGAAGATCATCGTGATGCTCAACGGCGGCGGCGGCATTTTCCGCCTGCTGCCCGGAGCTTCCACGCTGGAGGAAACAGGGGAGCTGCTCGAAACGCCGCACGGGGTGGACGTCCGCCAACTGGCGCAGCTCCACCGCTTTGAACTCTTCTCCGCCACCGACGCCGCATCGCTTCAGGCGGCGCTGGAAACCTTCTTCCTCCCCGCCAGCCGCCCTGCCATGCTGGTGATAGACACCGCGCAGTGCGCCAACGGGGAAATACTGAAACGCTATTTCGAATCACTAAAAATAAATGTATGAGGAACTGGACTCCCATTAAAAAATACGACGACGTCGCTTTCGAGTTCTTTGAAGGCGTGGCAAAAATCACCATCAACCGTCCGGAGGTGTACAATGCATTCCGTCCGCAAACCGTGGCGGAGATGCTCGACGCCCTGTCGGTGTGCCGCGAACGGAGCGACATATCGGTGGCGCTGCTCACCGGCGCGGGCGACAAAGCCTTCTGTTCGGGAGGCGACCAGCATGTGAAGGGCGCAGGCGGCTACCTCGACCGGCAGGGCGTGCCGCGCCTGAACGTACTCGACCTGCACAAAGCCATACGGTCGCTGCCCAAACCGGTCATCGCCATGGTAAACGGCTACGCTATCGGCGGGGGACACGTACTGCACGTGGTGTGCGACCTGACGGTGGCTGCGGAAAACGCCCTGTTCGGGCAAACCGGTCCCAAGGTGGGCAGTTTCGACGGCGGCTTCGGCGCTTCCTACCTCGCCCGGCACGTCGGGCAGAAAAAAGCCCGCGAAATATGGTTCCTCTGCCGGCAGTACACCGCTGCGGAAGCGCAGGCGATGGGCATGGTCAACAAGGTGGTGCCGCTTTCGCAGCTGGAGGACGAAACGATGGAATGGTGCAGCATCATCATGCAGCGAAGTCCCCTGGCTATCCGAATGATAAAAAGGGCGCTGAACGCGGAACTCGACGGGCAGCACGGGCTGATGGAATTTGCCGGCGACGCCACCCTGCTGTATTACCTCACCGAAGAAGCGCAGGAGGGCAAACAGGCCTTCCTCGAAAAACGGGCGCCGGATTTCAGCAAATTCCCGAAGTTCCCGTAAAGGGAAGCGACAAGCAGCTGTCCGGAAACGAAAACAGGGAAATGGCATTTCGAAGGTTGCGGAAGGAAAAATGACACAGGGAAATTCCTTTCGCAGGTTGCGGGAGAAAAAAGCATATACTGAAATTCCCTTCGCAAGTTGCGGGAGAAAAAAAGACACAGGGGAATCTTATTTCCCATGTTGCGGGAGAAAAAAACATGTACTGATATTTTATTTCCCATGTTGCGGGAGAAAAAAGCATATACTGAATTTTTATTTCCCATGTTGCGGGAGAAAAAAGCATATACTGAAATTCCTTTCGCAGGTTGCGGAAGAAAAAAATACGGAAAAATTGGCGTAATGGGCAAAAAATATGATTTTTTTTCAGACGTTTTGTTCAAGTGGACAAAAAAGATGATTTATATTTTTACCTGACAGAATAAGCAAATAAATCATTGACTAATTTTGTATCGTCAAATCAAAACGGAAACAGGCTCTACCGGGGAGCAACCTGTCAGGGATAAATTTGACCTTATACAGCATTTATGCAGGGAGTTGTCTCATCAGACAACTCTTTTTGCATATGTGTTTGTTGGTGAGAAAATTTTATATACCTTTGTGAAAGTTTTTTGGCTTGATATATTACCCATATAAATAGCAACATATTAATTAGTT
>JAISRX010000279.1 GCA_031273395.1 Bacteroidales bacterium | reverse complement strand
TTTCAAAGTTGTTTATATTGTCGCTTTGTTGCCGACAACTGCCCAAAAGCAGCAATCCCGTCATCAGGATTGTAGAGAATCTAAAAAATCTTGTTTTCATGTCATTTATAATTATAATTTTTATTTAATCATCGAATTTTTTTATCCACAATTTTTTTTATCCACGAATTACACGAATTTAAAATCCTGCGGATTTTTACGAATTACACGAATTACACCGTTCGGCGTAGCGTCTCGCTACGCCGGAGCTAAAAGCAGGCCTCCGGCTTGCATCCCCCTCGACCAACTCAGACTTCCGTTCGGCGTAGCGTCCTGCTACGCCGGAGCTAAAAGCAGGCCTCCGGCTTGCCTCCCCGACCAAACCGGACTTCCGGCTTGCATTCCTTATACATATATATTTACACTTCATTTTACAAATAAATCAATCGGTATAACATCCAAAACACCCTCTAATCCGGCATAATTTTTTGCACTCGAATACAGGTAATCTTCAACCTGAGATACAATTCCTGCCCGTACGGGATTTTCATGTATATAATTTATTTTTTGTTTCGCAAATTTATTGCTGTATATCAGTTCTGCATGATTTTCCTGTGTCCATATTTGATATTTTTCGTTTCGTTTATTTTTCTTTGCTGCAAATTCAAATATGTTCAACATCCATTTTCTACGACTTTCGATTTCCGTGTTGATTACCTCCAATATTTTTTTTGCCGTAAAACTCTTAAATTCCCTTATGGTATCGCTTAGTTTTACCTGTTGACTCCGTATCAGCAGATGTATATGATTGCTCATGATGACAAACGCATATATCTCCAGTCCTTTATTTTGTTGACAATAACGAAAACTGTCAGTTACTATGTCACGATAAATTAGGCGAGTAAAAATATCAACCCACTCAACGATTTGAAAAGTTACATAATATAACTCATCTTGCTCAATAATTTGATAACCTGTACTCATATATTCCTTTTTATAATTTATGCCTTCCTGTATTGAAGCGCAAGCCGGAGGCCTGCTTTTAGCTCCGACGTAGCGAGACGCTACGCCGAACGCTTCATAATTTAAATTTGTATTTTCCCGAGCCTATTTTTATGGCTTTACGTCCTTTTTTGTCTGTGACGGTTTCTGTCGGGAACTTTTTGCCGTTTTCGGTCAGATGGTTGATGTCCCCGCAAGGGAAATATACGAGAGCTGATGTGTTTGCGGGTATTTCAACGTTCAGAGAGAAGGTTTTGCCGGTGATTTTCCATTCCGACACTATTTTGCCGTAAGGCGAACGGTAACTTGCAGCGGCGGAAGTGATGTCGCCAACCGGTTCGGGATGTATCTCTATTTGCCGGAAGGCTATTGACTGTTCCGATTGCCGGATGCCTGCAAGTCCGCTGTACATCCATTCCATCAGATGTCCCAGCATGAGATGATTGTTGGACACGTACCGCAACGCAGCCCACGATTCGGTGAGCGCGGTTGCTCCTTTTGCCAGCTGAAAGCCGTATCCGGGAACATCATCGCGATGGTTGATGGTAAAAATCGTTTCCGAAGCGCCTTCGCTTTCGAGTACCCTGAGAAAATAGCGAAATCCTATGTCTCCCGGCGTTTGGCTGTAGTTGCGCCGTTTCAGGTCGAGCATGATGTTCTCGAAAACTTTTTCCCTGTGTTGCGGCTCGGCAAGCTCCATGTAGAGCGCCATTGCGTTAGCTGTCTGGCTTCCGCGGTCATACTGTCCGGTTTCGGCGTCAAAATATTTCCGGTTGAAAGCCTCGCGTATTTCTTCTGCCCGCCGGGCGAAGAAAGCCTCGTCGTCCGGCTTTTCCAGCAATCGGGCAACCTGCTGCATGATACACACGTCGTAGTAATAGATGGCAGTCGCCGTAACGCCTTTGGAGGTGAGCTGCGATTCTCCCGGTGGCTGATCGCCCAGATCGTACCAGTCGCCCAAACCGTGCGAAACGATATGCCCGTCCGCCGTCGAAGCAAGATAGTCCGTGTAGCGTTTCATGCCCTCGTAGTGCTGCTGCATGGGACGTATGTCTCCATACCACCGGTAGATATACCACGGAAGAATTACATACGCGCTGCCCCATTCGGGAGAATCGCGAAAACCTCCTTCAAAGATAACAAATTCCGGAGCAATGTCGGGCACCATGCCGTTGGGAAGCTGTGCGGCGCGCATGTCGTCAATGATTTTCACATACAATGAATACAGATCGTAACCGTAGAACATGGAACCTGCCATCAGGTGGCTTTCTTCGAGCCATCCGAGCTTTTCGCGATGAGGGCAGTCGGTCAGCACGCTTGCCATGTTGCTGCGTATCGACCAGTCGATCAGTTGATATATCCTGTTGAACAGTTCGTTGGAACAACTGAAGGTTCCCGCCGAAGGAGCGGCATTGCGCGTATGCAAGCCGCAAAGTTCGATGACTTCGGGCAGCCCGTCGGGATTTGCCTCGCCTTCCGGCACGGCATTTTCGAGCATCAGATACCGGAAGCCGTAATAGGTGAATTGCGGCTGCCATGTTTCAACGCCCGTGCCGGCGGCGGTGTATTCAAACCGGAACGGACCTCCCGATGCGCGCTGCGTTACGGCGCTGTCACTGTCTATCAGTTCTCCGGGAATTACGCTCACGGTTTGCCCGCTTCGCGCCCGGACGCCGAGCCGGATGACGCCCGACGCATTTTGTCCCAGATCATAGACCCAGCTGCCTTTTTTCGACGAAAATATCCGTTCGGGCTGTATGGTTTCCATTACTTTCAGGGGAGCCGCTGTTTGGGAACGCAGCGGCGGTCCCTGCACGGCAAGCGCCCTCCGCCAGTTTCGGTCGTCAAATCCTGCTTTGTCCCAACCCTCCTGTCGCAGCCGCGCGTCGAAGTCCTCGCCGCCGTAAATGCCGGTGAAAGTAACGGGCGAGGCGCATGCTTTCCATGAATTGTCCGTGATAATGCTTTCCTGCGTTCCATCGACGTATTCGAGCAGTATCCGGCAAATGGCTTTCGGGTATCCGTAGGACACCACGCATTTGCGGTAGCGTTCGCGCGAGATGTGATAAAAACCGTTGCCCAGCGCTATTCCGCAGGCGTTGGCGCCCGTGTGAAGATACGGCATGACGTCGAAAGTAACATAAAGCGCATATTGATCATACTCCGTCCAGCCCGGATCGAGAAAATGGTCGCCGACCTTCCTTCCGTTCAGGGACATCTCGAAATGCCCCAGTCCGGAAACAAACGCGGTGGCTTTTTTCAGTTTTTTCGTCACGATAAACTCGCGGCGCAGGTATGGAAGCGTATCGCTCATTTTGCCGAGCCGCTCGCTGCCGTTGCCGTGCACGCCGGGAACAAGACGAAGACTGTCCGGCAACGACTGAAGGGCAATCCACTGCGCTCCGCTCCAGCTGCCTGCATCTACAAGCCCCATCTGCCATTCGGCGGGCTTGCTCCATTCGGACTCGTTGCCCTGATTATCCCACACTTTCACCTTCCACAGGTAAGTACCCGTCGGAAGCAGTGCGGCGCCTTCATACGGCACCTGAATGGAGTTGTCGGAAGCTGTTTTTCCGGAATCCCAGCAGTTGCCGACGTTCTGCGCAATATCTTTCGGATTGTCTGCTACGAGTATTCGGTAAGCGGTTTGCCATACGTTGCGATTACTTGATTGCAGCTGCCACCCCAAGACGGGCGACGGCGTTTCTATACCCGTCGGACTGTCGTTCCCTTCGCAGGAAAGATAAACCGCCCGTATGCCGGAGTTACAGGACAGACAACATATATACGGCATAAGGATAAAAAGAAGTCGATGAAACATGCTTATCATTATATATTATTAAATGTGTAACATGTCGCAAAGATATATTATTTTTTTCTTTTCCGGCAAAACGAAGTGCATATATTTTTATTCCTTCCCGAAAAAGTTGTTTTTGTATTGTGAAGATGATAAAACGGTAGAAGTTGTCTGCTTTTTCAGAGAATATTGCAAAAGTGTCGGCAAATACCGACCGCTTGAATAAGATACAGCCGTTATAATATGTTGGAATTGTTTATTATTATAACTGATGTTTAGCACCAAATAAACCGCGCTAATGAGCCATCAATAAATAAAACTAACAATTAGCTTGAATGCAACAGTTCCATTCACCATGAAAACTACTTCCTGTTATCTTGCATTTTGCCGGTTCCCCGTCGCTAATTTTTATTCCTGTTTCATATTGTGTTTCCTCAAGAACGGCTTTTACTTTCAATCCTGTTTCTGTGGCTGTTGTACCGATTAAACTTAAAATCACCGGCAAACTTTCTACGGTTTTCCACGCCGGTTAATTGATATGTATGAAAATAAACGATGCTCTATTTTGTTCCATTTGCTTGTGCCGGAAGGAAAATGACTGACATATATATGTAAGCCCGTTTCATTGGCAAATTCCTGTAATTGCGTTTTCCACAGACGGTTTCTACTTCTACGTTTTCGACAGATATACCCTGAAAGAAATAAAATCGGACGGGATGTATGCCGGCAAATATGAGGATACGGATTTTGCCGGTAAGCTCTTCCGTGCGGCATACGACCTGCATGTCGGCTCTTTTTGGGGAACGCCCGGGAAAATCATATACGCCATAGCCGCTTTGCGGGGAGCCGGATTTCCGGTTACAGGCATGTATATATGCTATAAAAGAAGGAAAAGAAAAAATACTTATCTTTGCGGTATTAAAAATAACCATACACGAAGCAGCAAGTGAATCATACCGTTCCCTTAAGCAAAGCAAAAATAAAGTTGATCCGTTCGCTGGAACAGCGGAAATACCGTCTTCGCCACCGTTTGTTTGTGGTGGAAGGGGACAAGATTGTCCGCGAGGCGCTGGCTTCCCCGTTAACCGTTTCCTGCGTTTTAGCCGGGGAAGAATGGCTGGGAGGACTTCCCGCGCAGTTGCTTGTAAAAACCGGTGAAACGGTGTTGGTCGGCGAAAGGGAACTGTCGCAGATCAGTTTCCTGAAAACCCCCAATCAGGCGGTGGCGCTGGTACGGATACCCCAGTATGGTGGAGATGGCGAAGTATTTTCTTCCGGTCTTTCGCTGTATCTGGATCAGGTGCAGGATCCCGGCAATTTGGGCGCCATACTTCGCGTTGCCGACTGGTTTGGAATACCGCATGTGCTGTGCGGGGAAGGATGCGCCGACCCGTATCATCCCAAGAGTGTACAGTCGAGCATGGGAGCGATTATCCGCGTGAAAACGTACCCGTCGGACGTTTCCTTTTTCAGCCGTTTGGCGTCGCACACTCCCGAAATTCCCGTTTACGGAACTTTCCTGAACGGCGAAAGTATTTATGGGGAACGCCTGCCCGAAAAGGCGGTGATTGTAATGGGCAACGAATCAAAAGGCATCGGACGGGAGGTGGCGCAATTTGTCGATCGGCGGATATACATTCCGTCCTATCCCGCGGGGACGCTTACTTCCGAATCGCTGAATGTGGCGGCAGCAACGGCTGTTGTCTGTTCCGAATTTCGGAGAAAAGACAGGGCAACCGCACCGAATTTACAATGATTTAAGTTTCCCACCCTTCAAACCCCAGTAAATCAAGGATAAAAAAACAGAAAAAAGTAGTGATAATTCGATATAATTTGCTAATTTTGTGATAGTTAGAAACAAAATTACAAAT
>JAISRX010000271.1 GCA_031273395.1 Bacteroidales bacterium | reverse complement strand
TGCCGAATTTAAACGCTATTCAACAAAAAATATTCGATTTGTTTAATATTAATCCTAAAGATATGGTGAAGTAGCAAGTAATTACCCTAAAATATTAAGCAATATGGCTATATATCAATACTTTAGAAAAGTAAAACCCGCTATAACCGAGTGCAGTATAGCTGTCGGTTGGGGGTAAAACAGTTGAATATTCGGCTAAAAAAGCTGTTTTTTTCAGAGCAGGACACAATATTCCGAGCGGGACTTGCCGGATGGGTACGGTATCCGCAGGTTACGCTATGCTTCACCCACGGTGATGCATGACACTCTCCCCAACGGGACATGAAACAACATTTGATGAAGCCAATAGCGCCTCAAAAAAGAATTAACCCCCTGACGTCGCATTGTGCAAGTCGTATGTTTTTTTGTATCTTTGCACACAAAATATTCAAACGAAGAAACCGGTCATGGTGTGGAGAAAGTCAATTATTCCGGCTATTTTACGTAACTGTACATTGTTATGGTTTGTTGTTTTCCTGATGTTCTGGATAGGAAAATACCATCGTTTTTTTGTGCTGTACCATCACGAACAGATGCAACTTTTCCGTTTCGACCGTTTTTATGCAGCTTCCTGCCTGTCGAAACCGGGCGGTTTGTCCGAATATCTCGGATCGTTTTTCACTCAGTTCTATTACTTCCCGATCATCGGCACGCTTGAAATAATATTGGCGACGGTAGCGGTTTTGCTGCTGTTTCGTTTCGCTTGCAAAAGAGCAGGCAATGCGGACAACCTGTTTTTTATCTTTTTCATTCCGGCTGTTTTACTTTCCATGTCGTTCGTGGATATCCATTTCAGGATGTCCTTCGTGTCAGGAATATTGATTGCCCTGTCTGCATTCGGATGGTACGTCGCCCTCAAGCCGCCGCTAAGGTATTATGCCGGATGGATAGCGGTTCCCGCCGTTTATTTCGCTGCCGGAGGTAACGTATGGCTGCTGCTCTCGCTGATTTCGGTTCATGAATTACTCAAGCCGGGCGGCAGCGGCAAGTTATATCCGGTATTTTTAGTCCTCTGCGCCGCGCTGATTTCTTATCTTTCATGGCTTTTCGTCTATGACGTTACGCTGCGGGAGGCTTGTTTTGCGCTGACTCCGGTTAATTTCCGGTTTCCGACGGCGGGCAACACCGCATTGTGGCTGTCCTTTCCGGTATTGTATGCGGCGTGTACAGCGACAGCGCGGAAAACAGACAGGCGGAAAGCGGCAACGTGGAAGACGGCTGTGGTTTCCTGCGTGTCGGTCATCGTATTGACCGCGGCAGCCACCCGCCTTACTTACGATAAAAGATCGGAAATACTCGGCAGAATGACCCGCGAAGTGCAGCACGGCAATTGGGAACAGGCGCTGGAACTCGGCATGGGGTATCCTACCAAAAACCGCCTGATATGCTATCTCACCAACATCGCCCTGTATGAAACGGGACAGATGCCGCACCGCATGTTCCACGTCAGGCAGCTGGGTCCTGCCGGTTTGTTTCTGGACAGGGACATGACCTATCCTACCCTGTGGCATCTGGGAGAAGTGTATTATCGTTTGGGAATGATTCCCGAAGCGGAGCATTGCGCATTTGAAGCGCTGGTAACATCGCCCGATGAACCCAATGCACAGGCATTGCAACGTCTGGCGACTACCTGCCTGATACGGCGCGATACGGCGCTTTTCCGCAAGTATGCCGCTCTGTTCGACCACGCGCCGATGTATGGAAAATGGATACGGCAACAGCGCCTGTACCTGAACAGCTCCCTGGCAGACCCGTCGTTTCGCATACCCGGTGCGCCTGCCGTTTGCCGGTGCGCCGACTTCTTCATAGATTACCGATATCCTGCCGCCATCCTGCAACAACTGCTCCGCTCCTGCCCGGAACACCGGATGGCTTTCGAATACCTGATGGCGTTCCATTTGCTGTACAAGGACATTGCCGGCGCCAAAGAATGTATGGATGCGTACTACGCCGGTTTTTCCTATCCGTCGATCCCCGTTCACTATGAAGAAGCGTTGCTGATCTACGAAAACACCGCCGGAACGGACAGCGACTTCGCCGCGCAGTATCCCGTCAGTCCTGCCACGCGCAGGCGGTTCGACGAATATATACAGGCATTTAAGGCGGCGCAGGGAAGCCGGCGGAATTACGAACATCTGGAAAAAAAATTCGCCAACACCTACTGGTTTTATGTCCATTTTACGGAACCGGTATTAATGCGTAACGAAGATGAAAAAAACAGATATTAACCTGATCCTTTCCCTGCTGTACATGCTGTGGCTGTCCGCATGCGAAAACCCCGGCGATGCATATACCGTTCTGCACCGGCGCGCCGACATTTACCCCGACTGCCGGGGCGCCGTCATTCCATACAACATTGCCCCTCCGAACTTTCTCGTCAGGGAAGAAGGACGGTCGCATCTGGCAAGGATTGCCGTTGCCGGAAAGGATTCATTTGATGTTCGTTTCAAGTCGGCGTTGAACATTCCGCTGCGCAAATGGAGAAACCTGCTCGCGGAGAACAGGGGCGAACGGTTGACCATCACTGTCTTTTCCCGGCAATCGAGCGGATGGGTGAAATATTCCCCGCTGGCGCTTGCCATTGCCGCGGAACCGATTGATCCCTACATGGCTTATCGCCTGATTGAACCGGGGTATGAAGCATGGGGCGCAATGGGCATTTACCAGCGGCGTCTTGAGAATTTTGAAGAAACGCCCATCATGCTGAACAGCCTTACGGACAACAACTGCATGAACTGTCATTCGTTTTGCCGTCACCGTCCGGACAGGATGTTGTTCCACATGCGGCAAAAACACGCAGGGACGGTTTTTACGGACGGCGGCAAGGCGGTCAAAATAAATACTTCCGCATCCCCTGAAGCAACGGCAGGAGTGTATCCGCGCTGGCATCCCGGCGGAAGGTATGTCGCGTTTTCGAGCAATACCACCCGGCAGGGATTTCATACCGCTCATCCCAATAAAATAGAGGTGTACGATACGAAATCCGACCTGTTCATCTACGACGTCCAGACCAATACCGTTTTTACCGACCGCCTCATCTCCTCCGAAGATTATTTCGAGACTTTTCCCGAATGGTCTCCCGACGGGCTTTATCTGTATTTTTGCAGCGCCGCCGCACGCGCCATGCCCGCCCTGTACGATTCTCTGCGGTACGGTCTGCTGCGGATTCCGTTTGATCCCGCCACAGGCAGTTTCGGCAAGCAGGCAGATACGCTGGTATCCGCGTCCGCTACGGGAAAAAGCGTCGCTTTGCCGCGTGTTTCCCCTGACAACAGGTATGTGGTGTACTGCATGTCGGACTACGGCACTTTCCCTGTGTGGCACAGAGAAAGCGACCTGTACCGGCTTGACCTGAACGATGGCAGGATCACCCGTTTGGACAGCATCAACAGCGCGGAGAGCGAAAGCTATCATTCATGGTCGTCCAACGGGAGATGGATGGTTTTCGGAAGCCGCCGTCTCGACGGAGTATTCACCCGCCCGTATATCTGCTATTTCGATGCGGAAGGCAACGCCCATACGCCCTTCCTGTTGCCGCAGCAACATCCCCTGCATTACGACTGTTCATTGAAATCCTACAATATTCCCGAATTTATTTCCGGGAAGGTGGAAATATCTCCTCGCGAACTGAGCGCAGCGGCAAGGGGCGAAGCAATGCAGGCAACGGACAGACGGCGCCGTCCGTGACGGAAATACGGTCGGCGGGAAGAATAAGAACGGGAAGCTGTATGAAGTTGCAGGTTTTTTTGTAATTTTGCCCGCAAAATATTCAAACGAAGGAACCAAAGATATGGCAAAGATAAGAGGAGCAATAGTGGTGGACGCCGAACGGTGCAAAGGTTGCAGCGTATGTGTGGCTAACTGTCCGCAACAGGTAATAGCATTGGGGAAAACCGTCAATTCCAAAGGCTATTATTATGCGGAAATGGCGTTTGCCGACAAGTGTACGGGATGCGTCAATTGCGCCATTATATGCCCCGACGGCGCCATCTCGGTTTACAGGGTAAAAGTGGAAAATTAAATTGAATGTAACGTGAAAGAACTCCGTTTAATGAAAGGCAATGAAGCCATTGCCGAAGCAGCCATCCGCGCGGGCGCCGACGCTTATTTCGGCTATCCCATCACCCCGCAGTCGGAAATACTGGAATATCTGGCAGAGCAAAATACGGAAGAAGCCGGCGGGATGATTGTCCTGCAAGCCGAAAGCGAAGTAGCCGCCATCAACATGGTTTATGGCGCGGCGTCGGCAGGACGTCGCGTGATGACCTCCTCGTCCAGCCCCGGCATCAGCCTGATGACCGAGGGCATATCGTATCTGGCGGGAGCCGAATTGCCCTGCCTGATTGTGAACGTGGCGCGCGGCGGTCCGGGACTCGGCACCATTCAACCCTCGCAAGCCGACTATTTTCAAAGCACCAAGGGAGGAGGACACGGCGACTACCGGTTGTTGACGCTCGCTCCCTACTCGGTGCAGGAAATGGCTGACTTTGTGGCGCTCGGCTTCGATCTGGCGTTCAAATACCGCAATCCGGTGCTGATCCTCTCCGACGGAGTGATCGGGCAGATGATGGAAAAAGTGGAACTTCCGCCCGCCCTCCCTCGCCGGCAAACCGGCGAACCGTGGGCTACCACAGGCAAAACGCCCGACAGGGAACGGAACATCATTACCTCTCTGAATCTGGACGCACTGAAACACGAAAGGCACAACCTCCGCCTTCAGGAAAAATACCGGCAAATGGAGGCGGAAGATACCCGCTACACCACTAACCTGTGCCACGACGCCGAATACCTGATGGTGGCATACGGGGCAAGCGCGCGCATCGGGGGAAAAGCCGTCGAAATGGCAAGGGAAAAGGGCGTCAAGGCAGGACTGTTCCGTCCGGTCACGCTGTTTCCCTTCCCGTCGAAGGCGCTGTACGACGCGGCAAAAAACGTCAAAGGCATCCTGTCGGTAGAGATGAGCGCCGGACAAATGATAGAGGACGTGCGGCTGGCTACCGAATGTAGCGTCCCCGTGCGCCATTTCGGACGCTACGGCGGAGTGGTACACGCTCCGGGTGAAATTCTGGAGGCGTTGCTGCAACTGGCGGCGGACAGCGGACAGCCGACCGCTTGCCGGAAAGGTACCCCGCTGCCTGCGGATCAAGCACAATAATCAACAGTCAATGACATAAAACAATGGAAGTACAGGAAATCATCAACGAAAAAAATCTGGTATATCAACCCAGCAAACTGCTCACGGGAGCCGCCTTCAACTTTTGCCCCGGATGCGGACATGGAACGGTGGTGCGGCTGGTCATGGAAGTGGTGGAAGAAATGGACATACAAAGCGACGTCATCGGCATTTCTCCGGTAGGCTGCTCGGTGCTGCTCTACGACTTCTACAACATCGACGTCATACAGGCGGCGCACGGCAGGGCGACAGCCGTGGCGACGGGCTTGAAACGGGTGTTGCCCGATAAATTCGTTTTCACTTACCAGGGCGACGGAGACCTTGCCGCCATAGGCACCGGCGAAACCATACACGCCTGCAACCGCGGCGAAAACATTACCGTCATCTACGTCAACAACGGCACGTACGGGATGACCGGCGGACAGATGGCGCCCACCACCATTCCGGGCATGAAAACCTCCACATCGCCGCGCGGTCGCGACGTTGCCACGATGGGGCATCCGCTGCGGATCACCGACATAGTGGCAAGTCTGGACGGAGCATGTTACGTTACCCGGCAGGCGGTGCATACCCCCGCAGCGGTGAGAAAAACCAAACGCGCCCTCCGCACGGCTTTTGAAAACCAGAAGCTGAAGCGGGGGACTTCATTTGTAGAGGTGGTATGCAGTTGCCATTCGGGATGGAAGATGACCCCGCTGCAATCCAACCGGTGGATGGAAGAAAACATGTTCCCGTATTATCCTCTGGGCGATCTGAAAGTGATGAACGGACAAACTTAAACGTTTGCTGTTCTTCTTCGTTCCATGTCGATGGTAAATACAGTCTTTTTGATCTGTTACCGGTATGCTTTTACCTGTAATTGAAATTGTGGCAAAAATATCATTAGTTTTGAACATGAAGCCGCTTTCGACAAGTGAATAATATACTTGTTTACACTGATCTATGACGCATAAGACTTACCCGTTATTTTTGAGTAATCTTTTGCACTCCCTACCCGCAGGGACTGCGTCTCTACAGTTCTGCAGGTTACGCTGCGCTGCACCTGTTTATTCACAAAGCCTGTGTTTTCCGGCAGCGTCCAAAAAAAGATTTGTCCCGATACGTACTGTTTTTGTATGCTGTAAATATAAAAACAACTATATTTGCAGTTTTTATTGTTGATGCGAATGTGGATAAAAGAAAAGACGGTGGCGCTTCGTTATGCGGTAATCACGGGCATTTTATGCTGCGTGAGCGTTTCCATGCGGGGACAATTGACGTCGTCCGACGCCGACGGGAAAGACCCGACAGCCTACATAAACAGCTGGCGCATGGCAAGGGACACCGTGTTTGTATTCAATGATACCATACGAAAAGGCAGTTTGTCATTGAGCTACCGTCCTGCTTCCACCATCACATGGGAAAAAGAGGAGAGCGACGGCACATTTTCGACGTACAAAATTTTCCCAAAAACGACTCAATGCACCATAGACACGCTCTCCGCCGGGGAATACCGGATTATCATCAGCAATGACGTGCCGGAAAAAGATACTGTTGATTGCCGTGTGGAAGTAACCGGTACGGAAGGAAATTACACCGTGACGGTTTCTTCCGACACGCTCAAGTTCACTAAAGCATACGCCGGCGTTGCCGAACCCAAAGGACCCTTCACGGTAACGGCGGACGCTCCGACAAGCTTTTACGAATGGTACCAATTCGACTACGCGACAAAAAACTTTAAATCAACTCCCTTTCATACGGAAACGGAAACATCATCGACACGGACACAGCTTGAGAGCGGCGGTTACAAGGTGCGGGCAAGCGCCGGCGCCGTGCGCGACTCTTTTGTGGCGTGGGTATATGTGAACCCCGCCGTCGAGTTGAAACTGAAAAAAACCGGTGACGGTGCGGTCATCTATGAAAACAAGCGTTGCGAAGGCACCTATTTTCCACTGGAAAAGCCCTTGCCTGCTGCTTTTGTTTATTATGCTCCGGGCAACAGTCGCGAGTACAGGGTGGAACATCTCTCTTTCACGGTAAACAGCATGAGCATCGCCCTGTCGGGAAATCGGGAGAGCCAGCAGTTTTTCTGGCTGGAGCCGCCTCCCTACGAGCCGACTTCATACGCCTTTTCCGTCACAGACCGCTTCAAATTCAAACAGGGCGTTGTGGCAACGGACAACATACAGTATGACCCCATCGTTCCTCATGCGGACATATCCGTGATGTTGCCCGACGTGCAACCGCAGTCGGCGCCGGTGTATGCGCGGTTTATCAACCTGTCGCGCGTCAATGCGGACACGGCGGCATATATATGGCGCTTCGGCGACGACGTCACGGAAAGGTACGGCTGGGGGGAAAAACTCCCGCATCCGGACACCGTCAGGCACACTTATACCCTCCCTAAAAAATACACCGTGAGCATGCAGGTCACGAACATCTACGAGTGTCAGGATTCCGCAACGCTCTTCGTGACGGTGGATCCTTCCAAATTAGACGTCGGCAACGTGTTTTCCCCCAACGGCGACAACCGCAACGATTATTTCAAGCCGGAAAATACCTCCATCCGGCAGTTTGAATTTTCCATTTACACCAGAGCCGGCAAACGGGTGTACCGCTATCAGGGCGACGACCTCCGCCACTGGCAGGGATGGAACGGACGTATGGACAGCGGTAAGGACGCCGCGGAAGGGATTTATTTTTTCGTGCTGCGCGCTATCGGATGGGACAATACCGATTACGGATGGAAAGACAGGAAAACCAACAATGATACCTACCGGAGTTATGTATATCTCTACCGGTAATAATGGAATATGGACAATTAAATATTGAACGGTGAAAATTAAAACATGTATATGGCTCGTGTGCTTGTCGGGAAGTCTGGCGTATGCGCAATCCGGCAGCGAACAGGCTGTTTTTAAAGCCATGACCGACGAAATGCGGCGCAGTACGGACAGTTTGCACCTTGCCGGTTGGGAACGTCCGTTTTTCATACAGTATGCCGTACAGAAAGGCAGGATATTTCAGGTGCAGGCAACTATGGGCGCACTGACCGGCGTGAACGAATTTCCGCTGGGCTGCATGTCCGTGCAGACGCTGGCGGGCACTTACCGCATGTCGGACATCAACCATACAAGTTCCGACTACCGCAGCGGAAGCGGCAGGGATGCGGCGCCGCTGGACGACAACTACGGCGAAATACGCCGGCGGTTGTGGCTGCTGACCGATCAAACGTACAAAAGAGCCATTGAAGCGTACAGCGCCAAAATGACCGCCGTCAAACGGCAAAATCTTCCCGAGGAAGTGCGCGACCTGCCCGATTTCACTCCCCTGCCCGCCACCGTCTATCGGGACGAAAATACCGAAACGGACAGTAACGGGGAATACTGGAAACAGCTTGCCCGCCGGTGCTCGTCGGTATTCGGGAACTATCCCGACATTTACGGCTCGAATGTGGGGATAGAGGTGTATTCGGGCAACGTGTACAGCCTCAACAGCGAAGGTACGCGCCTGACGCATCCTGTACGGATGATCGCCATAGCCGTCAATGCCTATACCAAATCGGCGGACGGGGAGGAGATTTCCGACCGGTTGACCTACTACGGATGGGTCAGGGAAGACATGCCTTCCGCAGAACGTCTGTCGGAGGAGACGGACAGGATGGCAGCCAACCTGATGGCGCTTGCCGGCGCGCCGGCGATGGAGGAAAGTTATACCGGTCCCGTAATGCTGGAAGGCGCCGCGCTGTCTTCGGCAATGGTGTCGGGACTGCTGGCGGCGCAGACAGGCTTGGTGGCTTACCGTACGCCCATACGCAGCGGAGGCGGGCAGAAATCAATGGAAGACCGGATCAACCGCAAGGTACTGTCGTCGGATATTACCGTGAAAAGCGTCCCCTCATGGAAAGAGTACGACGGACAGCGATTGATCGGCTCATACGACATGGACGCGGAAGGCGTCGCTCCTGCTGGGGAGCTGCTGCTGATCGAAAACGGAATGTTGCGCACGCTGATGTGCGACCGCGTTCCCAAAAAGAAAATCCGCACCCCGACGGGTCACCGCATCTATGCCTATCTGCCGCAGGATATTTCCACGTCGGTATCGCCGGGAGTATTGTCCATCCGCACCTCGCAGGGTTATGCCGGAGACGTTTTGAAAAACATGCTGCTGGAAGCCGCCGGCGCCGAAGGACTGGAATATGCGTACATCATCCGCAGTTTGCCCAACGGACGCTATGCTTCCCTTTACAAGGTACTGGTGGCGGACGGCAGCGAACAGCCGGTGCGTGCCGGCAACATCTCCCATATCGGGTTGCCCGCGTTGAAACGCGCGTTGGGCGCCTCCGCAGAGGTGGAAGTGTCGAACATGATTGCCGGTAATGTGCCTTTATCGGTCATCTGCCCCGGAGCGATGATCATAGAAGAAATAGATATTGAAAAACGAAACCTGCAAAATACCACCAAACTGCCTACAGTGCGCAACCCGCTAAGGCGCCATGAACAACAGCGCTAAGACGCCGGTCATTTCCCCCCATTTTCCGTTTTCAAGGGCTACGGCAGAGAGAGAGAGAGAGAGGCAGCACAACCCCGACAGGGGTTGCCTTTTGATAACCCCGTACAAGCGAAGCGCAGTGCGGGGGACGAAAACTCAAAACTCAACCGAATGCAGTATAAATCCGGAGGATTATAGCGAAGCGATTTCACCGAAGGTAAAACCGCCCGTGCACAAAACCAAACCGCGCGAAGTATGATTGGTGCGTCCGGCATTTTGCCCGAAATTTTAAAACGGGTTTTAATTTTCTAAAATCCATTAATTCAATAAAATAAGCCAAAAACATAGGTTTTTGTAGCAATTAATTTAAAATTACACTACTTGCTAAATGTCATTTATTCAATTAATTAAAAATTTGTGTTTGTCGGTAAGAAAGTTTTATATACCTTTGTAAAAATTTTTTGGCTTGATATATTACCCATATAAATAGCAACATATTAATTAGTTATAATAAATTGTAGCAACAAATGGTGTAAAAAAATCTA
>JAISRX010000263.1 GCA_031273395.1 Bacteroidales bacterium | reverse complement strand
CTGTGGGTTTCAGCGCGTTTGTTGCTCCCGCCGCGCGGGTTACTGCAAACAGCCCGATTTCGTCGCCTGCCTGCCATGTGCTGTTGAACAGATGGTCGGTCGTTACGCGCGTTTTGGGTGCGGCAAAACCGATATTGAAGGAGATTTCGCCGACCTGTTCGGGCGACGTTTGGTCGCTCAAATCGTCGTCCTGCGAACAACTCGCAAAAAGAGCAAGCCCCGTCAAAACCGCCAAAGCCCTTACTGCTCTTTCAGTACTTAAGCTCCTTAAACCACTTACAGCCCTTAAACCCCTTTCTTTGAATGATAATCTATTGTACATCATATTTTCTATTTTTTTATTTCGCGATAATGGTTTTTCCGTTTTCCTCCCACTCCTCAATGGTAGCGCTAAAGCCGTTGGCGGTGGGGGTAACCACTACTATGGCGTTCAGGGTGAGCGGCGTTTTCTTGTCGGCGTTGAAGGCGGCAAGTTGGCTGCTCAGGTCGCACACTACGGTTTGCGCAGAGGGGTTGCCGCCGGCATAGCGGAGCGTAAGGCTCAGCTTCTGCTCTGTGCCGGTGACGCCCAAAAGACGTATGGTGGCGTAGTATTTGCCGTCGCTGCCCTTTTCAAAAGCCGGATTCACCGAAACGGCTGCTCCCACCGGGTTGCCGGTCTCAATGTCTATGGCGCCCGCCACGCCCGACAGCGAAGCGGCGACGTCCGCAATCAGGTCTTTGGCGTCGCCTGTCGGCTCAAGCGCCAGCGTCAGTTCGCGAACCTGCTGCCGCATCGGCACGTCGATGGTATAATCCCTGTCCGCCTCCACGGTCTGGTCGGCGACGCCGGTGAAAAACCACCCGATCAAGCCGTCGGAGTAATCGGCGGTGGCTGTTGTGCCGTCCACAGTGATATGCTCTGCGGTGTTCCACATATTCACATGATACGTGCCGGGAGGCAAAAGATCGACGGCGCCGGTCATCTCGGACAACGTGGTGGTGTAATCGCCGATCTTCACGTTGTAATCGGCGGGGACGTCTGTTCCCGTGCCGACGTCTGTCCGGTCGGCGTTCAGCGAAACGATTTTCCCGCCGCCGGGGTGGTCGGTATCGTGAAGTGCCACCTTCACGCAACCCGCAAGGCTTATCGCAAAGGCGATGATTGCCGAAAGACCCCTTACAGCCCTTACAGACTTTACACCCCTTAAACCCCTTACACTCCTTAAAAATCTTACATCCCTTAAACCCCTTACACCCCTGTTTCTTTTATATACCATATCATCCATTATTTCAGTTTCCAAATTAAATTTACCCCCGCCTGCGTCGGTCCCCAAAAATCCTTTTTCATCCTGCCTTCTCTTCGGACAAACACTCCCTTGTCGCTGCGGTAATACTTTTCGTATTTCAGCCCGGTGTAACCCAGACCGAGCGAAAAATCCATGTCGAACGCGCGGCTCAAACGGAGGCGGTAGCCTCCCGTCACCCCCGCGCCGAAGAAATCCCCCTGCGCGCCGTCCCTGTCTTTCGACAGTTTGAAGTTGAACTGCCCTGCATGTCCTTCCAGTCCGACAAACCACTGCCCGCTTTTGCCCACGTACCGCCTGACTTCGGGCTGCACGAAGAAGGCGCGGAGGTTGCCGTATCCGTCCTTCCATGTAAAATGGTTCCATCCGCCGTTGAGCAGTATGCCGAAGTTTCCGGTCGGCTGGTATTCAATGCCGGCGTTGGGCAGGGCGGCAAGCCAGTACGCCAAATTGGTGCGGACGGACAGTTGCGTTTCCCGTCCCGTCTCTGTAGAGACGTGGTGCGCCGCGTCTCTGCCGCGCACACCATCGCCGTCCCGTTTCGCCTTCCGTCCCGTTTGGTTTGCGTCGCCGTCCTGTTTCCCTCCCGTCCCTGTAGAGACGTGGCGCGCCGCGTCTTTGCCGTCCGTATCAATAGCCTCGCCGGGAAGGGTCGGGGTGGCGGAAGGAGACGGAGCATGCCCCGTCTCTGCAAATGCAGTATCGGCGCCGTCCCGTTTCCTTCCCGTCGATGCAGCGTCCGTATCGGCGCCGTCCCGTTTCCCTCCCGTCGATGCAGGGACGCGGCGCGGCGCGTCCGTCCCCGCGGAAGCCTGATACACCGGCGCACCCGATTTCCTGCGCCTTTCCATGTTCTCCGCCCTCCGTTCTTCCGGCAGCGGGATGCGCACTTCCACGCGGGCAAGGTCGGTGGAGCCGTCCATGTCGCCGGCGAAATTGTCGGTAATAAAAAACTCCTCGCGCATGCCGCCATACAGAATCAGCACCGACTTGATCTGGTTGCTGCGAATGGTCGCCAGATGCACATCGGCGGCGCAGTAGCCTTTGACAAACACCGCCAGCGTGTCGCCGTAGATCTGACTGTAGCGAACCTTTACCTCCCGTTTCAAACGTTGCAGCTCGGCGCGGTTGTTGCCGCAGTCGAGCAGGAACATCGAATCGTTCGGCGGAAAGGTAAAAACGAAAACGCTGCTGTTCTCCTGCGCCCGCGCCTGCATCAACAGCAGCAGCAGGAACAGCAACAGGACGGATGCTAATTTATAACGGACTTTCATTTCGCCTGATTTTCCACTCGTCATTCGCATTTTCAATTTTCCGTTGAATCGGTTTCTTTTTTCCGCCGTCCCGCTTCCGCTGCAAGGATGTTTTTGTAGCGTTCGATGACGGCGTTCAGTTCGCGGATAAACGGCTCGCAGGCTGCAATGCCGTTCACGGTAGCGAGGGCTTCTATCCGGTCGATGATGTTTCGGAAGGCGACGTCCGTATCCTTTCGTGCGGCTTTCATCCGGGTGGCCGGTCGCTGCGAGGTTTCGCCGTAACGCGCCATCATCAGCGTTTTGAAGTTCCGGTTTTCGGCGTCGAGCTGCACAAGCCAGTCGGCGAGGGCAAGGTGACCCACGAGCGCGGGATATTCCCCGCCGCCGAGTTCGCGCAGGAGGTCGTCGATGGCGGCTGTTTCCTGATCGAGGGCTTTGGCGGCGATGTTGCCGTAGTTGTCCAGCACGATTTCAATCCTGCGCGCTGCCTCGCGCTTGGCGGGATCGAAATGGTTGAGGGCGGATTTCACCGCGTCGGCAAAGCCGCGAAAGAGCATGTCGCGCCGGTGGTCTGCCTCTTTAATCTCAACGGTGTAGCCGCTCTTGCGGATGACGTCCAGTAGCGACACTTCGGCGTCCAATAGGGGTTTGTACTGACCGTACTGCACGTCAATACCCAGCGCGGCGGGGTTGTGCCGCACGATCATCGCGTCGGCTGTTTCATGAAACTCCACGTGTGCTTCATTACGCAAATGCGTATAATTAATTCTGATAATGACTTTCATATCTTTTATTATTTGAGGGGTTAAAACTGTTTACATGGATGAATTGTAGAGACGGGGCGTGCCCCGTCTGTGCGGGTAGAGACGTGGCGCGCCGCGTCTCTGCGGAGATAACAGCCAATTTTCCCGCCAGTCGGCGCGAAGGCTCGTTGGGAGTGGCGACTGTTGGCGAAAGTGCCGCCGAGGGTTCTGCGGGGGTAGCGACTGTTGGCGAAAGCGCCGCCGAGGGCTCGGAGGGGGTAGCGACTGTTGGCGAAAGTACTGCCGAGGACTCGGCGAAGGTTTCGGAGGTTCGCGAAAGTACCGCCGAGGCCTCGGTGGGGGTAGCGAACGTTTCCGCCACCGGCAACCGTCCGTCGGCAGGACATAAAAAAAACCGCACATATCGAAAAAATATTGCAGCCGGACAGGATTTTTGAAAAAAAAATGTTATACGCGCGCGATAAGCACCTGTGTGTGTGTGTGTGTGTGTGTGTGTGGCAAAAATCATGCCGAACCCTGCGCCGGCAGGGCTATTCGCTATGAATATATGAAATAAAACAGGCATAGGTTGATGCGCTTTTTTGAATGATTTTTATTTAACGCGGCAAAAATAGAAATAAAATTTCATCCAAACAACTTTCTGAAAAAAAAGTTCATTTTTTTTGAGGCGCGCTGTCGCCTTCATACGCTGTGGTTTCATATTCCGTAGGGGCGGGTCTTGCACCCGCCCTCAATGAAAACGCCCCTACCCCTGCAATCCCTGTATGACCGTCTGTAGCGAAACGTTGCGTCGCACACGGTTTCCATGCGGGTTTGGGATCATCCCTGATTCTTCAGCAGCACCACTATTTTGCACGCCATATCCAGAAATACGATGTTTTTGTTGCCGTTGGCGTCGATGTGGCGATATGCCCTGTTCAGTTCTTCGGTGAGCCGGAAAACATTGTCGGGATGGATAAAAGCATTGAATTTTTGCGAAAACTCATGTTCCTTTTCGTTCAGGAAGGAGAGCTGCGGCTGCCGGCGGTTCTGGATAAAGTTCTCGCGTACCATCCGCAGGCAGTACATCAGGTATGCCTTCTGGTTTTCTCGGTTCAGGGAGGTGACCTCATCGCACCATGCCAGCAGTTCGAGCATCGCCTGTTTGTTTCGCCATACCGACCAGCAGGTGCGCATCATGCGGATGAACAGATCCAGAAAAAGAACTTCGTCTTTGGACGATTGCAGGATGGCAAGCGCCTGCGCCAGATTGCCATTGCTGATATGCGCCATGTCCGCTGCCTGCTGTTCGCCGCACAGGTTGCTTTTTACCAGATGATCCGCCAGACTTTGGCTGTCTATTTTGGGTACGTGCGTGAGTTGCGTGCGCGAAAGAATGGTGGGCAGCATCAGGTCGGACGACTCGGCTATCAGCAGGAAAAGCGTCTTTTCGGGCGGCTCTTCCAGTATCTTCAACAGTTTGTTGGCTGTTTTTTCGTGCATCCTTTCCGCCATCCAGATGATCATCACCTTGTATTCCGCCTCGTATGCCTTGAACCCGATCTTGCGGATGATTTCCCTGCTTTCCTCGACAAACATGCTTCCCTGTTTGTTGTCCGTTCCGAGTACATTTCGCCATTGATTGTAGGTGATATACGGATTTTTTATTATCTCCGCGCGCCATTCCTTGATGAACATGTCGCTCACCGCCTCTTTGGCGGCGTCTCCGGATTTGATCACCGGAAATACAAAATGGAGGTCGGGGTGCATCAGCTTGTTGTATTTGATGCACGACAGACATTTGCCGCACGGGTCGGTTTCGCTGCGGTTGCCGCAATTGACATATTGCGCGTAGGCAATAGCCAGCGGGAGGCTCCCCGCTCCTTCCGGACCGAGAAACAAACGGGCGTGACTGATCCGGTTTTCCCGCACCTCCCGGATCAACCGTTCTTTCAGTCCCTCCTGTCCTATTATTTCGGAAAATAACATTCGTTTTACTGTTAAGAGTTTGTCAGGCGGCGAAGCGTTTCGTTTACCCTTTCAAAATCGAACCCTTCCATGATTTTTTGCATTTTGCTTCTTATCCGGTCGTTGCATAAATTCCCGATGCTTCCTTCGTGGGTATGCGTCACCATTTGTACCGGCTCGAAGCTGCCGCTGTTGATTTCCATTCCAATCCGCCTGTAGGCGTCGCGGAAGGGTACCCCTTCGAGTACCAGCCGATTGAGCGCTTCCACGCTGAAAAGATAGCGGTAACGCCGGTCGTCCAGAATGTTGCGGTTGATGTTCAAGCTGCCGACCATGTATGCCAGCATCGCCAAACAGTCCTTCAATTCGCCGAAAGCGGGGAACAGCATCTCTTTCAGGATTTGCATGTCGCGGAAATATCCCGACGGGAGGTTGTTCATCAGCAGGGTAATGTCGTTGGGCAGGGCTTGTATTTTGTTGCATTTGGCGCGGATCAGTTCAAAGACGTCCGGATTTTTTTTGTGCGGCATGATGCTTGATCCGGTGGTCAGTTCGTCCGGCAGGGAGATGAAGCCGAAATTCTGGCACATGTACAGACATGCGTCCATGCTGAAGCGCGCCAGCGACGCCGCCACGGAAGCCATGGCGAAGGCTACGGTCTTTTCGGTTTTTCCGCGCGCCATCTGTGCATAGGCAACGTTGTAGTTCAGGTCGTCAAATCCGAGCAGGCGGGTGGTCATTGTCCGGTTGATCGGGAAGGACGATCCGTAGCCTGCCGCCGATCCGAGCGGATTTTGATTGACCACCTGCCATGCCGCCCGCATCAGGTGCATGTCGTCGGTGAGGCTTTCGGCATAAGCGCCCAGCCACAATCCGAATGACGAGGGCATTGCCGCTTGCAGGTGCGTATATCCCGGCATCAGCACGTCCTTGTAGCGTTCGCTTTGTTCCAGCAGCTTGTCGAACAGCCGGCGGACGCCTTCCGTCATTTCCTCTATCTCGTGGCGGAGGTACAGTTTAACGTCCGTAAGCACCTGATCGTTGCGCGAGCGCCCGCTGTGCACCTTTTTGCCCGCCTCGCCCAGCCTGCGCGTGAGCAGCAGTTCCACCTGAGAGTGGACGTCCTCAACGCCGGGTTCAATATGGAAATCGCCCTCCTCCGTTTGCCGGAAGATATTGCGTAACTCCGCTTCCAGCACGGTTAACTCATCTGCCGCAAGCAAACCGATGGATTCCAGCATGCGGACATGCGCAATGGTACCCAGCACGTCGAACGACGCCAGATACATGTCCATTTCCCGGTCGCGCCCAACGGTGAAGCGTTCTATTTCCCGGTTTACTTCAATACCCTTGTCCCAAAGTTTCATGAATAACGAATGATGGATTTGCGACTATTTCATGTAATTCGGTTCTGCCTGCGGGATGTTCGATTCCTTTTTGACGATCCGCAACAGGTCGATTTCAAAGACCAGCACGCTGTTGGGTTTGATGCCGCTCTGTGGGTCCACGTGTTCGCCATAGCCAAGTTCGGCAGGGATAAACACTTCCCACAGCGATCCTTCGTTCATCAGTTGCAGCGCTTCCGAAAAACCGGCAATGACTTTGGCTACGGGTAATACCACCGGCGTTCCCCGATCTTTGGCGCTGTCGAAGACCGTGCCGTCCGTCAGCGTGCCGTGATAGAAGACTTCCACCTCGTCCGAAGCCTGCGGACGGGCGCCCGCGCCCTGTCGGATCACGCGATACTGCAATCCGTCCGGCAGGGTCGTCACGCCTGCCTTTTTCGCATTTTCCGCAAGGAATTTCCGCCCCTCCTGCAAATAGCTCTGATTGATTTTCTGCTGTTCCCTGCCGAAATATGCCTGAAGAAAGCGGTTGGCTTCCTCTTCGACCGCCGTTTCCGCCGAAGGACGGACGGCAGCGATCATCCCCGCGGAAAAGACGTCGGGATCAATAGCGGGAAAAGACCTTGCTATCTGCTTTCCGTAAAGGAAGCCCAGATAAAAACTGACCGAATCGGTATCGCTTGCCGGTTGCGGTATTTGACCGTGCGACCCTGAAACGGCAAATAAACCGAATGTCGCGGACAAAAAGACGTATTTTAAATACTTCATGAGTGACGCATCATTAATTGATTTGTTTAAAAATGACAGAGTGCAAAAGTATGATTTTTTTTGTATCTTTGCGGAAAAATAAATTAAAAAAACGACGTGTAAAAACAGTTTATGAGTGTGTGTTCTCAAATATTCGTTGCGAATATCCTTTCCGTCGCGGGATGTGGCGTGATACCCGTTACATGCGGACGCTTCCCTGCGCGCGGTTTTAATTTTTTCCCCCGTATGCACCGCCATATCATGTCTTCTTGGCGCAACATTTCCCGTGCGCCGGTACGGCAGCACGTTTGTTTTATTATTTCCAAAAAATCGAATAATGAGTAATGAGATAAAATGGTTCCGGTTTTTCCACCGTCCTGTTTTTCGGAATTTCCGCGTTATTTTTATTGTATGGATGACGCTGGCAGTAATGGCGGGCATTTCCAAATACATGCACGGAGAAAGTTCCTGCGGGAATTATCTGACCTACCGGCAAGTGGCAGTGGACTTGCTGCATGAAAATCCCGTTTATACTTCGGAACACGTTCTTTACGGACCGGTATTCGGGCTGGTGATGTCCCCTTTCGCCTTTTTGCCCGACTGGCTGGGGATTGCACTGTGGCTGGCGGTTCTTTCGTCGGCGCTTTTTGCCGCCGTCAGGAAACTGCCGCTGTCGAAAGGTCAGCAGGCGGGCGTATGCTGGATATGCGTGCACGAGTTGATGACCGCTTCGTTCAACATGCAGTTCAACATAGGGATCGCCGCCATTATCGTATCCTCCTTTGTGCTGATAGAAAAGGAAAAGGACGTGTGGGCGGCGCTGGTCATTGTGCTGGGTACGCTCACCAAACTGTACGGCGTGGTGGGGCTGGCGTTTTTTCTTTTCTCGAAACACAGGATGCGGCTGGCGCTTTCCCTGGCGGGATGGGCTGTCGTGCTGTTTGTGCTGCCCATGGCGTTCACCTCGCCCGCCTACATCGTAGAGCAGTATGGCGACTGGGTGCAAAACCTCATTGCCAAAAACGCCGCCAACAACACGCATACCGGTGCATCGCTCATGCAAAACATTTCATTGCTTGGGATGGTGCAGCGCATTTTTGGCACGGGCGAAGCCGTTGTATTGCCGCTGCTCCTTACGGGCGCGGCGCTTTTTGCGCTTCCCTTTCTCCGCAGTCGGCAGTACGGCAATCCCGACTTCCGGCTGGCGATACTCGCGTCCACGCTCCTATTCACCGTGTTGTTCAGCACAAGCAGCGAATCAAGCACCTACATCATTGCATTTGCGGGAGTGGCAGTATGGTTTGTACGGCAGCCGCAGCCATTCGGCGCATGGCAAGTATTCCTGCTGATCTTTGTCATGACGCTTTCGAGTCTGTCGCCCACCGATCTTTTCCCGCGCGGCGTCAGGGAAACCTGGGTGATCCCCTATTCCCTGAAAGCGTTGCCCTGCGCGCTGGTATGGATCACGCTGACGGTGCAGCTGTGCCGCAGGGATTTTTCGCCTTCCACACGGGTACCGCAATGAAACCGGTAATAGACCTGATATTGCCCTGCTACAATCCTGCGCCGGGCTGGGCGGCGGAAACATGTTTCCATGCCCGGCGTTTGCAGCGCCTGCTTGGAGATGTAACCCTGCGCCTGACCGTAGTGGACGACGGATCGGTGCGAAACGTCGGGAGCGAAGAAGCGCGACAGCTCGCCGACCTGCCCCTTGCACGAATTGTGGGATACGGGAGCAATAGAGGAAAGGGTTATGCCCTGCGCTACGCCGTGCGGCAATGCGACGCGCCGTACATCATATACACCGACCTCGATTTTCCGTTTGGACCGGACAGCGTCAAAAGCGTGTTTGACGAGCTGGAGAACAATGCCGACGTGGTAAGCGGCGACCGCAGCAAAAGCTACTACAGCCGGCTTCCCCTGAAACGGAAAATCACTTCGAAACTGTCGCGATGGCTGAACCGCCGTTTGCTGCGTATTCCCGTCAGCGACACGCAAAGCGGCTTGAAGGGTTTTAACCGCAAGGGACGCGAATTGTTCCTGCAAACAAAAATCGACCGGTTCCTGTTCGACACCGAATTTATATTCAAAGTTGTCCGCCGCAGCGATCTCACGTTGAAAACGGTGCGGATAGACGCCCGGCAGGACATCGCCTTTTCAAACATGGGCATTGCCGTTTTGCGGAAAGAGTTAAAGAATTTTCTGATGATCCTGTTTCGCCGCGTATGATCTGTCTCGGTTTTGATATTGAAGAATTTGATGCGCCTCTGGAATACGGCAAGCATCTGTCGGAGGAAGAACAGATTGCCATATCGAAGGAGGGAACCCTGCATGTGCTGGAAGTGCTGAAACGGCACGACATCCGCGCCACCTTTTTCTGCACCGCCTTTTTTGCCCGCGAACAGCCCGGACTGATCCGCCGCATTGCCGAAGAAGGTCACGAGGTGGCTTCGCACGGATTTTATCATTCCTGTTTTCTTCCCGAGCATCTCAAGGCGTCGAAAGACCTGCTGGAAAACGTCACGGGACAAGCGGTAAAAGGCTTCCGCATGGCGCGCATGATGCAGGAGGCGTCCGACCGGGAAATACTCAAGGCGGGCTACAGCTACAACTCCTCGCTGAACCCCACGTTCCTGCCCGGACGCTACAATCACCTCCGTTCCCCGCGTACTCCCTTCATGCAGAACGGAGTGTGGCAGCTTCCGGCGTCGGTCACTCCGCTGTGGCGTATTCCGCTCTTCTGGCTCTCGCTGCACCACCTGCCGCTGTGGCTGTATCAATGGCTTTGCCGCCGGACGGCACGACACGACAACTACCTGAACATCTACTTCCATCCGTGGGAATTTATTGATCTGCACGATGCGAAAAAGTTCGGTTTGCCTTTCTACCTCTCTCGCCGTTCGGGAACGCCAATGATACGGCGGCTGGACAAACTCGTCGCCTGTCTGAAAAAACACTCTTTCCGGTTTGGCAGCCTGTCCGAATGGATACGGCAGGCGGAAAATGCTCCTCCGCAATGACGCAACCGTCCCAACCGCATCGTTGCGACGGCGACAGCCTTCCTGTGTTTGCAAACATTCCCTAAACCCGGATATATACTTAGGAGTTGTCAATAAATAAATGTATCATTTATCGACATATACTGCACTCGGTTATAGTCTTGTGTTTTTTAGCCCGTCGTACCCCGTATTTCATACGGGGTTATCAAAGGGTAACGCCTGCGGCGTTTTACGTCCATGCAGGGCTGTGCGAAACCCCGAAAGGGGTTGCCTTTTGATAACCCCGCACAAGCGAAGCGCAGTGCGGG
>JAISRX010000237.1 GCA_031273395.1 Bacteroidales bacterium | reverse complement strand
TCATACGGGGTTATCAAAGGGTAACGCCTGCGGCGTTTTACGTCCATGCAGGGCTATGCACAACCCCGACAGGGGTTGCCTTTTGATAACCCCGTACAAGCGAAGCGCAGTGCGGGGTATGAAAACTCAAAACTCAACCGAATGCAGTATACACAGACACAATTGCAGTTTACATCCGCGCAATTGGCATTTACATCCACGCAATTGGCATTTACATCCACGCAATTGGCATTTACATCCGTGCAATCATCATTTACATCCGCGCAATCCTCATTTCGCCTGACACAATTGCAGTTTACACTGACACAATTGCAGTTTACATCCACGCAATTGGCATTTACATCTGCACAATCGCTATTTACATTCGCGCAATTCAACGACGACGAGCATCATTGTATTTGAAAAAAAGGTATATCTTTGCGGCGTTGTTCATATTGTAGAAAAGTGAGGAAAAAAAAGAATGGAAATAAGAAAGACCTGGACGATCCGGAAGTCACTCTGGAACATCGGGAGATTATTTTCGGCAACCCGTTTCTAAAGCAGATATATATCGAATGGTACCGGGATTTCATACGGGTGGCGCAGTCGGTGAAAGCAAAGGGAATATTTCTGGAAATAGGTTCCGGCGGAGGGTTCCTGAAATCGCTCTTCCCCGATGTCGTTACGTCGGATATAATGAATCTGCCTGATGTGGACATGATCTGCAATGCGGAAAATTTGCCTTTCGACAACCGTACCATATCATGCATCATGATGCTCAACGCATTTCATCACATCCCCCGCCCGTATATGTTTCTGGAGGAAGCGCAGCGCACGCTGGTCGAAGGCGGGAAAATCATCATGACGGAACCGGCAAACAGCATTTTCAGCCGGTTCATTTATACGCATTTTCATCATGAGCCGTTTGACCCCAAAGGCGGTATGGAGATAAGTCAGGGAAATCCCCTGAGTAATTCGAATCAGGCTTTTCCCTATATTTATTTTGAGCGGGAAACATCTCTTTTCGAGAAAAATTATGGCAGCCTTAAAATTAATTCCGTTCAATATCATACCCCGTTGAGATATATTCTGAGCGGAGGTCTTTCACACAAACCGATGGTGTCCGTCAAATTATACAAATTTGCAGTTGCCGTTGAAAAAATGCTTTCGCCGCTGTCCCGACAGCTGGGACTTTTTTGTACTGTTGAAATTGAAAAAACGCATTTTTAGCGGGCGGCGGCGAACCGCGGCAGGGTTGGTCGCGCCCGCCGCAATGGTACGTGCGATGGTAGGGGCAAGGCGCGCCTTGCCCCTACGGGGGGATGACAACCCTTGCCTGTTATTTACTTTCGTTTTTTCCCCAGAGGCGGTATTACCTGCATCAGCGCCGGAACAGCGGAGGCGTCATAACTTTCTATGAGGGAAATATCCGGCGCAGGACGGGCAAAGTCCTTGCAGGTGACGCCGGATGAAGGAATCCGGTTTGCCCAGCCTGCATTGATGTTCCGGCGCAGCCAGGGAAGGTATTGTTCCTGTTTGCCGTCTTCGATGAGCCGGATGATGTATTGTGCAAAAATGGCGATGTAAATTCCCTGTTCCGTGCCGGTTTCAAAATGCAGGAACCCGTTCCTGCTCATCCGGTCTTTGGTATAATCGGCAGCCAGTATTGCCTCGTTGAGGAAGCGTCGGTTGCCGGTTGCCTTGTAGAGCATCGTTGCGGCGCCCATGCAGGTAGCCTGATTATATACATGGTCTTTCCACGCAGGGGAGCCATGTTTCGAGTCGGCTACCCTGCCGTTTTCCCTGTCGAAAAGATTGTTTTGCGCCCAGTTGTAAATTTCCAGTCCTTTGTGGAACCATGCGGAATCGCCGGTAGCGTCGAACAGGGTCATGGCGGCAATGACGGTCGGATAGTTGATGCAGGCCATCTTTCCCATAGTCGGAGCGGGAGAGCCTTCGGGATGTTTCTGGTCCCATGCCCAATACATGCCTCCTCTTACCGGATCGTAACTTCCCTTGTCCTTCAATACCTTTGAACCCGACCATACGCGCTCGAAGCCGCTTTCGGACAGGTCGAGCCAGCGGGTATCGCCCGTAATCAGGTAGGTTCGCGCCAGCGAAATGACCCACCACATGATGTCGTCGTAGATAAACCACACCTTGCCGTTGTCCCAGTTGTAGTTGTCGTACTGGAGGCGGTTTCCTTCCAGAATATCCTGAAACATCAGGCTGTCCTGCCGGCTTCCCGAACGCAGCCACGCATTTTGCATCATATCGAGAAAAATAGCCTGCGTCCAGATGGCTGCCACCTTGTCTGTCTTTGTCGATTTTTCGTAATACAGCTTTTTGGAACGGGAATAGTAATGGTCGTTAAACGCGGTCAACGCCGACCGGACATCCGCGTCGGTGTAGTCGGGGTATTGCGCCTGAGAGGAGATGCTCGACAATATCAGCATCGCCGACAGGATTTTCTTTTTTAAAGGGATCATTTTTTTTACTGTAAACATGAATGATAAATTAACTGTAAATTATAAATTATAAACTGTATCTTCGCCTGCATTTGCCGTTACGCTGAAATTGTCGAAACGGACATGCGCATTGCGTACCCGTAATCCCACTTTACCGGATATAATCGGATCGGGATCGGTATAATCGATTTTCGGAGTTTCCATGTCGTCCACATACACTTTGATATTGGCGCCCGCAACGACTGCCCTCAAGGTATATTTTCGATCGGGAACGTGCTTCCCCGCTGTGGCGGTAGCCAGCGGCGCATAGCTGTAATTGTGTTTTCCGAGCGACACTCCGTCGGGCAGCAGATGGATGAAATAAGCCTGCAAATAGTCGGTTCCCAAAGCAGGGTCACGTCCTGCTCCTCCCTGCGAAGGATTGTTTACCCGCAGGATAAGACCTCCGTCATATCCGTTGAGGCAGGTAATATCGGTTTGCACGGTGTAGTCCGTCCAGCCCGCATCGCCAATGGTGCGTTTCCCGTAACCGTTCAGACTTGCCTCTCCCGATTCGATATTCCAGGTACCATCCGCATAATTCCAGTCTTCGCTGAAAGCGGTATCAAACCGGTCGGTCAAGCCGACAAGGGGAGTACCGGCTTCTTTGAACTCCATTTCATAAAAATCAAGCCCTCCGTTTACGATTTCCATCCGAATGGTTTGGAAGCCTGCCGACAGTTTCAGGTTTTTTATTGTGAAGGTACGCCACCGGGATGCTCCGCCGGAGGAAGGCAGGGCTACCGTTCCCGTCAGGTCTGCGTCTCCCTGCCGGATACGCACCCTGCTTGCCGTTTCCCCCGTTGCATACCGGAATCCGAGATGGTACAAACCGGAGGATTTTACGTTCACATTATACCTGTACCATTCGCCGGCTTGATTGTCGGTGACGGCGTAACCTCCTTCGGTGCAGGAGGCGACATCCACGCTGTCGTTCCTGACCTCTCCCCCTCCGGTGTTTCCGGGCGTCAAATCGTGATAACCTGCGCCTTCTCCCCCCGTATTGTAATGCACGGCTTGAACGGTTCCGGGTATCGGTTTGTAAATATCGTAAATTCCCGAACCGTTTACTTGGTTGCTGAATGCGATATAACCGAAATCGGCATGACAGCGGGCGGTCATGTAGCCGATCCTTCCGGCGCCCGGACGGCAGGCAGCGGTGGCTTTCAACATTCCGTCAAAAAAGAACCTGTACGTTGCCCCGGATTTTTCAATGCGCAGATGATGCCATACATTCGGGTTGCAGTCGCCGGGCAGGGGGTAATATTCCGGGGTTCCCCACGTATTATCCGTCTTGAAATTTATTTCCAGCGCGTTTCGGGAAGGACACAGGAGAGCAGTCCCGTAACCGGCTTCGTCCGAATAACCGAACACGACGCCGAAGCGGGCGGCGTCAGTCGCCGGTTGTTTTCCTCTCACCGTAAATTCGGCGGTATAGTTTTCCCCTGTCGGATCCGCATACAGGGCTTTGTATTCGGCGGCGGCGTCTGGGGCGTTTTGCAGCAGCGCATCCCGGTGTTGGATGATCCAGTTGCCTCCGTTGGGCGTCAGCCAGTTTGCGCCGAGTTCGTCGCGGTCGAAAAAATCGGAGCGGTCTGCCTGTTGAAAAGCCTGTTGTTCCCAGTATGTCGGTCCCATCAGCAGAAGTTTATCCCCGTTCCATCCTATCCGGTCGAAGTTCAAGTTACGGTTCGGATAACGTCCTGTAAGATTGTGATAGGTAAAGTAATACGTATCCAGATCGGGACCGATGAAAGCCGTTCCGTGCGCCAACCCTACGAATGATCCTTCGGTTTTTATCAGGATCGGATTCTGCGCCGTCCGGGGAGCGTAAGCGCTGATAGCGCCGTTTGTATTTTTCCCGTAATCAACGCGATAGCCATTGCTTAGCACATGGTTTCCGGAGTAAAGCAGGTAATAGGTTCCGTCCCGTTTTATGACGCAGGGCGCTTCCGTCCATCCGTATCCCATGCGTGCATTCAGGTTGACTTCGTCTCCAAACTCGGTGGGGCTTGGCATAGGGCATCCCAATATGCCGTTGTTGCTTGCACGGTAAAAATACCATTTCCCGTCGTCGTCGATAAAGACCGACCCGTCAATAGACCTTCCCACGTTTCCGGTAACGGGAAGAAAAGGTCCGGTGGGACTGTCGCTCGACAATACATAATGTCCGCCTCCGCCGGGCGATGTGTACATGTAGAACGTACCGTTCCAGTAAACCACTTCGGGGGCATAAGCCGTTCTTGTTACCGGGTCTTCGGCGCAGGTGATGGCGTCCGACCATGTAATGAAATCTTTTGTCGACCAGCATTTGACGCCGGTATTTCTGTTTTTCGTACTGCAATAGAGGTAATAGGTTCCTCTGTATTTCATGATATAGGGGTCGCCGATTCCATAGGAACTCCATTCGCCGTTAAGCGTTACCGGGTTGGTATGGGATTGGGCAAAAGCCGCCGACGCTGCCACCGTCAGGACAAGCAGCGTTTGTATGTGCTTCATGACGGATGGTAAGGGTACAGTCGCCCGAAAAGCGCTGATTTCTCCCTCTTTTTGAGGAGCTTCCGCCCGATTTTTTACCGCATCTTTCATTGTGCTTTTAACATTGAACTGCAAAAATAAACATTTTCCGGATATTTTCGCAGTTTTCATATACCGGTAAACAAAATATTTTTTCAAATCTTTTTTGGAGGCAAAAAATCACTATTGCCCGATAAAACAGAAAGGAAGGGAAAGCCGATTTTAACAATTTATCAAGTGACAGGATACTTACTGTAAAAAGTACAGTAAGCCATCCAAAAAAGGCACGATAACCGCACCGCAGGATAATTTCTGCAATGCTGCAAACGACAGGATACTTATTGTATACTGCATTCGGTTGAGTTTTGAGTTTTCGTACCCCGCACTGCGCTTCGCTTGTACGGGGTTATCAAAAGGCAACCCCTGTCGGGGTTGTGCACAGCCCTGCATGGACGTAAAAC
>JAISRX010000231.1 GCA_031273395.1 Bacteroidales bacterium | reverse complement strand
AGCTCTGCAAACACCTGCTACAAAATATTTCGGAGGTTTTTGCAGCTCTGCAAACCCCTCTGCAAAATATTTTGAACCGGTTTGTGACGCTGCAACAGGGAGTTTTGTCGTACACCCCTTTTCACTATGAGATTTGGCATAAAAATTGTACCTTTGCAACATGGCATGAAATATTGGTTTCGTAGATTATAAGCAGAATTTGTGGATATGGTTTGGTTTTATTCATCCGGTGGCAGTTTGTTGAAATGGCATGTCTTATTCCTTTTTTGCCTTGTTGCGGGCGGCGTATCCGCCCAGTCTTCGCGAAGGGTACATGCAGGCAAGGTGATCGTAAAACTGCGCGGTGAAGCGCTTCCCGCTGTAGAAGCGCAATTGAAGTCCAGGATGTCGACCGACACTTCCGCATTGACTACGGGCGTAAAGTCACTGGACAGGATCAACAGGAAATACAGAGCCGGCGGCATGAAGCGAATAATCCCCGACGCCGGAGAATATGAAGAAAAACATCGCCGTTACGGATTGCATTTATGGTATGAAATCGACATTCCGGAAAACATTGATCCCGAAACCGCAGCACGGGAATACAGGACGGACGCCGCCGTGCAGACAGCCGAACCCGCCTACCGGAGACGCAGCCTGTCCGCGCCTGCAAGCAACGCATCCGAAACATGGACGCCCAACGACCCCTCTTTTAACAAACAGTGGCACTATCACAACACCGGACAAACGGGAGGCGTACCCGGCGTGGACATACGGATGCCGAACGCATGGAGAAGCGTGGACTATCTGGGCGTTAAAAACAGGAACGTAACGGTGGCGGTAATGGACGGCGGAGTGTACTGCGAGCATGAAGACCTGAAAGCCAACATGTGGGTAAACGAAGCCGAACTGAACGGCGCCGCAAGAAAGGACGACGACGACAACGGCTACACCGACGACATTTACGGATATAACTTTGTTACGAAGACCGGCGTCATCCAGCCGGAAGACCACGCTACCCACGTTGCCGCCACCATTGCCGCCGTCACCGACAACGGGACGGGAGTCGCCGGCATGTCAAAGGACAGCTACGGCGTGAAGGTGATGGCGGTGCAGATCATGTCCGGAAACAGTTCCGTCAATTCCCTGCTGCCGGCTTTCGTGTATGCAGCCGACAAGGGAGCGGTGATCAGCCAGAACAGTTGGGGCTACGAAGACCCCGATGTTTATGCCGAAGCGGACGTCGAAGCCATCAGGTATTTCATTGAGCATGCAGGAAAAGACAAAGACGGAAACCCCCGTCCGGAAACGCCCATGGCGGGCGGTATCGTTATTTTTGCGGCAGGCAACGGGCACGCGGGCGTCAATAAAGGTACGGATGAAAGCTGGTATCCCGCCTGTTTGGACGAGGTGGTCGCCGTGGGAGCCGTGGATCAGCACGGCAGGCGGACGTCCTATTCCAACTACGGCAATTGGGTGGACATTGCAGCCCCCGGAGGCAATACGTCAGAAGCGGGAGGCGGCATATACAGCGCATCGTACCGGCAGCGGAGCGATCATCATTATTACGAGTACATGCAGGGGACTTCCATGGCATGTCCGCAGGTTTCCGGCGCTGCCACCCTGATTCTTGCCGTACACGGGAGCAAAGACTTTACTCCCGAAATGTTGCGCGCCAGATTGCTGGATTCCACCACGCCGCTGAATGAGTACGATCCCGACCGTTACGCCACGCTGGGACGGGGGCTGTTGAACGTGGGGAAAGCCATATCGTTCAACGATCCGCCGATAATCGGCGGACTTTTTGCAGACACCACGCTGTTACCGGATCATCCCGTAAGGATAAACCTTTCGCAATACGTCGCCGACCCGGACGGCGATCCTTTGAATTTCGCCTGCGAAACAGACCGGGAGGATCTTCTTCAGGCAAGCGTCAAGGACGGGATACTGACCATTGACCCCAAGTTTCACGGAAGTGCAACGTTGCGGATATTCGCCATGGATCCGTATTCCATCGTCAATGACTCCTTCGCCGTCCACATCGAACAGAAATATGCCCCGAAGGAAGCGGGCAGGCTGCTGGCATATCCCAACCCCGTCGATGACCTGTTTTTCTATTCGTTCATACTGGAAGACGGGGGCGCCTTGATACACGTGCGCATCACCAACATCGGCGGGCGCGTTGTATGGCAGGCTCCGGAGGTAAGATACGGCGCGGGCGCGCATTACCTGCAAATGAACATGTCGGGATGGGCAAGCGGCATTTATTTCCTGCAATATTTCAGGGACGGGAAAAAAACAGATACCGTAAAGATCGTTAAACTGTAACGGCAACGGGGAAAATCCGGTTGTGTTTTAAAAAAAGGTTCAAAATCCTGCCGGTTGGAGAAGGACAGGACAATTATACTGCATTCGGTTGATTTTTGAGTTTTCGTACCCCGCACTGCGCTTCGCTTGTACGGGGTTATCAAAAGGCAACCCCTGTCGGGGTTGCGCACAGCCCGGCATAGACGTAAAACGCCGTAGGCGTTACCCTTTGATAACCCCGTATGAAATGCGGGGTACGACAGGCTAAAAAACACAAGACTATAACCGAGTGCAGTATAAATGATCATTACTTTTGGCTGTTAAGGAACGTGGAATGAATAAAGTATGCCGGTTTAGCCCGAAGGGCTTGATTTTCATAACCGCAGGTCGTTGACCTGCGG
>JAISRX010000195.1 GCA_031273395.1 Bacteroidales bacterium | reverse complement strand
ATACGGTTAATAAAGTGTCGTCCCTGCGGGACTTGGGAGAGGTATAGGGTACGCTGTCCGTAAGCTAAAGCATACGGTTAATAAAGTGTCGTCCCTGCGGGACTTGGGAGAGGTATAGGGTACGCTGTCCGTAAGCTAAAGCATACGGTTAATAAAGTGTCGTCCCTGCGGGACTTGGGAAAGAGGAGATTTCGTTTCCGTAGATTCCGCTTCGTTCCATCTGCGGTTAATAAAGTGTCGTCCCCGCAGGGACTTTTGCACATCCCCCATACATGCGACAATTTGAACGGCGAAGCCCTCACCGAAGTAAATACACCTCTCAAAACCGGCATACATTATTTATTCCCCATTTCTTAAATTATGGATTTTTCCCGTCACGAAATGATTTGTGTTAAAAATATTAAAAAAGAACTCCTCTCTACTCATTGAACGATAAAATAGATGTAATATTGCGGTTATATTTTAAGCCGGAAAATTTAAAGAAGTAATATAAATCATTAAAATCATAATTCGAGATGAAAAGACGCGATTTTATCACCAAAAGCATAGGAGCAGGCATCGCAACCGGTGCGGGGTTTTCACTGCTTTCCATAGAGGAAGCCTTTGCCAAGAGCCTGTTTAACCCTCATGCGCCGTACGACCTGGTAGCCGTTATGGGCGGGGAAGCTCCGGAAATGTTTGAAAAAGGCATCGCCGCTCTGGGCGGGATGAAAAGTTTTGTAAAAGCAGGTCAGACGGTGGTGGTCAAACCCAATATCGGCTGGGACAGAACCCCCGAATTTGGCGCCAACACCAATCCGGAGTTGATCGCCAAAATAGTGGAACACTGTTTTAACGCCGGCGCCAAAGATGTGTTCGTGTTCGACCACACCTGCGACAACTGGCAAAAGGCATACGCCACAAGCGGCATCGAAAAGGCAGCCAAAGACGCCGGCGCAAAAGTCATTCCCGGCAACAGCGAAGGACAGTACAAATCGGTGAGCGTCCCCAAGGGCAAACAGCTCAAGGAGGCGAAAGTACATGAAACCATACTCGGCAGCGACGTACTGATCAACGTTCCCGTTCTGAAACATCACGACGGGGCGGGCGTATCCTTCGCCATGAAAAACCTGATGGGTATCGTGTGGGATCGCGGGTTCTGGCACAAAAACGATCTTCAGCAGTGTATCGCCGACATGGTGACCTGCCGCAAGCCGGATCTGAACATCATAGACGGTTACCGCGTGATGAAAAAGAACGGTCCGAAAGGCGTGTCCGTCAGCAATGTATCCGTTGAAAAGGCGCAGATCATTTCTACGGACATTGTCGCCGCAGACGCCGCCGCCGCAAAGATTTTCGGCAAAGAGCCGGACAGCATCGGACACATCAGGATCGCTCACGAGATGGGACTGGGACAGTCGGATCTCTCCAAGCTGAACGTCAACAGAATCAGGATTTAACTTGACGGATGATGCAAGCATATTTAAAACCTGCCCGCGTGGTTGTTTCGATCATCATGCTGGCAGGGACAGGTTTTTTGTTTCTTGATTTCAGCGGTTCGGCGCCGTCCGCATGGTTTCGGTATTTCACATGGCTGCAATTCGTTCCGTCAATCATTGATTTTCTGAACACGCTCGGACGCGGACTGGCTGTTACGGCATTCGGGTTTGCGGCTGTACTGCTGCTCACGCTGCTCTTCGGCAGGGTATATTGTTCCTATATCTGTCCGCTGGGAATTTTGCAGGACGTCATTTCGCGGATTTCAAAAAAGGCGAAAAGGAAAAAAAGCCGTTTTCGCTTTGCACCGCCCAAAACATGGCTGCGGTATTCCATTTTGATTCTGGTGTGCCTCTCGCTGTTCACCGGCAAACTTTTTCTGCTGAATACGCTGGATCCGTACAGCAATTTCGGGCGGTTGATGTCGGATTTTTTACGTCCGCTCTATGCAGCGGGCAACAATTTGCTGACAAGCCTTTTGCAGGCAATGGGATCGTATGCGCTGTATCCTGTGAAAGTAGCCGTAACTGATCCGTATGCGCTGCTTGTTCCGGCGCTGATACTGACGCTGGTAGTCTGGTTTTCCTTCCGCAGGGGACGCCTGTACTGCAATGCCGTTTGTCCGCTGGGGACATTGCTGGGGCTTGTATCGAAGATTTCGCTGTTCAAGATCCGGTTCGACAAGGCGGGATGCACCCGGTGCGGCAAGTGCATGTTTGTCTGCAAGTCGCAGTGTATTGACGTGAAACAGCAGCAAATCGACTTCAGCCGCTGTGTGGGATGCGCCGACTGTTTGAAGGCATGCGACAACAACAGTATCCGCTATACTTTCGCTTCGACGGAAAAAGCCAAAATCATGCAGCCCGACCGGTCGAAACGGCGGTTTGTCATGGGCAGCCTGTTGTTCATCGGCGCTCTCAGCGGGTTGTCGATCAAGTCAATCGCAAGAAACAGCAAGCCGAAAAACAGCGATCCTAAAACCAAAGGAAGCGGTGTCAACACCGGCAACGAGGAAGTCATCAAAACACATTCCGTCTGTCCGCCCGGATCGCAAAGCATCCATCATTTTACGGGCGCATGTACGGCTTGTCACCTGTGTGTGAGCGCCTGTCCCACCGGAGTGCTTAAACCGTCGTTTCTGGAATATGGCTTTTTCGGCATGATGCAGCCCTACATGGATTACCACACGAGTTTCTGCAATTACGAATGTGTCCGCTGCACCGAAATTTGTCCCAATGGCGCTATCCTTCCCCTGACGCGAGAGGAAAAAGTGCTGACGCAAATCGGTACCGTGCGCTTCGTCAGGAACAACTGCATTGTCCATACCGATGAAACGTCGTGCGGGTCGTGTTCCGAGCATTGCCCCACAAAAGCCGTCAGGATGGTGCCATACAAGGGCGAACTGACCATTCCCGAAGTGAATGTCGATATTTGCGTGGGATGCGGCGCGTGCGAATATGCCTGTCCGGTCACTCCCAACAAAGCCATCATCGTGGACGGATGCAAGGAGCACCGGCAGGCGCAAAAGCCAAAAGAAGAGACACTGGAAGAGAAACCCCTGGAGGATTTTCCGTTTTAAAAAACTGTCGGAAAATAATGATTCATCACGTCATGAGGCTGTCTCGAAAGTCCGGACGCCACCATTTTAGCGCTTTTTCTTCGAGTCTATACTGCACTCGGTTGTAGTCTTGTGTTTTTTCGCCTGTCGTACCCCGTATTTCATACGGGGTTATCAAAGGGTAACGCCTGCGGCGTTTTACGTCTATGCAGGGCTGTGCGCAACCCCGACAGGGGTTGCCTTTTGATAACCCCGTACAAGCGAAGCGCAGTGCGGGGCACGAAAACTCAAAACTCAACCGAATGCAGTATATATATGAGTCCGATTCCGAATATTCAACCCAAAATGTCCGGTAGCCGGTATTCCCATATTGAACTTCGATGGCATGGAATGTGTGAAGACAGGTACGACCTCGAAGAGGTCGCATGTTTATAGAACGCATGTTGATTGAAAATTCGACCCCATCGGGGTCGCACAGCACGTATAACGTCCCCGATTCTATAAACATACGACCCGTTGGGTCGGTCGGCGATGAGGGCGAGGCATCCTAAGTAGTTGTCAATAAAAATGTATCGGTTGTTTATTGCGTTTTCGGGTGAGCAGCAAGGAGTTTAAACCCCTTGCTGCGGGAGATGGGGATTTTTCCTTACCTCCGGTACCGCTCCAAAATGGAAAGGGGAGGAGAGGGGAGGGGAGGGGGAAGCACCTGCCATACAGGAAGTGCCTCACAATGAACGCTGACGGGAGGGGTTACGATCCCGGATGAAGCGTTTATGTCAAAGAATGATTTATTTATCGACAATTCCCAAGCTGCGTCGGACTACGTCCCTGCAATGACGCGCAGGCGATTTGAAAATGATCATCTTTATTTTCCGGCAAACCTTATTTTCCGGTATCTTCTTCATTCCGGTTTTCTTGCGGGACGGCAAGTTCTTCAAAAAAACGCCGGTTGGGAAGCGGTTGTCCGGAAGAACTGCGTTCCGCGTATTCCGGTTTTAATCCCTTCACGTAGTAGGCACAGCCGTTCCCCAATCTAACGGGTAGCGGACCGTGATATTCGCAGATAAAAAACTGTTTGACATGCTCGTAGGTAGCATCCGAAATATTGATTTTGTCCGGCGGGCATAGCGATTCCAGACGGGAGGCGAGATTGACGGTATGTCCCCAAATGTCGTACGTTAATTTTTTTTGCCCCAGCATGCCAGCATAGGCTTCGCCGGTATGTATCCCTATCCTGACCGACCAGCCGTCAGGGTTTCGGTTGCGCAGCCGGTAAAGGTGGTGCTGTACCTCCAGCGCGGCAAGCACCATGCAGGCAGGATGGCCGCCTTGCGTCCCGCGCAGACCTCCGGCGCACATGTATGCGTCGCCGATTGTTTTGATCTTTTCAAGATGATAACGGTCAACTACCGTATCAAAGAAAACGAAGAAATCGTTCAATCCGTTGATTAACGCTGTTGCCGGCATTTTATCGACAATATCATAAAATCCTTCGATATCGGCAAACAGCACCGTCACCCGGTCGATCTTCCCGACACCCGCTTCTGCCCGCTCCGGCTTGGAACCGTCGGCAATGCGTATCCGTCGCCTCTTCCGGGTCAAAAAGCAGCAAATATTGCTTGCCAGCAACAAACCCGATAACACGATCCACCACTCCGAAACAGACAAAAAAATCTTTTTTGTAAAAATATTTTCGTCTTCCGGCATGGCAAAAACCACCCTTTCGGTAATTCTATCTTCCTGACAGACAGATGTTACCAAAATATTTTCCTTGTTTGTACCGTCGACAGCAAAAATATTTACCAAAGAAAAATGATAAATGATGTACAAAAAAAGAAAATATATCTTACATTTGTAAAAATTATTAAATGTACTCATTGAACCTAAAAAACGGTCAAAGATATGTTTTTTATTGGTTCGATGTACCACCAAAAATATAATTTCTATGGAAAACCAGTCAAGACCTATTTTAGTTCCGACAGATTTTACTGTTGTAGCGCAGTATGCTGTTGAAGCGGCTGTAAGATTTGCACAGTCGATGAGTACCAACATCGTATTGGTACATATTATAAAAAAATCTTCGGATTTAATTGGAGCCACTCAAAAGGTGGAAGCCGAGGCAAAAAGTTTTGCTGCGGAATATGGAGTCCGAATAACCGGAATAGTGCGTGAAGGGACGATTTTTACTACCATCGGCAAAACGGTAGAAGAGTTGGGCGCACTGCTGGTAGTGATGGGAACGCACGGCATCAAGGGAAGGCAAAAAATCACGGGCAGCTGGGCGTTGAAAGTGATTGTCTCCTCCAAAGTACCGCTGATTGTGGTGCAGGGGCATACCAGGAGTTCCGTGGGGCGTATTGTTTTTTCGGTCGATTACAAGAAGGAAAATCGTGAAAAACTCGGCTGGACACACTACATAGCCAAATTGTTCGACTCCAATGTGTACATCTTCAGGGATAAACCTTCGAAGGACAGAAAGATAGAACAAAGCATACGCAGTCATCTGGTGTTCATCGAAAAATTCCTTAATTCGAAAAAAATCTTTTTTGATGTTGCCGTGGCTGAAGGAAAGGAATCCTTTGCCAGGGAAACACTGAACTATGCGGAACGGATAGGAGCCGACCTGATTGTTATTACCACCACGAAAGGTATTTCATTTGCCGATTATCTGTTTGGAACGGTAGAAGAAAACTTTATTGACAACGAGGCAAAAATTCCCGTAATGTGCATCAATCCGAAAAAGGCAAAGTTTGCCAGCGGGTTCAGCGCCATGGGAGGAGCTTGACGTTTATGAAAGTTTTGTGTTCGTGGAGTATTGCATTCATGATGCTTTTTTCCTGCAAGTCGCCGAAACCTGCCGTGACCGTGAAAGAATGGGGAAAGGCGGATGGAAGAACGGTTAAACTGTACACCCTGACAAATTCAAACGGGGTAAGTGCGGAAATTACCGATTACGGCGGCATAGTCGTTTCCTTTTACACGCCCGACAAAAACGGGGATTTTGAAAATATTGTATTGGGATTGAGCCATCCGGATGATTACCTTGCGGGACATCCGAGCTTGGGCTGCATCATCGGAAGGTATGCCAACCGGATCGGCAATGCCAAGTTCACGCTGAACGGCGTTGAATATCCGTTGGCAGCCAATAACGGGAAAAACCATATTCACGGCGGTATCAGGCGGTTCGGTCACAAGGTTTGGGACGCCGGCGTTTCTTCGGATGCGTTTTCGGCAACCCTGTCGCTGAACTGCACCGCCGCAGACATGGAGGAGGGCTATCCCGGCAACATGAAGGTCAACGTGGACTATGTCCTCAACAACGACAATGAATTGCAAATTCGCTACACCGCGGTTACCGACAGGGCTACAGTGCTGAACCTCACCAACCACAGTTATTTCAACCTGACGGGTTGCAGGGAAAATGTGCTGGGACATCAGGTGACGGTGTATGCCGATGAATATACGCCCGTCAACGAGGAGAATATCCCTACCGGCGAGATACTCCCCGTGAGCGGCACCGTATATGATCTGCGGCAACAGACTGTGATAGCCGACCGCGTAGCCGTCCTGCCCAAAGGATACGACCATAACTACTGTGTGAAGGGAACGCCCGATCAGCCTGTACTTGCGGCAGAACTGTACGAACCGAAAAGCGGACGCCTGCTGCAAACCTTTACCACAGAACCCGGCATACAGTTCTACACGTCGTACAATCTGGACGGAAGCAAAAAAAGTCCTTCCGGCGTGGCTTATACGCCTTTTATGGGCGTCTGTTTCGAGGCGCAGCACTATCCCGATTCGCCCAATCAGCCGAATTTCCCGTCCACCGTTCTGAATCCGGGCGATACCTACCGGCAAACGACTGTTTATAAGTCCGGTATTAAATAATCTGCCATGTTTCGTTCCGGATTTGTCAACATCATCGGAAATCCCAACGTGGGAAAATCCACCCTGATGAATATTCTTACAGGCGAACGGCTGTCGGTGGTCACCTCCAAGGCGCAGACCACGCGGCACCGGATCATGGGGATCATCAACGGAGAAGATTACCAGATCGTATATTCCGACACACCCGGTATTATCCGTCCCAAATACAAAATGCAGGAAGCAATGATGGATTTTGTACATACTTCGCTCACCGACGCCGACGTGATCGTTTACGTCACCGACGTGATAGAAACTCCCGACAAAAACGGAGAATACCCGGAAAAGATTGCAAAAATGGACATTCCCGTACTGTTGGTAATCAACAAGATTGACCTCACCGAGCAGGAAAACCTGAACCGGCTAAGCGAAACGTGGACGGGTTTGTTGCCGAATGCGCGGCAGATTCCCGTGTCGGCAAAAGAGAAATTCAATGTCCACGCGGTGCATCAGGCAATTGTAGCGTCACTCCCCGAAGGACCCGCCTATTTTCCAAAAGACGAAATGACCGACAAGCCCGACCGCTTTTTTGCTTCGGAGATACTCCGCGGAAAGATTTTTGAACACTACCGGAAAGAAATCCCGTACTGTTCGGAAGTGATCGTGGAATCGTTCAAGGAAGAAGAACGTCTTATCCGGATACAGACGCTCATTTTTGTTGAACGCGACACCCAGAAATCCATTCTCATAGGCAAAAAGGGGGCTGCCCTGAAAAAAACAGCTACCGCAGCACGCAAGGAAATGGAAACATTTTTTGCCAAGAAAGTGTTTCTCGAAACCTTTGTGAAAGTCCGCAGGGACTGGCGCAATGACGAAAAATACCTGTCAGGTTATCACTAACTTGAACCCTTTTCCGTGCACGTTCAGTATTTCAACGCAAGGCTCATCCTTTAGATATTTTCTCAACTTTGTGATATACACGTCCATGCTCCTGGCATAGTTGTCGTTTTCCCAAATGGCTTTCAACGCATAATTACGCTCAAGAACATGATTAATGTTGTCACACAGCAATTTCAGCAACTCCGATTCCTTGGTGGTTAACTTGTGGTATGTTTCTTTGGACTGCAACAGTTGTTTCTGCGTGTCGAAGGTATATTTTCCGAGCGTATATATTTGCTGAACGGGAATTTCCGGCGTTTTAACCCTTCTCAGAATGGCTTCGATGCGAAACAATAATTCATCCATGTGGAACGGTTTTGTGATATAGTCGTCGGCGCCGATTTTAAAGCCTTCAATCACGTCATCCGTCATGGAACGGGCGGTTAAAAAGATCACCGGCATCACTTTGTCAATCAGCCGGATTTCCTTGGCGAGTGTAAATCCGTCTTTTACCGGCATCATCACATCCAGAATACAGAGGTCGTAAGCATCCTTGCAAAACCCCTTGAACGCGGTGTCCCCGTTATCGTACAAGTCGGTCTCGAACGTCTTTGCATTGAGGTAATCCTGAAGCATTTTGCCTAAATTTTCGTCGTCTTCGGCCAGTAATATTCTTGCCTTTGTCATATACATTATATTATTATGTTGATATTTTTTGTGAAGATGATTGTGTGTAAGGCAGGCTGACAGTGAAACAGGTTCCCTGTCCCGGCTTGCTTTCCACCTGAATTGTTCCCCGATGGTTTTCCACCACGTTTCTCACGTAGGCAAGCCCCAGCCCAAAGCCTTTCACATTATGGACATTACCGGTTGACACGCGGTAAAACTGATCGAATATCCGTTTCTGATCGGCTTTGCTGATGCCGATACCCTTGTCGCGGATAGATATGCACACTTTTCCGGGTGCATTGAAGGTGGACACGGTAATATCCGGTTTTCCGCTGCTGTATTTGACGGCATTGTCTATCAGGTTGAACAGCACGTTGGTGAAATGTACCTCGTCCACTTCGGCTACCGAATGTTCGGCGTCCAGATTTTTGATAATCTGTCCGTTTTTGTTTTTGATCTGGATGAGCATGTTGCGCACCACCAAATTGACCAGTTCATTCAAATCCAGTTCCTGAAATTTCAATACGACCTTTCCGCGATCGAAAATTGCCATTTGCAGGATTTTTTCCACCTGCTGGCTCAACCGCTTGCTTTCGTCGCCGATCACCGTCGAAATATGATCATAGTTTTTCGCCTCGTTGGGGATGCTTTTGTCGTTGAGCATTTGAGACGCCAGCGAAATGGTGGATATGGGCGTTTTCAGTTCATGCGTGACATTGTTTACAAAATCGGTGCGGATGGCGGTAATTTTTTTCTGCCGTATGATCTGGTAAACGGTAACGGCGAAGGTGAAAATGACGATGAGCGTGAACACAAGCGACGACAAGCCCATCATGCCGATAGAGCGGAACAGGTAATTGCTTTGTTTGGGAAAATAGATGCTCAGGTAATATGGCTGCGATTCGAACCAGTCGAACGGAAAAAGCGTCGTGACAAACGATGTGTTGTCTTTTTTCGGATTGAAATTCTTTGAACGGTAGATTTTTTCCTTGCAGTCTTTTCCGTAAACGGCATATTCGTATGGTTGCCGGATGTCCGATTTTTGCAGTTCGGAATGAATGATATAGTCCAGTGCGGATGCTTCTACACGTTCTTCCAGTTGGAAATCGGAGCGTTGCAGCCTCTCCACTGTGGCTTCTATCAGCAGTTTTCGTCTGGCTTTCCGCTCGGTGGGCGAGAGTGGCGCGGCTACCACCGAGGTTGACCGGCTGATTTGCATGTTGGAAAAATGAGCGCCGAACTGCGCATTGACTTGCGTAAAACTTTCCTGCACAATGCTGTGAGGCTTCCAGTAATCGCGCACGGCATTGTTCCAGAAAGTGAATTTTTCTTCTTCGGAAACAACGGGATGGTTCGACGTTTCAAACTGTTTCTTTCCCGCAATGATGGTATCCAGCAAGGCCTTCTGATCGCTTTGCGGTTTTTTTATGTTCCGCTGGAACGGATACGGCATGTCCAAATCCTGTATCACCTGCACCACTTCATACGATTGTATGTCCTCGGTAATGCGGTTGATGGTGGTATTGACCAGCTGTGCGAACTGTTGTTCCTTGATGGAATAGGCATGATGGATCCAGTATGCCTGCACGGCGATAAGTCCGGACAGGGCAATGGAGGCAATAATGACCAGCAGGTACAGCGTTGATTTCTTCATATCACAATCACAATATTAACGATGGCAAAAATAATACATCCGATTGATACCTGAAATCAATTTAACAATCTTTAACCTTGTCTTGATTTTTTTTCCTCTTTCCACGGAGGGAGGAGGGTTTTGAATCCCTGTCGGGAGCAACGCCCCCTGTATCGTTTTTATTGAGGGCGGGCGCAAGACCCGCCCCTGCGCTGATCCTGCAAATCCTGACAGGGTTAGCGTGCAGTTCTGCCGGGACGGCGATTTATTCGCCGCAGGTGCAACCTGCGGACAGAGAAATGAACCGTGAACGTATAAGAGACATTCATGAAGGTTGCCTGTTGTCAGTACGCTCTTCTGTTTTTTCCTTCTATATAATTGATGAATGCGTTGTTTACCACCCTGTTGCCGCCCGGCGTGGGGTAATTGCCCGTAAAATACCAGTCGCCGGTATCATTAGGGCAGGCTTGGTGCAGGTTCTCGATGGACTGGAAAATAATTTCTATATCCGCCTTTATTTCCGGAGTGCGAAGCAATTCGGAAATTTTAGCGGAAATTTCCTTTGCGGTGAAAGGTTTATAAATTTCCTTCACATGATTCACAATTTGGGTAACCGGAAGATTTTCCTGCGCTTTACACAATTTGTACACTTCGTTGATGATGGCGTTTCTGCCGCTATCCTTAAGCAGGGCGATGGCCGCCTGAAAAGCGACAAACTCGTTCAACCGCGCCATGTCGATGCCGTAACAGTCGGGATAGCGGATTTGCGGCGAGGACGATACAAAAACAATTTTTTTGGGACCCAGCCTGTCCAGTATCCTGATGATGCTTAATTTTAACGTTGTCCCGCGCACGATGGAATCGTCGATGATCACCAGATTGTCCACCCCTTTGCGAATGGTGTCATAAGTGATGTCGTACACGTGCCCTACCATGCTTGCACGGCTTTTATCCTGCGTGATGAACGTGCGCAGTTTGGCGTCTTTAACGGCAACTTTTTCTATGCGGGTGCGCACGTTCATGATTTTGTCGAGGCGCGCAGGCGTCAGTTTGCTGCCCGCTTCCAAAATCAGCTTTTTTTTCCGTTCGTTCAGATATTCGTCGGCAGCTTCCACCATTCCGAAGAATGCGGTTTCTGCCGTGTTGGGGATGTATGAAAAAACGGCGGTTTCCAGATTATGGTCAATTGCCGGAAGGATTTCGGGGATCAACAGCCTTCCCAGTAATTTTCGTTCTTTGTAGATGTCCTTGTCGCTGCCGCGCGAGAAATAGATTCGTTCAAACGAACAGGATTTTTTTTCACGCGGCTCCTGAATCAATTCTTCGGAAATGCTTCCGTCGGCTTTGATGATGAGCGCATATCCGGGTTTTATTTCGCTCACCTGCCCTGCGTCGCGATTGAAAACCGTCTGGATGACCGGACGTTCGGAAGCCACCGCCGCCACTTCCTCGTCGCGGTAGTAGTATGCCGGGCGTATGCCGCAGGGATCGCGGTAAAAGAAAGCGTCGCCATGTCCTATCACCCCGCTGATCACATATCCGCCGTCCCATTTTTTGCTGGATTCGACCAGAATGTCCCGCACGCTGATGTTTTCGGCAATAAGTCCGGAAATATCGGCATTCTCATGACCTTCTTTCTTGAAACGGTCGAACAGGTACTGGTTTTCGCGATCCAGAAAATGTCCGATATTTTCGAGCATGGTTACCGTGTCGGAATATCCGGTAGGGTATTGACCCAAATCCGTCAGGATGTTGAACAGGGTATCCACGTTGGTCAGGTTGAAATTGCCTGCCAGAATTAAATTGCGCGTTTTCCAGTTGTTTTGCCGTATGACGGGGTGTATGGCTTCCAGCGAGTCGTCCCCGTATGTTCCGTAGCGCAGATGTCCCAGGTAGATTTCGCCGGCGAAAGGCATCTCCTGTTTCATCCACACCACATCGTTCAGCAGTTCGGGCGTCCGTTTGCCTACTTTGTTGATCAGGGTGTAAATTTCCTTGAAAAGGGCGTCGAGCGACGAAGGTTTGATACTTCGCACCCTCGATATGTACTGGTTTCCCGGCGGCATGCCGATTTTCACACAAACCGCTCCGGCGCCGTCCTGACCGCGGTTTCGCTGTTTTTCCATCATCAGGTGCAAATGTTGCAGTCCGTACAGACAACTGCCGTATTTGTACTGATAATATTCCAGTGGTTTCAAAAGTCTGACAAAGGCAATGCCACATTCATGCTGTAAATGGTCGGTCATTAATTGAAAATATTGATAATATCCTTGACAATAAATGCGCTGGGAATTTTTTTTGATATTTGTTTGTACTGGTACAATGCTTCCGTTTTGGTGCGGAAATCGCCCACAAAAATCTGATAATTGGGTTCATTATACTTCCAGTAGGTATTGACGTCGGGAAAATTCCTCATGAACATTGTTTTGGCTTCGGTGGCTCTCTGCCGTGCATATTGCCCCGATTGCGAGAAGATGCGTATCCGGTATCCCGATATGCCCTTTTGCAGGTGGTTGTTAGCTATCTGCATGTTCAACAGCATCTCTGCCTGTGGCGGTTGTATGATTTCTATCCGGCTGTTTTTTTCAATATCGACAAGAATTTGCGGACGCGCGGCATCTTGCGCGCTCAGTCCGGCAGGTAACAGCCAAAAGAAGCAAATCCGCATACAGGCAACAAGATTTTTTTTCATTTTTCCTTCATTTTCATTCCGGTTGTTTCGGCAGCAATTTGCCGATCACGTAATTGTTTTCATTAATATACTTGCGGGCAACATTCCGTATATCTTTCCGGTTCACCGAACGGATGATTTTCCGGTATTCTTCCAGGGTCATCAGTTTGTCCTTTTGCCGGTACATATTTTGCAATACATTCAGCCAGTAGGCATTTTCCTTCATCATGGTTTCCCTTTCGCGGATCAGCGTTTCTTTTACTTTGTCCAGATCGGTCAAGGTGGG
>JAISRX010000291.1 GCA_031273395.1 Bacteroidales bacterium | reverse complement strand
GCGGCAGGTTGTTCACCCATGTAGGGATTGCCTTGACGGGCGCTCCGTTTGCATCCCGTTTGTAATAATACTGTTTGTCCATCTTCACCCCTATGATCGGACGGTTGTAAAACCATGCTCCCTTTTTCCAGCGGCGAATGTCGGCAAAGCCAAATCCCAGCCCCATCAGTTCCACCATCCGTTCGCGGCGTATTTCCCAAAGAAGGGGATCGACGGAGGGGTCGCGTCCGGGAGTAACCCTGTCGGCAGGATTGGACGGGTCGGTGGAGGCGTTGACGACGGCAATGTCCATGTCGGGCATGTTTACGGTGGTGCGGCGACGCAGCCGGTTAACGGTTTCGTCGGCTGCCGTCTGCGTGAACTGTCCAAGTTCAAACAGGGCTTCGGCTTCATTCAGCAGAATTTCCTCCATGAAAAGGATGGGCTTGTGCGATTCGCTTTGATTGTCGGACGTGTTGTCCGGGCGGATGACGGAGAGGGTGTAATCCCACAGGGCATAGTTCCTCCAGCATATATATCCCGTTTTGGAACGGAACTGGGTAGCTGGCGACGAGGGGAAATTGGGTATCGACCATATCATGGCGTTTCCCTGAAACTGGTATGCCGGCAGCCGCTTCGACAGATTGTCGGGAAGTATCTGTTCCAGCAGTTTGGCGTATTCCATCGAATCCAGTCCCGGTCGGCTGTAATTGGCTTCGCTGTTGTAGCGGTATTTGCCTCCCGACAGGAGCGGCGGGAAGGGATATGCCGGCGCGGCGTTTGTCCCGTAGTTCAGGGCGACTCCCTGACTGTAGGGAGGCGCCACGGTCATCAGCAAACGCGGGTCGCGGTCGCGAAACTCGTCGTACATGTCCGTGTCGGGACGGGTGACGTTGGCGGCGTTGGTCACCGGCAGCCCGTTGCTTTTGACAAGGTACATGTCCGTTGTGGCGCGGTGCATGGCATAGTAGGTACTTGTGGAACGTTCGTACCGCTGGGCAACATTGCCCATTTGCAGTTCGCGCGAATATTCCTTGTAGAGGATGGTACCGGGGCGGGCGCCGAGATTCCGGGAAGTGAGCAGGGCGTCGAAATTATTGTCGATGCCGGGGAAGGTTTTCCGCAATGCCTGCGATGCACGCACACATTCCTGCAAGTATTTCACCTCGTCGCCGAGCTGGTGGTAGCGCCGCCATGTTCCTTCAAAAAGGCAGAAACGGGAGATCAGCGCCTGCACGCAGGCTTTGTTGATGGTGTTGCTGCCCGTTCCTTCCCCGTTTTCCTTTATGTATCGCTCGGCATATTGCAGGCGCGCAAGTATGCTGTCGGCAACTGTTTTGCGCGGGGAGCGCGCTCCGTAAATGATGTGCCGGTCGACGTCTTCCTTCAGCACATGATCCACCCAATATACGTCGCCGAAACGTGAAATGAGTTCCGCATAGCGCCAGCAGAAGAAAAAATATCCCACCGCACGCCAGTGGAGCTTGTCTTCGCCGGTCATTTCGCTTTGATCAATGTTTTGCAGCATGATGTTGACAGCCCGGATGTAGGAATAATCCCATCCTCCGCCGCTTGAAGGCGTGGTAACGGTGCGATCGCGGCGGCTGTTGTCCGTATCGTTGTCGGCGGCGCTTGTCAGATATCCTGCCAGCAGGTCGCCCTCGGCATTGAACTTGATGGCGCGGTCGTAGAGCGTCTGCACATAATCGCTGCTTTCGAAGGTGTTGTACAGATTCCAGCTGTATGTCCTGAAATTGTCATACGTCTTGAAGGCAGTGATTTCAGTGGGAGTGGTGACGGGGTATTTCTCCAGAAACTTGTCGTTGCATGCCGACAGCAACAGGGCGGTCATGCAAAGCGGGATCATATTTTTTTTCATGTTTGTCTTTATTTTATGGTGAATGATTTACAAAGTAAGATGTACTCCGAATGAATATACGGCATAAAACGGGTATCCCCAGCTCATCCTTTCGGGATCGACGCCTTTGGGAAGGTTTGAAAACGTGAACACGTTTTCGGCGGATACGAATATCCTGGCGCTGCTCAGCAGGACAGGCGCGATGATCCTTTGCGGGAACGTGTAGCTCAGGGTGATGTTCTTCACCCGCAGGTAGGATGCGTCCAGCATGTAGCGGTCGGAGATGCGCCTGTTGGAGAGATTGACCGCTTCGCCGGGAAGACTGTAAATTCTCGGATAAAACGCGCCGGGGTTCGTCAGGGTATAATTGCCGGCTGCCGCGTCGGCTACCTGCTGGTAATTGTTTACATGCCTCCCGTATATGGTGCCGTTTTCACCGGTATTGTTGGTGCCTTTCATGGGAAATATAATATCGGTGTTCCCGAACCAGTAATCGCGTTTGCCGACGCCCTGCAGGAATACGGACAGGTCAAAGCCTTTGTAGTTTACCCCTGCGGTGACGCCGTACTGGAAGCGCGGCGTTTCGTTGGCAATCACCGACCGGTCGCCCGGATCGGAAAGATTGTCCGCTCCGTTGTTGATTTCATTCTGCCCTGTCCGGTCGCTGATGTTTTTCCACATAACGTCGCCCGGACGCAGATTGCTCACCCCCTTAACGCCGGTAACGCCCTCCTTCAAACCCCACGACTGGGTATCCTTGAAGTCCTCCACCGTGTAGAAGCGTTCAAAACGGTATCCCCAGACTTCTCCGAAAGTCATTCCTTCGTAATACCTGCCGGAAGCGCGGTACTCGGAGAACAGCCCGGCGTCGTTTTTGTATCTGGTGATTTTGGAGATATAATCGGAAATATTGAATCCGGCGTGATAGCCCCAGTTGCCGATTTTATCGCGCCAGTTCACCGCAAATTCCCATCCGCGCGTGCGCAGGTCGGCTACGTTTTGCAGCGGAGCGCTTGCGCCCACCGAAGCGGGATATTCGCTTGCCGGTCCCAGCATTCCTTTCGTCTGGCGCTCATACCAGTCAAATATGGCTTGCAGGCGATTGTTCAGCAACGATATGTCCGTGCCGAAATCAAGGGTGGCAACACGCTCCCATGTGAAGTTGCCGCGCACAACGCCCGGAGGATTCAGCGTCGTGGGTCTTTTGCCGTCGTAAATCCAGTTGGAGTTCAGATCCACCTCCATGCCGGGCAAATACTGATAGTTGGCAATCGCCTGATTGCCTATTTCGCCCCACGAGGCGCGGAGTTTAAATTCATTGAGCCATTTGCCTGCCCAAGCCATAAATTCCTCGCCGGCAAGCTGCCACCCAAGCGAAGCGGAAGGGAAAAATCCGAAACGGCTTTCTTTCGGGAATTTGGAGGAACCGTCATATCGTCCGCTTGCTTCCAGGAGGTATTTCCCTTTGTAATTGTAGTTAAACCGGAAAAAACCGCTGCGGATGCTGTAATCGCTGAAATCATCCCCGGCAAGTATTTCGCTGGTCGAACCGCTGATGGAGGGTTGCTCCGTGTTGATCGCCTGCCTGCGGCTTGCCCACAAAAGTTCGTAATAGCTCCGTTCCTGAGAAAAACCGCTCATCAGCTTGAAATGATGTTTCTCCTTCCATGAAACGGAATAAGTGGCATACATGTTCAGCGCATTGTAGCGCGAAATGCTCCTGTCGTTCCTGTAGGCAGGATCTTTGTAGGGATTGTCGTCCATCTGACCGTTATACACTTCCACTCCGGAGGGTTGCGATTTTTTGTCGTACACGCTTTCGTCGAAAGTATATTCCACGATACCTTCAAAACCCTTGAATGGAGTGATCAGGGTACGGGAAAAGATGCGCGGATTTTCCAAACGGATATTGTCCGGCGTGCCGTGCAGGAGGAAATTTTCCGGAGCAGCCGTAAGCTTCGCCGCGCCGCCGGGATTATTGGCTCTTTTCCAGCTGCCGGCGCCGGGCAGGAAATTGTGGTAACGGGTATTGTAGATAAGCCGCGCGTAGGGGTCGAGCGTTTCCATGGTCACCCGCGTTCCCTGCGTGTAACGGACGTCCAGCGACTGGTTGAGCCACGGAGTAATGTCGGCGCTGACAAATCCCGACATGTTGACCCGTTCATAGGTATCGTTTTTGGTTTTCAAAGGACCGTTGTTGTTCAGATAGCCCAGCGAGAGGCGGTAAGTCATCTTCTCCCCGCCGCCCGAAGCCGACAGGTTGTGCGTCTGCTGAAAACCGGAACGGGCAAAAATATCATTCTGCGCATTGTTGTCTTTCAGATAAAAATATTTTCCCGCTCCAACGCCGCCTTTCGGGGTGTAAATCCCCCAGTTCGGGTCGAAATATTCGCCGTTTTGCGCGGCTTTGGCTGCAAAGGCGGAGGGATCAGCCTGATATTCCCTGATATATTCCGACCATACAGCAAAGTTCTGACCGTCGGCATACCAGCTTCCTCCGGGCGAAAATTCGTTGAAGGCTTTCACTACCTCCTCCACCGGAGCCTGCTCTATCCGGTTGGTTGGTTTTGAGAAGGCGAAATTGTTGTTGTAGTTCAGCGTCGATCTTGCATTTTTCTTCCCTTTCTTTGTGGTGATCAGGATCACCCCGTAGGCAGCGCGAGCGCCGTAGATGCTTGCGGATGCGGCGTCTTTCAGTACGGTGACGGTTTCAATATCTTCCGGGTTAACCAAATCAATTTGACATTCGACATTGTCCACCAGAATCAGCGGACCGGGACTGACATTATTGACGGTGGTGATGGAGGTAGTGCCGCGTATGTTGAACCTTTTGGATTCGCCGGGGGAAGCTCCTCCGGTGATCTGCAAACCGGGAACCGCTCCCTGTATTGCCGAAGCAACATCCGTGACGGGACGGTCACCCAGCACTTTGTCCATGTTGACTACCGAAACCGAGCCGGTCAGATTGACCTTCTTCTGGGTGCCGTATCCTACCACTACTACCTCTTCAATCTCCTGAGCGCTTTCGTTCAGGGAGACTTCAATGCTTCTCCTGTCGCCCACCGTGATCTCCTGCGTGGCAAAACCTACAAAGGAAAACACCAGTACGGCGTTCCCGTCGGCGACGTCGATAACGTATTTCCCGTTCGCGTCGCTGACCACTCCGCTGAGCGTTCCCTTAACGGTGACATTCACGCCGGGCAGCGGATCGCCCGCAACATCGGTTACCACGCCCGAAACGGTGAGCTGTTGCGCCCGTTCCTGCGAAAAAGCATTCACGGACAGGAATACCAGCCACGCAACAATACATATAAATACCATAATTCTCATTAACTTCATAACTTCATAATTTTAAAATTTTCGTAATTATTTGATTTTTATCTTTACTATTACAATCGGGAAACGCTTTTGTTGTTACTCATTCCGCTATTTTTATCGTGAAAAAAATCTAAAAAATCGGAAATGATTTATATTCAATCGGGAACAGTTGATGCTTGATGTTCGGTTTCTCCAATTTTTTTTCTCCATATCTGTTTTGATATTCAAATAAAGCCGAAGGTTGCCGGGGCGTTAGGATTAGCGAGCGCGCAATCCGTTTCCGCGCTGTCATTTCCTCCTGTTTATCTCCTAAAATAGAGACCTGTCGCAATGCAGGAACGACATCCGACAAATAGCAATGTTCATTGATTAACGGATCCTCAGCCGTGTTCCCATTGCCGACCTTTCATAAAACCAATCAACCAAAACGGATACGATTTTTGATGTGGTTTGCCGACAGAAAAAGCAGCCGCAAGCAGCACGCATCCGTGTCTGTCGTGCGAACAAAAATTTTTTTTTGTAAAAAAAGAGCAAAAATGTATTGAATTAAAAAACTATGTAGTATATTTGTCGGCAAATTACAAAACGGTTTTTGCCGTCGAGTAGTTGAATTTTATTGTTTTTGAAGCACTTATATTGTCTTCTCTGGAAATCTGGTAAATTTCAAGAAGCGGAGATAATAAGCAAAGTGTTCCATGTCGTAAGGCATGGGACTGTTGTTTATTCCGCTATGGGCATACCAGAGCCTCCAGAGAAATAAAATATAACAGTTCCGTGCTTCTTCATTTTTATAACCGTTCATTTGGGACTGGTGGACAAAAAAGTTTTTTTTATTAATTAATTCATAAATAAATATTTATATGAAAAAGTTTTTTTTGTTTTCGATGGTCGCATGTGCGACGGTGTGTATTGGATTGTTGTCTTGTGACGACGAGGAAAAAGATCTTCAAAAGATTGCTGATGAAGTATGTGAATGTACCAGATCGTCAGGTCAAAATGAAGCTTCTTGCCCTATTCCAGGGGACCTCACTGAGGCAGAAATACAAGAAGTTAGTAAATTGGTTGATAAATGTCTGTACGGTATCTAAAATTGAAAATAATGGAAAAATGAAGAAGATAATCTTGGGAGCAATCACAGGCATTTGCTTCATGGCTCTATTGGGAGCAGGCAGATTGGCGGAAGAATATCAGGCAAAGAAAAGCACGGCTGAAGTTGCACGGCTGCAAAACCTGTATGTTTTTTCCGACTCCACCCCTGTAAAGGATTATGAGTATCTTGGCACTGTCAAGATCGTCATCAGGCTGCTTGGTTCGGGTCAATATACGGATATAAGAGATGCTTTGATAAAAAAAGCAAAGAAAGAGTATCCGGATGCGGAAGGCATTATCTTGAATCCGAAGGATTATGGCGCCGACCGGGCTGATGTGATTAAATTCAAATAGCCGATGTGTTGTATGGAATCGGGCGGTATGCTTTTAAAATGGCATATCGCCCGATTTTTTTTAACGGATGTGGCGTGTGTACATTTGTTATCGGTAAAAGGTGCAGCAGCGGCAATATTTTAAGTTTCATCGACCATATATGTCCAACTTACAAGCATTTTTACAAAGCTTGAGTTAAAAAAATACTCGCTGTTTCATTGAGTAAAAGTAACATCCGGTAAAACAAACCCCTGTTTTCAAATGCTCAATGCTACATCTTCCCAAGTCCTACCCATGTTTTGATGTCGTTCAGTTTTTGCAGGGCTTCCAGCGGTGTGATGTTGTTGATGTCCGTTTTTTTGATTTCGTCCCTGATTTGTTTCAGCACGGGGTCGTCCAGCTGGAAGATGGACAGTTGATAGCCTTCGCGCTTGTGTCCCAGGTCGGCAATGGGTTTGGCGGCGACGCCCTTGTCCCCGTGGTTCGATTCAAGTTCTTTCAGTATCTCTCCGGCGCGCGCCACGATACTTTTCGGCATCCCAGCCATCTGTGCCACGTGAATGCCGAAACTGTGTTCGCTGCCCCCCCGTGTCAGTTTCCGCAGGAAGATCACTTTATTGTCCAGTTCCTTAACGGCTACATGATAATTTTTGATGCGGGCAAAATTGTTTTCCATTTCGTTCAGTTCATGGTAATGGGTGGCGAACAGTGTTTTGGCTTTGGCTGTGGGGTGTTCGTGGATGTATTCCGCCATAGCCCATGCAATGGAAATGCCGTCATACGTGCTTGTTCCCCGTCCTATTTCGTCGAGCAGGATCAGGCTGCGTGGCGAGAGGTTGTTCAGGATGCTTGCCGCTTCGGTCATCTCCACCATGAAGGTTGATTCGCCCTGTGAAATGTTGTCGGAAGCGCCCACGCGGGTAAAAATCCTGTCGACGTAACCTATTTCGGCGCTTTTTGCCGGAACGTAGCAGCCGGTTTGCGCCAGGAGTACGATCAGGGCTGTCTGTCGCAGCAATGCCGATTTGCCGGACATGTTGGGACCTGTGATGACGATGATTTGCTGTTCTTCGTTGTCCAGCAATACGTCATTAGCCACGTAGGGGTTATCCGGCGGCAGGAACGCTTCGATCACCGGATGCCGTCCCTGCTCTATCCGGATGCTGTCTCCTTCGGTGATCACCGGTTTTACATACCGGCGGTCGATGGCAATCCGTGCGAACGAGCGGAGGCAATCCAGCCGTGCAATCAGGGAAGCGTTCAACTGTATGGCAGGGATGTATTCGGCTACGGAGGCTACCAGTCCTGCAAACAATTCCGTTTCGAGCGACAGAATTTTCTCTTCCGCTCCCAGTATCTTCGCTTCATATTCCTTCAGTTCTTCCGTAATGTAACGTTCGGCGCTCACCAGCGTCTGTTTGCGTATCCATTCGGGCGGCACCTTGTCTTTGTGCGTGTTGCGGACTTCAATGTAATATCCGAACACACTGTTGAAATCCACTTTCAGCGAAGTGATGCCGGTTGTTTCAATGGTGCGCTGTTGCAGATCGGCAAGATAGTCCTTGCTTGAATGGCGTATGTACCGCAGTTCGTCCAGTTCATGGGACACCCCTTCGGCTATCACGTTTCCCTTGCTGACGACGGTTGGCGGATCGTCGGTCAATTCCCGTGCAATACGTTCTCCGACGGAGGTGCAGAGGTGGAGCTGGTCGGCAAGCCGTTTCAAAGGTTCGTTGTCCGAGTTCAGGCACATCTCCCTGATGGGCGGCAGCATGTTCAAGGCGTTTTTTAGCTGTACTATTTCGCGCGGAGTGACCTTTCCGGTGGCTACCCTGGCTATCATCCGTTCCAAGTCGCCGATTTGCCGTATCCGGTTGCCGAGCGACGTTTCTTCCTCCGGGTGCAGGTAGAAATATTCCACCACGTTCAGCCGTTCGTTGATGCGGCGGATGTCCTTCAGGGGAAGCGATATCCAGCGTTTCAGCAACCGTGCGCCCATCGGCGAGTGTGTACGGTCGATCACCTCGCACAGCGAATGTCCTCCTTCTCCGGTGGAATACAGCAGTTCGAGATTGCGGATGGTAAATTTATCCAGCCATACGTGGGCATGCTCATTGATGCGGGATATGTTGTTGATGTGTCCCAGTTGATCGTGACGGGTAATGTCCAGATATTGCAGGATGGCGCCCGCAGCCGTAACGGAAACGGTGTCGTCTCCTATTCCGAAGCCTTTCAGATTCAGTACGCCGAAATGATTCAGTATTTTATTTACGGCAGTATCCGGCACGAACGCCCAGTCTTCGAGAATCGACAGGTAAAACCGTGTGCCGAAAGTGTCCCTGAACCAGTTTTGCCGGCTTCGTTCCACCAGCACTTCCTTGGGATTGAAGTTGTTCAGCATTTTATCCATGTATTCCGTCGTGCCTTCGGTCACTAAAAATTCGCCGGTAGAAACATCCAGAAATGCCGCGCCGGTCATGTTTTTTTCCGTGTGGATGCAGGCAAGAAAATTATTTTCCTTCCCCTCCAGCACTTGCTCGTTCAGCACTACTCCGGGAGTGATCAACTCTGTAATTCCCCGTTTGACAACATTTTTGGCAGTTTTCGGGTCTTCCAGCTGCTCGCAGATAGCCACCCGCTGTCCTGCCCTTACCAGACGGGGCAGGTAAGTATCCAGCGCATGGTAGGGAAATCCGGCGAGTTCCACATTGGCGCGCCGGGTAAGCGTAATACTTAAAATTTCGGATGTGCGAATGGCGTCTTCGCCGAAAGTTTCGTAAAAATCGCCCACGCGAAACAGCAATATAGCATCGGGGTGTTTGCCTTTTATGCTGTAATATTGCCTCATCAGAGGGGTTTCAACATATCTTTTATCTGTCACTGGTCATCAAAATTGAGCATGGCAAAGGTAGTAATTGTTATCAAAATTATCAAAAAAGAGGGTAATTCTTTTTTTGGGGCGCTATTGACTTCATCCAATGTTGTTTCATGTCCCGCATGGGACGACATAACCCCGACCACACAAAACGTTATGTTACGCAGGACGTTGCCCTGCGCTGTGTGCCGACAGGGCATTCCTAACAGAATGAATTGTATTCGGTGATGCACATATCGTCCCTGCGAGATTTTCCGGCAAAACAAACGCCTTCGCCGTAGAGACGCGGCATGCCGCGTCTCTACGGCACCGTGACCGTAGGGGGCAGGTCTTGCACCTTCCCTCAACAAAAACGACACAAGGGCGGGCGCAAAACCCGCCACTACGGTTGCCGCCTTTGCTCCCGGAGACGCCCTGCTGTTTCGCGTACAATAAATGAAGCAAAATGTCGTTTAAATCATTAAATACTGAAAGTTTTTCAATTTAAAAAATAAAAATCATATCATGAAGAAAATAGCCGTCGTTTATCTGTTTGCCGTTCTTTTGTCGGTCTGTTTGCCGGTATTTTCTATCGAACCGTATGGACTTACCTGCGAGTACCTGACCGATCCCGTGGGCATGGACACGCCTCAACCCGTTTTGGGATGGAAACTGTCGTCCGGCGAACGGAATCAGGTACAGACAAGTTATGAACTGATGGTCGCCTTGACGGAAAAGGATTTGGCGGAAGGCAAAAGGCTGGTCTGGAAAACCGGCAAAACGGTTTCTTCCGAGAGTTTCAATATCCCGTATGGCGGGAAGGCGCTCAAACCCTTCACCCGCTATTACTGGAAAGTGAAAGTATATGACCGCGAGGGCAAACCTTCCGGATGGAGTCCCGTTGCATACTGGGAAACAGCCATGCTGTCGCCTGCCGACTGGAAAGCGCTCTGGATCGGCGACGGTAGCCCCGTCCCCGAAAGGGAAGAAGACTTTTATAAAGACGATCCGGCGCCGATGTTCCGAACCACCTTCGTTGCAAAGGGCGAGATACGCTCCGCACGTTTGTACATCACCGGACTGGGATACTATGAAGCCTGCCTGAACGGACAACGCATAGGCGACAATATGCTTGACCCGGGCTGGACAAAATACGGCAAAACCGTACAGTACACCGCCTACGACGTCACCTCCATGCTGAGCGCCGGCGAAAATGCCATCGGCGTCACCCTCGGCAACGGCTTTTACAATCCGCTGCCGATGCCCATATTCAGACCCTTGAGGCAGTACTTGGACGTCGGGCGACCCTGTTTCATCGCACAGATAAGCATCCGCTATGCCGACGGGAGGGAAGACCTTATTGTGTCGGACAGTCGGTGGAAAACCTTCGCCAAGGGTCCCGTCGTGCGCAACAACGTTTATCTGGGCGAACATTACGACGCCCGCAACGAACAAACCGGCTGGGACACGCCCGATTTTGACGACAGTCAGTGGCAGCAGGCACGGCAGGTTACCCCGCCCGCCGGTCGCCTGTCGGCGCGGATGCAGCCGCCCATACGGGTTACCAAAGTGCTGCATCCGGTGCGAATGACGGAAACCCGTCCGGGAGTATTCATCTTCGACATGGGGCAAAACATGGCGGGCGTCGTCCGCATCAGGGCGCGGGGACAGAGAGGCGCAAAGATCGCCGTCCGTTACGGCGAGGACGTCTTCCCCGACGGAAACCTGAACGTGATGACCTCCGTAGCCGGTCAGCAAAAGCGGGTGTGGAACAGCGGCTGGGACGCGCCCGGACAGCCGCCCGTTGCATGGCAGGAAGATACCTACACGCTGAAAGGCGAAGGCGAAGAGGTATGGTCGCCGCGGTTTACCTTTCACGGGTTCCGGTATGTGGAAATCACCGGTTTTCCCGGACG
>JAISRX010000273.1 GCA_031273395.1 Bacteroidales bacterium | reverse complement strand
CACTTAGTACCGGTCGCTACTGACACTTCGTACCGGTCGCTACTGACACTTAGTACCGGTCGCTACTGACACTTGTACCGGTCGCTACTGACACTTAGTACCGGTCGCTACTAACACTTAGTACCGGTCGCTACTAACACTTAGTTAACGGTAACGGATTTTGCACCCGTCCCGTCTTTGTTTCGTCGGGGCGCCCCTGGCGGGCGCCCACCTGCATACGGGCGACCGCAAGGGTCGCCCCTACCAGTGACGAATTGCCGTAAACCCCCTTTAAATGAAGGTAATAAGGTTTTGACCCCCGCCTGTACTCCGGCAAAGGTAGCCTTTTTGTAAATAAGGTTTTCGGAATACATGGAAAAACCTTATTTGCCTTATTAAAAGATGCTATATATTCATTCATTCTGATGGATATTGTTACCTTATTCATGGTTCAAAAAACGGCAATACGGGGCGGATAACATCTCCGCCCCGCAAAGTATTGCCGCTTGGTTTGGTTACGGTTCGGGGGTGGTAAGACCGCCCAGCGCTTCTACCGCGTCGCGCGAAAGTGCGCCGTTATAAACGGTCACTTTTGCAACATGGATGTCCGTAGATTCTCCATCGTTGTCGCCGAACAGGATTACTCCGGCAGGATCAAACGACAGCCAACCGTCAAGGGTGCCAAGGTCAACAACATTTTGATATGTAGCCGGATTGGCAGGACCTGCGTTGAACATGCGCCCGTTCAGGTATTGCGTGAACCATTTTCCTCCGCAAGCCGCTGAAATGACGTAACGGTACCATGTCCCGGCAAAAACGGCGTCATTGGACTGCATATAGTCTGTAGTATTGAGATAACCCATTCCATGGCTGGTGTTATTTACGAATATCTCGGCGTCGCTGTATGGCCATGGTAAGCCATTATCAGTGTTGGTGGCGTCGGTTTGAAGTATTCCCACCCAGCCGGTTAGGTTCGGTATCATAAAATCAAGCACCAGCGTATATTCGTTCATGCGGGCGCCACCTCCATTGGCTGCAATTCCATGACTGTTGTCAAGAAAGAAAAAGTATGCTTCGGGCAGCAACACGGCTTTATCATTGCCTGCGGGTCCGGCAATGGACGTCAAGGGACTGTCGCTGTTTGGAATCTCGCTTAGCTCGGGAGAAAGATATTTTCCGATTTTCAATGGAGCATTTCCAACAGCGGGTTGATACAAATCGTTTTCATTTTCGAAAGTCCATGAAGCGATGATGGTCGGTTCGGCAGGAGCGGCGCTGAGACGGAGCGTCTTCATGTTTATGTTTCCAAGGTCAAACGTCAGGCGGATTTTGTTTTTCCCTGCGTTCAGGTTCAGTTTGCGCACAGGCATCCAGCGATAATTGTGCCAGGCGTAACCGTCCGGAACAGCTACCGGTCCGGTGGCGTTTACTCCGTTTACATCCAGGTGAATGTAGCCGGGGTTGTTTTTCCCTATCTCTATGTTTGCCACATCGCCGAAGTGGGAGGAAAACAGCAGATCCGCCTGATAGACTCCCGCCTGTTCCACGTTGATGGTATATACCAGCCATTCGCCGGGTTCCGTCTTTCCGATGTTCATATTGCCGGCTTCTATGTCCACTGCGGTTTCATTTCTGGCTGCCGCGAAATTCGGATCCTGATCATCAGCGTCGTGGTAGGCATAGCCTTCTCCGCCCTCGTCGAAGTCGATCAGTGGCAGTTCCAGCGACTGCGACAGCGACAGGTTGTGCGGACCGTTGTACGGACGGGTGCCTACGGACAGGGGAATTACGGCAGAGGCGGTCGTTTGACCTGCGTTGGTTACCGTTACCGTGATGTCATAGACGCCGTCTTCCAAAGTCAGCTGACCGAGTGCATCGGATGCGGTGTTGAATGTCTCGCTGCCGTTTTCGCCATAGCTGAGCGCGATTTCCGCTTCGACCTCGATATTGGCGTCCCATGTTACCAGCACACCGTAGCTTTGGTAATCGACAGGTTCGCCGATGGTCAGCGTCACCGATGCGAGCAAGGCGTCCACTCTGGATTGCAAGTCCATCGGAAGGACGACCACCGTCTTTGTCGTGGAGCTTTTTTCGTCTCCATTGACAATTTCAACCGTAAAGGCAACTTCGCCGGCAGAAAAACCGCTGAAGGCTTTCTCGGTTTCCGTTGCGGCGTTACATTCCGTGGTTTGCCCGTTGTATGTGATCACCACTTTGGCAACCGTTTGCGCCGGGTTTTCCCATGTCACCAGAACGCCGAAGTCTCCATAAGCGACCACATTCACAGTTTCCAGAATGGCGTCGTACTTGGAGGTTATCTTTGCCGTTCCGGAAACGGTCACTGCTTCGGAACGTTTTCCGTCTGCGGTGACCACCACCAGCGTAACATCAAAAGTCCTCAAATCGTTTGCCGCAAAGGTATAGGTACTTTGCGCCGCTCCCTTGGTGTCAAACCGGACAGTCTGCTTTTTGTCTTCCACATCCGTATAGGTGATTTCCACATACGAGACGTTTTCAGGGTTTGTCCACGCCAAGGTTAACTGCTGAAAACCGGGCGTCAGGGTAACGTTAGTTACCGGCAACGCCGTTTGTTCCGCTCCTGCCGGGTCATCCTTCTTACAGGTAACCACAAAACACGATACTGCGATGAATAGACAGGCTATTCTCCAAAAATTTAACTTTTTCATACTGTTTACATTTAAAATTAATTACTATTATTACTGTTTATTTGATTGATTAAAATTTACATGATTATTTACGGGCATTCGTTTTAAGCGGCTGCCATACACCGGAGAAAGGCGACTCCATACGGGGTGCGTCGTCGACATATCGCGTCGCCCGTCGTCGACACATCGCGTCGCCCTGCGTCGACACATCGCGTCGCCCTGCGTCGACATATCGCGTCGCCCTGCGTCGACACATCGCGTCGCCCGTCGTCGACACATCGCGTCGCCCGTCGTCGATACATCGCGTCGCCCTGCGTCGACACATCGCGTCGCTCCGTTCGGCGTAGCGTCCCGCTACGCCGCAGTTAAAAGCTGGCCTCCGGCTTGCAAATCCGCTTTGTGGCGAAGCGTGAGCTTCGCTTTTAGCTTCGACGTAGCGAGACGCTACGCCGAACAAGGCGTATGGATGCTGTCCTGTCCGTAAGCTAAAGCATACGGTTAATAAAGTGTCGTCCCTGCGGGACTTTGGAGCGGCTGGGGATGGCGCTTTCCACGGGTTAAAACCCGCGCCGTAACAGGGGGGCATGCCCCCTTGCCGGAACTTGCGCGTCGTGCTGCTAAATCCTGACAGGGTTTTGAAACCTGTCAGGATTACAAAGTCTCTGCACGATCTGCCTCTGCCATCATGACCTTCTCTTTGCTCCATTTTTTCAGTCCTGATAGGTGATTCGAACATTGCGGATCAACATGCGCGCCCCTCCGTTGGTATAGTCGAAACGCAGGCGATGGCCGACTTCTCCCCATCCGTGTGCTGTAATGGCGCTGCTGAGGTCGAAATTGAACGTTTGCCACCGCGATGCGTCGTCGGCGTCAATTCCGGTAGCCTGAAACTTGAAATTGGCTGCGCTTGCCGCATCCGCCGTAATACCCGGTTTGCCGTAAAACACCTGTCCGTCGCTCACTGCCGTGTTGCACTGGTATTCGAAAGAGAACGCCACCGTGTTCTTTTCGCGGAGGTCTGCCGTCAATGGGGTGGTATAGACAAACGGATCGTTGCCGGTGGATTGAAGTTCCCAGTAGCCCGCCGCGGTGTGTTCGGTCAGCGTTGTGCGCGTTGCTTCGACGAACCGGAGGGCGATGGAACGTTCCTTGAGTACGTCCACCTCTGCAATGGAGGTATAAGCCGTTGAGGTGTGCGTACTGTGGATGGTGATTCTGAAATACTGCGCTATCAGCGCTACGGGAAATTCCACATACTGGGTGACCAGCAGGGGTAAATTGTCCGTATGCAGTACCTCTTCCCACGTCACGTTGTCCTTGCTCAATTCGAAGGTGATGGAGCGGGGAGGGCTGATCATGTCGGGGTCGTTGTAGAAATTGAATCCATATACCCTGACGGAATCTACCATGTCGATGGTCACAAAATGCGGCATCGGTATTACTCCCATAGGCGCGCTGGTATGCGTATGCCAGAGCGTCGCCGGATCGTTGTCGAACAGATTGGTAGGGATGCCGTAGTTTCCGGATTCTTCATAATCGGAAACATCAATGACTTTCCATTCGCTTTTTGCATTATTGGGTTGCAGATAGAACAGCAGATATACCGTTTTGCGCTGTTCGTCCGGCGCGAATTTCGGGTCGTCCACCGTCACCGTCTGTATGGTAACGGGCAGCAGGTAGCCTCTTCCCTCTTTCAGCACTTTGGGATTGACAATGACGTTGATCTTTTCCGACACGTTTTTGCCCTTGCGGATGGTGACGGAATTGAAATCGAACGTCCAGCTGTTGGGAGGCAGGGGGTCGTAGTAGGTGCTGTGGGCGGCATTGTATGCCGTTACCAGATTTACGTCCGCCAGAAACGACACCTCCACAGGCGCCTGATAATTGATGGTCCCGTCGTAGGCGATGCTCAGGATGGGCATCCCGATCAGTTCCTTGCTGTTGGCGACAAATATCGGGTCTTCGCTGTCAGCCCCCACCATATACACCTTTACCCGGTCTGTGGCTTCAAACACCAGATACACGGTTTTTCTGGCTTCGTTCAGGAAGACGGCGTCGCCGCCTGCCGACCGGACGGTCACCGGCATCAGGTATTTGCTGCCGGTTTGCAGTTGACTGCCCGGCGTAATGGCTACATACAGCAGGTCGGAGTGGTTCTTGCCTTTGGCAATCTGCAGCGTGTTTTTGTCCAGCCGGTACGTTCCGGAGGGCAGGGGGTCGTATGCCGTGCCGTTGTCGCTGTTGTAGGCTGCCACCAGCGACATGTCCACATCAACAGCGGCTTCTGCGCCCGATTCGGCATATACCATTTCTTCGTATGCAAACCGGCATACGGGAATGGTCACATCGGTTCCCTCCAGAAGCGGATAAACGGCGTCATCCTGAAAATGCCGCAACTGGGCGTAAAAAATGCCGGCGTCTTTTTTGTTGTCCTTATTGCATCCCGTAAAGACGGACGGAATACCGATGAGGCTGATAAGAAAAATCTTGATAACGGATTTCATATTGATCAATTTGAAAAGTTTTAACTGTTTACATTTACGATTGGGTTACTTGCATATCCTGAAGTCGGCAAAATAATACACCAGATCGCCCGGATCGCTTGTTTCTTCTCCTCCGCCGATGCTGATCATGATGATCCTGTTATAAACGCAGGTGTTGCTGGGCGTTCCGGTTTGGGTATTGGTGATGTCCACCGTGACGTCATACCATGAACCCAGCTGGGCTTCGGGTATCGTTATGGCGGGCAGCGACCAGTCTCCCTGTCCGTAGAGGGAATTAATTCTGTCGCGATCCTGAGTTGTCGGCAAATGATTGGCGAACAGCATCTTTATTTTTTTGTACGCTTCGGCGCCGCCGGTCAGAGTCGCTGAAGGAGGCGTATAAACGCTGAATTTCAGGTAGCGGTATTCGCCGAGATTCCAGCGGTATTCCACCGGAAGGCAAAAGGAAATGACGGGATTGGCGGCTTGAACCGTCACTTTCATTGTTTTGGCAAATGTAACGCCGGGAGGCGGCGCCGGCGCGTCGCCCGGATTCAGGACGAAATCACACGCCCAATCGGTATTCGCTATCCGGGGTTCTTTCAGAAGAAACTGATCCGGAATAATGACTTCTCCGGGCATCTCTACCGGTTCTACAATTCCCTTAGCCACGAAAGGAGCCAGTTCCTCGTCGATTCCCATGGAATTGGGCGCATAATACACTTTTTGCAGCACGCCTGCGTTGAGCAGTCCGTATAATAAGCTGAGACCGGCGATATTGTTCTCTATGCGTCTGACTGCGGGCGTCCAGCTGCCTCCGCCTACCGTTTCGCTGAAACTGTTTCCGCTGTATGCCGTTACGGGCAGCGGGATCAGCGTACCGCCCGTCAGGTCGAGTTCCCTCAGGTGCGGGAAATATTGCAGGTCTTCCATTGTCCTGATATGTACCGGCAGGGTCAGTTTGTCCAGCGCCGCCGCTGCCGCTTCCGTGAACTGGCTCAACCCGTTTGCCTGCAACACCTGTATTTCCTTGGGGATAAACGGATTCGATCCGGAAGGGGTGGTTATCGACAGCGTGGCGGACAGTGGGAGCGTGTCCAGAATGAGTTTGCCGTTTACCAGAGGAATCACCCTGTAGTCGATGTTCACGGGGGTGGTTCTGTTGATGGGCAGGTCGAGCAGGTGGAATGACGGCACTACGCCTGCCGCCTCTCCGTGGCACTCCTGCTGCCTTTTATTGGTATAGGTAAAGTTCAGGCTGATGAATTGCGAAAAGGTGGTCATCCATCCTTCACTCCAACTGACGGTAGCCATGGAAGGGTAAGCCGTGATTTTGGGATCGGGTACGGAGAGGTACTGTGCGTCCTCTTCAGAAAAGGGCATCAGCGATATTTCCACCGGCACCGACTTGTCGTCGAAGTCGCCCAGCGTATAAATCTTGAACCGGTACATTTTCGGGGTGGTCAGTTTCTTGATATTCACCCATGAACACACCGAATCGATGATCACGACGGTATCGTGGTTCGCCGCGTTGTTATACTCGATGACGGTTCTTTTGGCTTTGCCCATCCTGATTTGGCTCGACGGAATGCGACCCGCCTTTACCAAATCTATTTCTACCCGCTGGTAGCCGATATTCCCGAATATGGTATCAAATTTGGCGGGAAACACCATCTCGCCCGTATATTGTTCCACATTGTCGTACATGCCGTTGCAAGCCCACAACAGCCATGCCGTTAAAAGGAAAGGAACAATGCTTTTCATTTTTATCTTTACTTTCGTTTTCATTTTTATGCTTGTTTATTTGTTTTACATGATTTGTGGTAAAATTATTGCGTTGCTTTTTTTCCGTACAGGGTGATTTCCGACAAACAGTTGGCAACGGTGCTTGAATAGTTGCCGTCGAATCCCTTGAGGGCTTCGTAGCGGAACCATCGCGTAGGTTTGGTAAAACGGGGATCGTTGGGATACATTACGGCTTCGTCTCCCTTTTGTCCTTTCAGGGAAATTTCCGTTTCGGAAAGTCCGGCAGGGATCGGTATTTTGTGCTGCCCGATCAGTATCCATGCATCCCATGCGTCGTCCCAGAAATACATGTTGTAGATACCGACGTTTTCACTTGTGTAATACATTCCGCGCGACAGTTCGCTGGTGGCTGAAGCATTATCATGCCGCTGTACGGTGTTCACGCGACTCAACTGATAGTAGTCGCCCATGTCGATGATGAGATTCCACGGTATGTTGCCGTCCTTTTCAAGTCCTGTGGCGCCCTTGTTGTAGGTATTCATAAAATTCACGTTGTTGTTGAGGTCTATGATTCCGTCGATCACATATTCGAGCCTTCCTTCAACCCCGTCGCCATACACCTGAAGCACGTTGCCCTTTTCAAAGCCGTATTTCGGCACTACCCACGAGGTTTTCGGTATTTCTTCGTCCTGAAGCAGTTCGATATCGCCAAATTCAACGGTTCTGGAGATATTGCCGTATTCGTCCTCCACGTGTACCTGTACCTGAACGGGCTTTGCGGGATCCTGATTTAAAATCTGCTGCGTGGCGAGCGAGTCGTTCGAGGTATAAATCAACAGATTGTCCTTTGTCCCATCGTAAAATTCGACAAATACATTGACGTTCTGCTTCAGTTCGTTTTCCCAGTTGACGAAGAAGGAACTGAAAGCGGGGATCACTTCAAGAGTAGAAGCTACGCGCGAAGTCACCGGTTCGAGCGGGATCACTTTCCGCAACAGGGTATCCGATCTGTTGCCCGCGCGGTCGAGGGCATACAGGATTACTTCGTGTTCTTTGGTATCGCCCCAGCCCATCACGTCCAGCGAGTCTGAGAAGTAGGAAGCGGAAAACGTGTAGGTTTTCCCCTTTTCGGTAGTATATTCGGCATTGATACTCAGAAGATCCCTGTCTTCGGGAATGTCGAAATAGAACCGCGCTCCGCCGTAAAGCGGAAGGTAGGGTTTGATGATCGTCGGGCGACCGGGCGCCCTGGTATCGTCATAATTCACTTCGTACCGGTAGCCTTCCTCACAGGAGGCAATGCCCAGCAATATGAGCGCTACCGGACAGGTTACAATTTTTAATATTTGCTTGTTCATATTCAATTTTTTCATTTTATTTTATTAATCATTTCACCATCAGTATCCGGGGTTTTGTATCAGGTTTCCGTTGGTATTCGTTTCATCGAGAGGGATGGGCCACAGGCAGTCGGTAAGGGTGAACTTCCGGCTTTGCAGCGACACCACGTTGAAGAACTTGTCTGCGCTTCCGCCCTGATAGTTCCAGCCCCTCACGGGAGAGGAGAAGGAAGAGACGGCTTTTCTGTGCCGGTGCATGTCCCAGAAGTGCGTGCCTCCTTCAAAGGCAAACTCGATGCTCCGTTCGCGAAGAATGATCTCCTTCAGTCCTGCCTGTTTGGTATGCTTGTTGATGGACGCCAGCGCCACGCGGCTGGCGTCGCCGTAAACGTCTTCCAGATTCGGAACGCCCGCGCGGCTACGCACTTTGTTAACCAATGCCCACATTTCCGGCGCAGGATTGTCGTAATACTCGTTCATCGCTTCGGCTTTCATCAGGTAGAGGTCAGCCATGCGGATGATGGGAAGCGGAAAGGATTTGATACGTATCGCATGTCCCGATTTGGATTCGGGATGTACGAACTTTTGCACTCCGACGCCCGATACATAGAAATCGCCGGCGTTGATGGAGGGCTGGTAGCCGCCGTCCGCTCCCATATATCCCGAAAAGGGGATGCGCAGCAGGTGCGAGCGGAAATAACCGCCCGTAATTGCCAGATTGGCATAGAAACGGGGTTCGCGGTTCAGATACAGATACGCCACTTCGGCAGCAGGCTGCATGACGCCGGCGTAGGGTGCGTAGGCGCTCTCGTCGCTTAATTCCGGAGTACGGACAACGGTTAATTTCCTTGACGTATTGAATGTACGGTCTTCGTCGATGGGCAACCCGTTGGCGGTATAGTACCGTTCCAGCATTTCGTAAGTAGCGCACAGCCATTGCCACGCACCTGTCGAGCTGTGATCGTCGCCTTCTGTCTTCTCCGGCAGCCGCATGTTGCTTGCCGCCTGCAGGTTCGTTCCGTTCCATATATTGATGTTGGAATATCCCCATATCAGCTCTTTGTTCCACGGTTCGCAAATGGTGAACCGCAGGTCGTAAATGGTGCGCAGTACGGGGTTGGCGGCGTAGTCTTCCCTGTCGTGCAGGTAAGGCGCTCCCTCGTAGGTATAAAGGTCGATGCTGTTGCGCAGGCACAGGTTGATGGCGGAATCCGCGGCGTCAATGACGTCTTTCCATTTTTCCTTGTCGTAGGCGCTCGGAAAAAACGGTTTGCCATCGTGGTCAAGAAAATTGTCGTAATATTCATAGTTGCCGTTATAGAAATCGCTTGCGCGGAAGAGCAGTACCCTTGCCTTGATGGCAGTTGCCACCACGCGATCCACCTGTCCCGCGTTGTTGGAAAGCGCCCGTTCGCGCAAGCCGGGAATTGCCTCGTCCATCAGCCTCAAAATATAATTGAAACAGTCTTCTACCTTTGAACGCGACTTGAACAGTTTTTCCGGCGTATCGTTGGGTTCAATGATGTCGTCTTCCAATACTATCGGTCCGTATTTCCGCAGCAGCAGAAATGCGTAATAGGCTTTCAGGAAGAGGACTTGCGATTTCCAGTCGGTTTTCTCCGTCTCCGTCATGTCCTGTACCTTGTGGATATTCTGGAGGAATACATTTGCCTGCCTGATCCCCTGATACAAAGGACTGCCTCCGCGGGTGCCGCTCCAGTCGCCCAGCAGGGGGTTGCCTTTGGATTGCGTGCCGCGCATGATACGGATACCGAACAGAGTGCCTTCATTATGTTCGTATTCCAGTTTGCCCAGCCACTCGTCGCCCAGCAGGTAGGAAGTGCCGTTCGGATCGGCGTCGTTGTGCAGGTAACTGTACACTTTTGCCAGGGCGTTCCATGTGTCATCCCTGAGCATGAACAGGTGGTCGAGGGTAACCGTATTGTCGGGGACAATGTCCAGATATTTGCTGCACGACGGCAGGATGAACCCTGTTGCCATCCATATTCCGATGAATGTGACAATATATTTTTTGTTTTTCATATCAATTATTAATTATGATGAATTTATGATGTATTAAAATCCGATTTGAATACCTATGTTGAAACGGCGGTTAGGCGGATAACCCAGTCCCGTTCCCCCCATTTCGGGATCCCAGTACTTGAATGGGCTGACATAAAACAGGTTTTCGGCGCTGAAATAGATTCTGCAGGTGGTCAATCCGATCTTTTCGGACATCCTGTTCAGGTTATATCCCGCTTCCACCGTTTTCAGGCGCAGGAAGCCACCCTGACGCAGCCACCACGACGATCCCACCACATTGTTGTTGATGGTGTAGGTGGACAAACGGGGCCAGAAGGCGTGTACGTCGGGGTTGGATTCCGACCACGATTCCTGCGCCACCATGCTCATGGCGTTGCGCCTGCCTGTGAAGGGGTCTATGGCGCTGGGATTGATGAAAAAAGAGACGCGCGAATTGCCCTGAAAGAAGAAGGAGAGGTCGAAATTTTTGTACCCTCCGGACAAGCCGAAGCCGTACTGTATTTCGGGCGAGGTGGGATAGCCCATTGCCACCTGGTCGTTTGAATTGACCACCCCGTCCTCGTTCACGTCCTTGTATTTGATGTCGCCCGGCATGTAATTGCCGAAGTCCTGTTTGGGCGAGTTGTCTATTTCCGGCTGGTCGACAAAAAGCCGCTCTGCAATCAGCGCCCAGGGCTGGTTGATGCTCGACCCCTTGCGTTTCAGATACTCGTCGGGATAGTTCTTCTCGTCCAGTTCCAGATACTTGTTGGTGGCGTATGTGAAGTTGGCGCGCCCGGAGATCCACGCATGGCTGGCAAAGGAGTGCTGTATATCAACGGAAGCGTCGACGCCTTTGGATTCTACCTTGCCGGCGTTGCCGTGAATGGCTGTTTCAAGCCCTGATGTGGCAGGGAAATTTTGCCGCTGCATGTAAATTCTGCTGCGCAGGTCTTTGAACACGTCCACCTGAAATTTGACCGCTTCGTCCTTGAACAGGCTGAGTTCTATGCCGAGATTGATCTTTTCCGACTGTTCCCAGGTAATATCCGGGTTGGCATACCGTCGAACGGCATACCCTCCGTAGCTGTTGGTGAAATTTTCGCCCCATATATATCCGCCGCCCGAACCGATGGAAATGTCGGACAGGTAGAAGAACCGTCCGGAGCGCCCGGCAATGGCGTCGTTGCCTACAAACCCGTAAGTGCCTTTGAATTTCAACAGGCTGATGAAGTTCTTCAACGACGGCGTCCAGAACTTTTCGTTGGATACCAGCCAGCCGGCGCCGAAAGAGGGAAAGAAACCGAATTTTTGTTTGCCCGTGAATTTTTCCGAACCGTTGTACCCATAAGCAAATTCAAAGAAATAGCGCGTGTCGTAGTCATAGTTGATACGTCCGGAAACGTTCAGGTTCCTTTCGGGCAGGGTTTCATAAATCGAATTGCTGTTTCCCGCCACCGACTGCGATTCGTCAGCCATGCCTACCACCATCGCGCCCAGACTGTGCTTTCCGAATGTGCGCGCCCAGTTAACGCGCAAATCGTAATAATAGTGCATGGTGGCGTCCCGTCCGGGCTGCACGTCGCCCAGCAGCGCGCTTCCCGACTGGGGATTCAGGTTGTACAGCCGGTAATATCCCGTAATAGGATCGTAGGTTTCCAGCGAATAGTAATAGGGACTGTATGTTCTCCGCGCGGAATAAGCCGCCGTGGAATTGATGGATATTCTGGCTTCCGCCTTCAGCCCTTCGGTAACAAAATTGAGGTCTTGCCGCAACGTACCGGTGATGTTCATCGTTACATTGTCGCTCGAACTGTAACCGCGCACCATCTGTGCGTAAGGATTGGTACCTCCGTTCGGGGTAAGCCCGAAAAGGGTATGCTGGGTATACTGGTGCGCTTCGTCGGCTTCGTACACCGAGGGAAAATCAACGGGATTGCCGTTAATCACCATGTTAAAGATGTCGGTTGCCGATACGTAAGGTCCTACGGAACGCTGGAACAGCCCGTTCAGCCTCGTTTCCAGCACGGTGGTTTTCGTCAGGTTGATGATGTTCGTGTTGCGCAAACTGAACCGGTTGATGGAAATATTGTTGTTGAAATTGTTGAGTTTGTCCACCTTCAACAATCCGTTTTCGTTTTCATAGCCGCCCGAAACATAGTAGGAAGCGATTTTTCCGCCGCCGGAAACGTTCAAATTGACCCGCTTGTTGATCGTGGACTTGTTGAAGAGCATCTTGTACCAGTCCACATTGGGATAAATCATCGGGTTTTCCCCGCGCATGGTCGCCTGTATCTTCTGCTCGCTGTAATAAGGCACCATCAGGGGATTTCGCGATGTGAGCGCCTTGTTGTACAAACGCATGTAGGTAACCCCGTCCACCATTTCCACCATCTTGGTGGGAGTAGCCACATGCACGTCCACCCTTGCGTTAATTTTCGGAGGACCTTCGCGCCCTTCTTTGGTTGTCACCAGAACGATCCCGTTGGCGCCGCGTGCGCCGTACAATACGGTAGCCGAAGCATCCTTGAGGATGGAGAAACTTGCGATGTCGTCCACCAGCAGGCGCGCGAGGTCGTCGGTGGAAGCCTCGAAGCCGTCGATGAGTATCAGCGGGGAGGTTTTATAGCCGAAGGTGGTCACCCCGCGAATAAAGAACTGTGCGTTGTCGGCGCCCGGCTCGCCGCTGGTCTGGTAGGAGATCAAACCCGCCATGCGTCCGGCAAGCGCTGTGGTGAGGTTGCTCGACGGAACACGCAATTCTTTGGTGTTGAGGGTCTGGATGGACGCCACCACGCTCTCTTTTTTCTGCGTGCCGAACGCCACGATGGTTACCTCTTCCAGCGCGCCCGCCTGAGGCTTCAGCTGCACCGCAATCACTTTGCGTCCTTCTACGGGGATCACCTGCGTTTCGTAGCCGATAAAGGACACTTCCAGCACGCTTTCCTTCGACGGAACGCTGATGGAAAACGACCCGTCCGAATCCGTAACCACCCCGCGAATACTTCCCTGCAACTGAATGGTCGCGCCCGGCATGGGCGATCCCTCCTCGTCGGACACCACTCCGGTAATGGTGATACTTTGCTGCGCAACCAGCGAAAGCGTACATACACATGCGCATAAGGACAGCAGTATTTTCCGGAATACTTTCCAATTGATTTCATTCATTGTTTTGAATATTTAGATTTTGGTTTTGTTTTTACACTATTGAATACATTTATATTAATTGAATTACTGTCGAACATCAGGTACCGCTCGCTACTAACACTTAGTTGTGTCCGCTACTAACACTTAGTTGCGCTCGCTACTAACACTTAGTTGCGCTCGCTACTAACACTTAGTTGCGTCCGCTACTAACACTTAGTTGCGTCCGCTACTAACACTTAGTTGCGTCCGCTACTAACACTTAGTTATGACCGGTATCGACATACGATGTTTATTTTATGATACATTCAATTCTTTGTCAAAGGTTGCGGTGCGGGGTTCTTTCAATAATATCGCGCCTCCCGAATACTGCGTCGACACTTTCAGAAGATACAGTCCGGATGCAAGTTGCGGAATGACGATCACCAACTCGGAGGGTTTGTTGTTCACCACTTCGTCGGCTTCCACTTTGGTTTGCTCGCCGGTTGCCCCGTTCACAAAATACACGCCCACGTCGGGATGGTCGCCCGACAGTTTGAGTTTGCTTCCCTTGATGCGCAGGTTACGGTTGGGGGTGAGGCGGTCATTAACAAAACCGGTTTTCACATCCGTTACCTCCGTGATCACTGTCCCCGCTTCGCCCACGCCCGTGATTTCCACGGTGACGTCCGACAGTCCCTTGCGCAGGACGTCGCCCTGCGTGAACAGGAACTGAATACTGTGCCGGAGCGCGTCATACTTGTCCTGAACGTGACGGAACACGCCCTTTACATGCGGCGAAGCGTTGAAATACCCGGTATTGACGGAATAACCGTCCTTCAGCTGGTATCCCATCTCCTTGAGAAACAACTCCACGTTGATTTTCATCGCCTCCACGGAGGTGGGGGCGTTACCGCGCGCAATAGCCGCCTCGCAGATTTCCTCTATGCTCAGCGTGCGCTCGGAAATGACTTTTGCGTAAAAGTCGTCGGGGTCTTCCGTTAAAAGATTCGGAATGAGGATCGCTTTGATCCTGTGAAAAATATTTGCCATAAACTTTTGGTTTTAATAATATAAACACTTGTTTTATTGATAATTGAATTAACAGGACAGGCGGAACAGGCAATACGGATGACATTGAGAAAAGAGAACATTTCGCTTTTCCGTGTTCCGGACATGAAAAAAGCCGGTACATGCAAAAAACATGTAACGGCTCGATGTAAATTTTGAAAAAAATTATTATACGCGCGTGCGTATAATAATATGGCGTAACTAACTGACAGTCTCTCTCTCTCTCTCTCTCTCTCTCTCTCTCTCTCTCTCTCTCTCGCTCTCTCTCTCTCTCTCTCTCTCTCTCTCTCTCTCACAAAAAAAATACAAAAAAAAAAAAAAAACCCAAAAAAA
>JAISRX010000098.1 GCA_031273395.1 Bacteroidales bacterium | reverse complement strand
AGAACGTCAAAAGCGAATGATTATCGACGGCGAAGACCATCATTTAGACTTACTGTTTTTTCATCGCGGATTGAAGCGGCTGGTGGCTGTAGAGTTGAAACTCCATAAATTCCGTGCGCAGGATAAATGACAAATGGAACTTTATCGCAAATGTCTCAACCGCAAGGACAACACTTTATTAAGAAGTAATGAAAAATAAATAACCTGTAATGGTCTGCATTCCCGAAACCGCATTCCGTTAGGAATGCTTCGCTCGGTAGAAAAAAAATAGCACCGCTGTTTCCGCATCCCGTCAGGGACAACACTTGCTGCTGCGGCATATTACCATTCGGCAGGAATAGCGTCGCAAAAAAATAATTAACTGTTTTTTCAAAAAAAAAAATTCAAAATCATTGCAGAATAAAAAAAACTCTCTACCTTTGCCCGCTCATTTTTGGAGTTTAAATGTTACGCACCTTAAATATATAGGACAGAAGGATAAGCTTCCAACATATCCCGACGTCCGCAGTAAATCATTAAATAATTAAGTGTTATGGCAAAAGAAGTTGCAGGATTAATTAAATTGCAGATCAAGGGCGGGTCAGCCAATCCGTCTCCTCCGGTAGGTCCGGCGTTGGGTTCAAAGGGAGTGAACATCATGGATTTTTGCAAGCAGTTCAACGCTCGTACGCAGACAATGGCAGGAAAGGTAGTGCCTGTGGTGATTACGGTTTATGCAGATAAATCGTTCGATTTTATCACCAAGACCCCGCCTGTTCCGGTTCAACTGATCGAAGCCACGAAGGTAAAGTCCGGGTCGCCCGAACCGAACCGGAAAAAAATAGGCGCTATCGGTTGGGATGTCGTAGAAGCGATCGCTAAAGACAAAATGCAGGATATGAATGCATTTACGCTGGATTCGGCGATGAAGATGGTAGCCGGAACTGCCCGCAGCATGGGAATCACCGTCAGCGGCGAAGTTCCTTTCACCAAATAATCAAAAAGTTGACGCAAAAATGGCAAGACTTACAAAAAACAGGAAGTTGGTTTTAGAAAAGATGGACCCTGCCAAGACATACGAATTGTCGGAAGCTGCCGCCTTACTGAAAGACATCACCACGCAAAAATTCGATGCATCGGTGGATATTGACGTCCGGCTGGGCGTTGATCCCCGCAAATCGAACCAAATGGTACGCGGGGTGGTATCCTTGCCGCACGGGACAGGCAAACAGGTTCGCGTGCTGGTGCTTTGTCCTCCCGAAAAGGAAGCCGAAGCCAAAGAAGCCGGCGCCGACCATGTGGGACTGGATGAATACATCGAAAAGATCAAAGGCGGCTGGACCGACGTGGATGTGATCATCACCATGCCCTCCGTAATGGGTAAAATCGGCGCTCTGGGGCGCGTGCTGGGACCTCGCGGTCTGATGCCCAACCCCAAAAGCGGAACGGTGACCATGGAAATCGGCAAAGCGGTGGCGGAAGTAAAGCAAGGTAAAATTGATTTTAAAGTCGACAAGTTTGGTATTGTACACACCTCAATAGGGAAAGTGTCGTTTGCACCCGATAAAATTGTAGATAATGCGAAAGAATTTCTCGGCACCATCCACAAATTGAAACCGGCAGCGGCAAAAGGCACCTACGTGAAGAGTATCTATCTCTCCACTACCATGAGTCCCGGATTGAAAGTAGATCCCAAATCCGTAGAGGAGTAAACGGTTAATTTTGATAAACATCAATCATGAAGAAAGAAGAAAAAAGTCAAATCATTGATGGACTGGTAGAACAGATTAACAGTTTCCCTCATATCTATATTTCGGATATTTCGGGTCTGAATGCTGCAGATACCGGTGCATTGCGCCGTTTATGCTTTGAGAGAGGCATTAAATTAGTGGTGGCAAAAAACACCCTTTTGAAAAAAGCGCTCGAAAAAGCAAACGGTAATTACGAAGAACTCTTCGGAGTGTTAAAAACTCCGACATCGGTGATGTTCTCCAACGAGAGCAGCACTCCGGCAAAGTTGATCAAGGAATTCCGCAGAACCCACCAGCGACCTTCACTGAAAGCCGCTTATGTGGAAGAAACGGTATATGTTGGCGAAAACCAACTGGAAACACTGGTCACTATCAAGTCGAGGGAAGAACTGATCGGCGATATTGTACTGTTGCTGCAATCGCCTGCCAAGAACGTCATTTCGGCTTTGCAATCCGGTAAACATCTCCTTGCCGGTTTGGTAAAAACATTATCGGAGAAATCTTGAATTAAATAATTAAAATTTATAAAATCATATTAAAATGGCAGATATTAAAGCGTTAGCGGAACAATTGGTAAACTTGACCGTTAAAGAAGTAAACGAGTTGGCGCAGGTGCTTAAAGACGAGTATGGAATTGAGCCCGCAGCGGCTGCAGTGGCAATAGCCGCTCCCGCAGCCGGCGGAGACGCTCCGGTGGCAGAAGAAAAAACATCATTCGATGTGATCCTGAAATCGCCGGGCGGTGCAAAATTGCAGATCGTGAAGCTGGTAAAGGAATTAACCGGACTTGGACTGAAAGAAGCCAAGGAACTGGTTGACGCCTCGCCAAAAGCTGTGAAGGAAGGCGCTTCCAAGGAAGAAGCCGAATCGATCAAAGCGCAACTGGAAGAAGCCGGAGCGGAGGTGGAAATCAAATAGGACAATCACCGCAGGCATCTTGTATGGTAATGGTTAAGAACTCTCCAAAGGGTTCTTAACTTTTTTTTGCCGTACCGCAACCTGTGGACACGTATCCCGCACCCTGTACTGCAAGTCCCGCACGGGGCGACACTTTATTAACCGTATGCTTCAGCTTACGGACAGGACGGCATCCATACCCTCCCAAGTCCCGCAGGGACGACACTTGAATATGATATACCGAAAAGCGCCGTCCCTGCGGGACTTCCATATCGTGAGGGGTATCGCTTTTGTGGGCGGGGGCAAGCCCCGCCCCTGCGTTATTTCACCGGTAAATTGTTTTTATCGTTTATACGCCGGTTATACCGATTGTTTACGGCTAAACCCTTTCCTTTTTCCGTTTGGAGGAGGTTTGCCGGAGGGGTTCTTGCACGGATGATTTCTTTAGTCCGGCAGCAAACCGTGCATTGAGGGCTTCTGCCTCCCTTTTTTCTTCTTCGGTACGGTTGGCTTTTTGTGCCTGTATGTATGCGCTGACGAACTTGGCGTCTTCTTCCGTGTAAGGCATTCCTTGAATGCCTATAAACCAATGTCATCCAGTTTGTAATAATCCGGGACATTTATTTTGTCTGCTGTTTTCATTTCTTATACTGTTGATGATTTAAAAAATCGGGGAAATATTTATTCACTAATGATTGGGCGGCATCCATTTGTATAGCCATCCGTTGTCCGCCGATCAAAACGGCGCCTAATGTTTGCCTGTAATGTTCTATGAGTTTTGTTTTCGGCGTAAATGCTACGAAACCCTCAAAACCATTTGCAAAAGATATTTGGCAGGCATAAGCGACTAAATTACCCGCTACACCCTGATACATCTTATTCCTTCCTATATTATGCGGCACACTCTCCAATAAATGCATATAAACATGATCTTGCAGGATACTCAGGCTGATCAAGCCCTGTATGACGCTTGCCTGTTGCTCAAGCACCAGTTTGAAAACCTGTTTTTCCGGATGGTTGAGTTCTGTTTTCCAGTTGAACTTCCAGCCAGCCTGCCTGCCTGCGTCAAATCGGTTTCGGCAAGCGGCAACACCAGCGTCGAAAAACATTCTCCCGTCGCAACATTCTCAATGGAATGGGTCAATACGTCTATCTCAAAATCCAACTGCATGGCATTTTACCGTTTTTTATACAGTACAAAGATATGATTTTTTTGAATAAAAATCATATCTTACAGGTCTTCTTGTTGCGGGCAGACAACAGCGGATATTTGCCAAACCGTACCGTCTTAAAATGAAAACATAGCCCGTGCGGGTTCCTGAATTTTGCTTTTGCGAAATTCCTTCATGAAGGGCGGTTCGCGGTCTTCGATGGTGTGGAAATCCACTGCGCCCGTTTCTTTTGCCCACCGGAAATACAGCGTGGAAAGGCGGCTTACCGTTTCGTGATGCTGTGCGGCAACGTTGGCGGTTTCGCCGCGGTCGGTCTCCATGTCATACAGTTCCCACGCATAACCCGGATAATGAGAGGTCAGTTTCCATTTGCCCTGTCGCACTGCGCGGTTGCCTGCGCGTTCCCAGAAAAGCGGTTCGTCGCGGTTCACCTCCGTCTGCTGTCCGTAAAGTACGGGTACAAGGCTTTTGCCGGGCAGTGCAAACGGTTTGACCTCCCCGTACTGCGAAGGATATTCGGCGCCGGCAATTTCGTACAGGGTCGGCGCAATGTCGATGATGTGACCGGTTCCGCGCGCGATGCTCCCTGCTTTGATTTTACGGGGAAACCACGCAATGAACGGCGAACTGATGCCGCCTTCATACAGATAATCCTTGAAATCGCGCAAAGGCGTGTTGGAGGCATACGACCAGTTTTTGCTCTGCGACTCGTATGAGCCGATGGTTCCCACAGGTCCCGTGTTGCGCACCGCTCCGTGAAACCATCTTACCAGGTCTTCCGCCGGAGCGCCGTTGTCGGAAATGAAGACGATGAGGGTATTGTCGTCGATGTGAAGATTTTCCAGTTCTTCCAGCACACGTCCCACTCCCTGATCAAGGCGATCGACCATTGCCGCAAAAACTTCCATTTTCCTGCTCCATGCCTGCCGCTGGTCATACGCCAGACGTTCCCAGTCGTAGATATCCTCATTTTTGACGGAAGGCGTGAAATTCTTCGCCGTAATGCCCAGCGCTTTCTGTTTCGCCAG
>JAISRX010000047.1 GCA_031273395.1 Bacteroidales bacterium | reverse complement strand
GAGAGAGAGAGAGAGAGAGAGAGAGAGAGAGAGAGAGAGAGAGAGAGAGAGCGAGAGTTACGCACGCGCGTAATATAAGAAATAATTTTCGGAAATTACTCATAGCCGTCGCATGTTTTTCAAACATGTGCGGCTTTTTTTGTGCCTGCCGCCCATCGACGGCGCATCGCGCAGGAAGAAACTTCATGCCGGCTGCTCGTCTCTTTCATGAAGATTTAGTTAAACGATTAATTAGATGCAGTTAAATTTTAAAAATGAATGCCTATGTAAAATGAGAAGTAAAAAGTCAAATCAAAAAGTTTTATTTATTAAGTAGTTAAAAATTAAAATCAAAATTTATATGAAGATGTATTATTTATTGAACGGCACGATAACAAAAGTTATCTTGCTGGCAGTCCTGTTAGGACAATTTATTAGCGTATCGGCGGAAAACAGACAAACCGACAAAAATATAAACGGTGTTGTGTTGGACGTCGAAGGACAGCCGCTGGCAGGCGTAACGATCGTAGTGAAGGGAACTGCGACGGGAAACGTTACCGACGCGGAAGGAAAATACAGTATCAGAGTTTCTTCCGAAGCCCGGATGCTGGTATTTTCGTATGTTGGCTACCAAACTCAAGAAATTGAGATAGGTGATCGACTGATATTGAATATTGTACTCAGGGAAGCAACACAGGAAATGGAAGGTGTTGTTGTCATCGGGTACGGTACTCAGAAAAAGGTCTCCGTTACGGGAGCCTTATCTACTATTTCCATGAAGAACCTGACTTCGATACCCGTCGCCTCTTTTTCCAATGCTTTGGGCGGTCAATTGCCGGGGATCATCACAAGGCAGGGAAGCGGCGAGCCGGGATTTGACGGCGCACAGCTGTATATTCGCGGTATGAGTACTTTCACCGGTACCACGAATCCGCTGGTGCTGGTGGATGGCGTGGAACGCGACATCAATCTGGTCAATCCGCAGGAAGTGGAATCGTTTTCACTGTTGAAGGATGCTTCGGCAACTGCGGTGTACGGCGTGAGGGGCGCAAACGGCGTGATCCTGATCACCACCAAAAAGGGCAAAATGGGCAGACCCAAAGTGACCCTGCGCACCGAGTGGGCGCAGTTGAGGGGGATGAGGTTTCCCAATTACATCGAAGGATGGGAATTTGCCTCGCTGATGAACGAAGCCTCCGAATATACGGGAAATCCCTTGCCGTGGACGGAAGAGGAAATAGAGAAATTCAGGACAGGCTCCGATCCCTACCTGTACCCGAACGTGAACTGGACGGACGAAGTCTATAAAAAGACCAGCGGACAGTCCGTCAACAACCTCAGTGTGACCGGCGGGGGAGAAACGGTGCGTTACTATGTCAGCGCGGGCTACACCGCGCAAAGCGGTTTGTACAATGAGGACAAATCGCTGGACTACAGAACCAACGCCCAGCTGAACCGCTTCAACTTCCGTTCCAACGTGGACATCAACGTATACAAAGACCTTGTGATTGACCTGGGCTTGGCTGCCATCATCCAGAACCGTACCTATCAAGGCACGGCGGCGCAGACAATTTATGACGCCACCAAACGGGTTTCGCCGATTGATTTTCCGGTACGCAACCCCGACGGTTCGATTGGCGGCACTGCGGGAGCGGATTTTGTGAAATTCGGCAACCCGTGGGCGTTGACCACCCAAAGCGGATATACCAACATGTACGTCAACACGGTACAGGGTACTTTCGGCGCCAAATGGGACTTGTCGCACCTGATGACCAAAGGCTTGTCGCTCTCCGCAAAATTCTCCTTCGACGCCTATAACTTTTCCGAAATTTTCCGCCGGATCGCTTTCGGAACGTCTGATTATCTGGGTCCCGACCCTGTTACCGGAGAGGACAGATATGCGATACTTCGCGAACCCGGTACGATGGGTTCCAGCGTTTCCAGCAACGGCAACCGTTCCACCTATCTGGACGCCGGACTGAATTACGAAAGAACTTTCGACCGGCACAGTTTCATGGGCGTTTTCCTGTTCAACAGGCGGGAGTATGTGAACGTGCAGGCGACCAGCGATATGGCTAACATACCGCAGCGCTGGCAGGGGCTTGCCGGTCGTCTGGCTTACGATTTCGACAAACGCTACCTGTTTGAGTTCAATTTCGGGTACAACGGTTCGGAAAACTTTCCCAAAGGCAAACGTTACGGCTTCTTCCCTTCCGTCTCCGCCGGCTGGATTGTTTCCAACGAAGCGTTCTGGGGCGTGGACGCCGTCAGCCAGTTAAAAATCAGGGGATCGCACGGGCTGGTAGGCAACGACCAGATAGGAGGCGACCGTTTCCTTTACCTGACCACCATCAATAAAAATGCCGCCGGATATGCCTGGGGGACGTCGCACGTCTGGGATACCGGCATGACGGAAAGCAAGGTAGGCGCCGAAAACGTAACATGGGAAACATCCACCAAAAGCAATGTGGGGCTGGATCTCGGTTTTTGGGACAACAAAATCACCTTGCAGGTGGACGCCTTCCATGAACTGCGCGACGGGATACTGGTACGCCGGCAGGTAGTACCGCAGTTTGCCGGTTATCTCACCGAATCCATTCCCTGGGGAAATGTCGGGAAGGTGGAAAACCGCGGGATTGACGGAATGTTGGAAATCAGGAATACTACCTCCTTCGGACTGTACTATTCATTCAGGGGAAATTTCTCGTTTTCGCGCAACAAGATACTGGAAGACGACAAGCCCGAACAGCTTTATCCCTACCTGAACGAGCGCGGCAACCGGATAGGACAGTATTTCGGACTGGAAGCCATCGGTTTCTTCAAAGACGACGACGATATTACCAACAGCCCGAAACAAACCTTTCAGGCGGTGGTAAAGCCGGGCGACATCAAGTACAAAAACCAGAACCCGGAGGACGACGACGTCATCGACGATAACGACCGCGTGCCTATCGGCTACAGCGTAACGCCCGAAATCATGTTCGGTTTCGGCGGAACGCTGGCTTACAAAGGCTTTGACCTGACGGTCTATTTCAACGGCGTTACCAACAGAAGCATTTTCCTCGACGGCAGCGGTATGATGCCCTACGAACTGGAATATCCGAGCTACAACGTCTTCAGGGAGTATTACGACCATCGCTGGATACCCGGTGCGGACGACAACGCCGGCGCAAAGTATCCCGCAGTGATTGCCGGGAAAAACCCGAACAATTACCGGTTGTCCACCATGTACATGCGGGACGCTTCGTACCTGCGGCTGCAAAATGCGGAAATAGGCTGGACAGCGCCGCAGAGATGGACGGAAAAAATCAAAATGGAAAGCATCCGCTTCTTTATCAACGGCAACAACCTGTATGTGTGGGACAAAATCAAAATCATGGATCCCGAAATGCAACAAACCGGAAGTTATCCGCGACAGAGAATCATGAATGTCGGAGCGCAGGTGAATTTTTAATGTATAATTTTTAAAAGTAAAGAATATGAAAACAATCAATTTAATCATGGCGGCGCTTTTTGCGGCATGTATCTTCGGATGCGACGATTACCTCGACAAGCAGCCGACGGAAGAACTGACGCTGGACAAAGTTTTTCAAAGCCGCATTTTTGCGCAGAATTTCCTGTCCAACATCTACCGGGCAACGCCTCTGGAGTCAAATTTTGCCGATGCGGGAGCGGAATTTCGCAGTCCCTGGGTAGGCGGTTGCGACGAAATGGAAATTGCCTACGGCGGATCATATACGCATGACATCAATGCCGGAGCATGGAATCCTACCAATATTACCTCCATACCGATATGGTACGATTCCTATATTCCCATCCGCAAGGCAAATATTTTCCTTGAACGGGTGGATGAAGTGCCTACCGGTCAAACGGAAAAGGACACATGGAAAGGGGAAGCCTATTTCCTTCGCGCCTTTTTCCATTTCCAGCTCATGCGGGCTTACGGTCCCGTGATCATCCTTGACAGACAGGTTCAATCCGACGATGATTTCCAGAGCTTCGTGAGGAGACCTGTTCAGGAAGTAGCCGACTTCATTGCCGCCGACTGCCGGAGGGCGGATTCGTTGCTGTTGCCCACAAAACCGGCGGGCGAATCGGGAAGGGTGACGTCTATTGCCGCGCTGGCGCTGAAATCGCGCGCCCTCCTGTATGCGGCAAGCCCCTTGTGGACGGAAAATGCGGACTATACCGCAAATTTCAAAAACTACGACGGGGAAGAATTAGCGCCGGCTTTAACGGACGGACAACGGCAACAATTGTGGCAAAAAGCCGCCAATGCCGCGCTGGATTGCATCACACAGGCAGAAAACAACGGATACGGGCTGTACAGGGCAGCCGACAATGATCCTGTGGCAAATTACGGCAACATCTGGCAGGAGCATTACAACAGGGAATGGCTCTTCTGGAAGCAGTGCGGCGATTTCCAGCACGGGAACCGCTGCGCCGATCCGATAGGTATCGGAGGGTTCTCCATTCTCAATCCTACGCAGGAAATGGTGGACGCCTACGAAATGGCTGACGGATCCACGCCGATCACCGGTTATACCAACGACGGGCTGACCCCCGTCATCAACGGCGCGTCGGGATACGGGGAAGACGGTTTTTCCGCAACGGCTCATCCCAAAGGCTATTATCCGGCAGGGGTGTGGAAGATGTATGAAAATCGCGAACCCCGTTTCTATGCCAGCATCAATTTTGCCAAACAGATATGGAAAACCAACAGATGGAGCGACGTCCCTCATACGCTTGAATTTTGGTTCAGGGGAATAGACGGGAAGAACAACGCCGGCAGCGATTATTGCAAAACCGGCTATCTGATGCGTAAAATCGTGGATCATCAGTTCAATATCGAACCTTGGAGAATACGGGTTCACAACTGGGTGTATTTCCGTTTGGGAGAGATATACCTGAATTACGCCGAAGCGCTGAACGAGGCGCAGGGACCCGTAGCCGACGTATATAAGTATGTGAACGAAATCAGAGACCGTTCCGGTTTGCCGGGCTTGCCGACAAATCTGGACAAAACGGGGATGAGGGCGAAAATTCATCACGAACGCCGGATCGAACTTGCGTTTGAAACGCATCGGTTCTTCGATGTGCGGAGATGGATGGAAGCCGGTGTTTCGGAAAACAGACCGGTACACAGTCTGGATATTTTTTCCGGAGAAAATGGCAATGATCCTGATTTTTACAACAGGATCAAAGTAGAAGACCGGATTTTTGAGCCGAAGCATTATCTTTTTCCTATTTCTCAGGCGGAAATCAATAAAAACCTGAATAATCTGGTTCAGGCTCCGGGATGGCAATAAATGCAGTAATTAAGGATACCGCCGGAAATATCTTCCGGCGGATATCTTTTTTAATTGAAAATTTTGGAAAAAATTCGGTGGGAAAAAGATTTTCCACAGGCGGAAAATGTTTTTGGGAAACCGCGCAACCCTCAATCGCTGCGCTTCATTGGAGGTATTCGTATTGAAGACCTGATGTCTTCCCTTCCCTACATTGTACCCGCACAAAACCTTATAGAGCCGAAATTTTATATATTTGTACCAATAAAAATAAAGTAAAATGAAATATCTGTTTTTTGTCATGATTTTCGCCATGACGACGCTTTCCTGCAAGGGCGAGAAGGCGAAAGAAGAAGAACAACCGCAAACGCCGTCAAAGACGATTACCCGAGTCCCCCTTGCCGATCCGTTCATCATGCTGTACAACAACATATATTATGCTTACGGCACGTATTCCGACGACGGTATCCCCGTGTTCGTATCCGATGATCTGGCGACATGGGAATTGAAAAGATACGCGCTGCTCAAAGCCGACGTATGGGGCGACAGATGGTTCTGGGCGCCCGAAGTGTATCACGTCAACGGGAAGTTTTACATGTATTTTTCTGCGGAGGAACATATTTGTGTCGCCGTTGCCGACAGCCCTTTGGGACCGTTCCGGCAGGAGGTAAAGAAACCGATGCTGGAAGATGAAAAATGTATCGACAACACGCTTTTCATTGATGAGGACGGTACGCCGTATATGTTTTTCGACCGTTTCGACGGCGGTTTGAATATCTGTGTCGCCGAACTGGAAAACAGCCTGACGGAAATCAAAACCAACACCATACACCGATGTATCAAAACGTCGCAGGAATGGGAAAGAGTGTGGCCTACCGTTAATGAAGGCGCGTTTGCAGTAAAACATAACGGGGTGTACTACCTGACTTATTCGGCAAACAGCTACGAAAGTCAGTTTTATGGCGTAGGATTTGCCACCGCCACCGATATTACGGGCGAATGGACAAAATACGATCAAAATCCCATTCTGCAAAATCCCACAGGATTAACGGGCGTCGGGCATAGCGCCATGTTTACCGACAAGGAAGGCAACCTGCGGATTGTGTTCCACGCGCACAACAATACAAAGGAAATCCATCCGCGCCACATGTACATCGGTACCGTGCATTTTGAACAGGAAAACGGGAAAGAAGTAATGAAAATCGGGAGTCAGTATATCATTCCGGAACAAAAATAATCGTTGAAACATCTAAAAAATACGGTCATGTTTTATTTATATTTCATCAGAAAAATGTACGGATTTTTTTCCGTATGGTTATATTTGGCGTCTTCCGTTGTATTTCTTAGTTGCGGAAACAAACAGGATGACGCGCCCGTTCGGTTGACGGAAATCACACTGAGCGCCGATACGCTGTTTGCCGCCTCCACCGGTTTCAATACGGTAACGGTGAGCGTAAAGGACAAATCTCTGTTAGGCGAGTTGCATGTCAAAAAGCAGGATTCCAGGGGAAGGATGCTTCATCAAATTGTGCCGGCTGACGCTTTTGAAGATCACTTCCTGTTTGAATATACGCCTTTGGAAAACGACGACGAACAGTTTAACTTTATCTTTGAGGCTCAGGCAAAGGACGGAACGGTTATTGCCACCGCCATACTGAAAGCGGACACTCGCGAAGGAATTTTGCTTGACGGTCTGACCATGATTTCCCGGGTGACCGGAAAATCGTTGAACGGCGAAGGATTGCCCAATCCCAACCGGACAGATGAAAACTACAATGTGGGCGGAACGGATCTGGGCATCGTCTGGGATATGGAAAACGGCATGTACGGGATGTTTTTCGGCGATACATACGGCAGGGATTTTACCCCGCAACCCAACGGAGGACCATCAGGAGGATACTGGCGATCCAACGTGCTGGCTTTTTCACACGATACGGATTTGGATGACGGGCTTGCCTTCAGCGGTATGGCGACAGACGGCAACGGCGCTGCGCGCGAAATAGCCTATTCCGCAAAAAACACTTCGGGAAACGGCGATTATACTTCCATTCCTACGGCGGCTATCCGTGCAGGAGGGATGGACTACCTGCATTACATGAACATCCGCACATGGGACGGATGGCTGACGAATTTTTCTTCCCTGTACGCTTCTGCGGACAATGGAAGCACATGGCAACGCTGCGAAAACGTAAGATTTCTGTCCGACAGTAATTTCGGTCAGGTGTGTTATGCAAGGAAAGACGGCTATGTTTACATGATCGGAACGCCTCCGGGACGGGCAGGATCGGGAAAATTAGCGCGCATCCCCGAAAATGAAATGTTGAACATGGAAGCGTATGAATACTGGAACGAACAGCAGGGCTGGATCAAAACCGAGTCGGCGGCGTCGGTTATTTTTGAAGGTACGGTGGGAGAAGCCTCGTTGATGTACCATAAAGGATTCAACCGTTGGATAGTCACCTATTTCGACAGTGAAAAATACGCCCTCATGTATCGCGACGCCGCTGAAATTACAGGAGTGTGGACTAAGGAAAAAACACTGGCAACGGGAGTGTCGTATCCTCAGTTATATGGCTCGTTCATGCATCCGGCGAAAGATTCGGACGCCCGTCTGTACTTTTTAATGTCGCAATGGAAGCCTTATAATGTTTTTTTGATGAGAGCCGATATGAAACTCAAGGAATAGTGAAAGGCATTGTTCGGAAATAACAGTTGCCATTTTCAAATTACCTGTGCGTCCTTGCAGGCAGTTATATTTTAAGCAATAAACAGGAGGAAATGACGGCGCGGAAACGGATGGCGTCCCCCGCTAACCCTGACAGAGTCAAAACACTGTTATCTTATTTCCGGAATTGATGTAAATTGAGGCAGCATATTGAATATGCTGCCCTTTTGTTTGGTGTGCATTTAACTGCGTCGAACTCACGTTTCAAATTGTCGCAGGCGTAAAAGTCCTGAAAGGGTGCGGGATTCGTGTTCACGGGTTTAACTTTGCTGAGGGCTTCGCCGTTCGCTGCGCTCCACCCGCGGTGATGCATGACGCCGTCCCGTTAGGGAGATGAAACAATATTTGATGAAGTCAATAGCGCATCAAAAAAAGAATTAACTGAAATATCATTGAAAATACATTTTTTTCATCATTCAAATTGCTACAGGTTCATGTTATTTAACCGGTTACAATAATTTTACCGCTATTTTTTTCGTTAATCTCAATTATCAAACAACAATATCAAATAAATATATATCTTTGGAGCCATAAACATTATAAATTTTTCCATAATGAAAAGAAGTTATTTGTATTATGCTATGTTAGCATCAGGTTTGTTCCTTGCCGCCGGCTGTAACCGGCAGGCGTCCAGGGAGACGAAATCGGCGCAGTTTCAAACGATTTGCAATCCCGTCGATTTAAGTTACCGGTTCTGTTTGGATGCGCCTTCCCGCAGAGAAGCCGCCGATCCGTCGCTTGTCCTCTTTAAGGACGAATTTTATTTGTTCGCTTCCAAACTGGGAGGTTATTTTCATTCCGCCGACCTTATCCGGTGGGATTTGATCGTCCCGCACGATCTTCCTGCGGAAAATCAGGACCCTGCCGCCGCACATACGGATTTGCTTGTCCCGAACAATTTCCCTGTGGAAAATTATGCGCCGACTGCCGCAGTCATCGGTGATGCTATTTATTTCATCACCCCCGGCTACAGGCGGGTGCTTCGTTCAACCGACCCGAAGTCGGGAACATGGCAGGTGGTCAAGGAGCAGTTCCAACTGACCGACGGTGATCCGGCGCTTTTCCCCGACGATGACGGACGGCTCTATTATTACAGCGGATGCAGCAATGAAAATCCGATTACCGGCGTCGAAATCGATCCCCAAACCTTCGACGTCATCGGAAAACCGGTCACGCTGGTGCATGGTCAGAGGGATAAATACGGATGGGAAGTTCGGGGCGACTATAACAACGTCTTTGAAGAAAAGTCGTGGATCGAAGGCGGCTGGATGACCAAGTATAACGGGAAATATTACCTGCAGTATGCCACTCCCGGCACGCAGTTCAAAAGCTATAACGATGGCGTGTACGTCTCCGACCGACCGCTGGGTCCCTACACGCTTGCCGAACACAATCCCTTTGCCTACAAACCGGAAGGTTTTGCCAACGGAGCCGGACACGGGAGTACGTTTCAGGATAAATACGGCAACTACTGGCATATCGGAACCGTCGCCATTTCGGTGCGCCACATGTTTGAACGGCGTCTGTCCCTGTTCCCCACCTTCTTCGATCAGGACGGCGAAATGTATGCCTATACCGGCTTCGGCGATTATCCGCTGATTCTTCCTGACAGGAAAATCTCCTCGCCCGAAGAGCTTTTTCCGGGCTGGATGCTGTTGTCGTATCATAAAAAAGTGGAAGCATCATCCACTTTGTCCGCTAAAGACGAACCGTCCGAATTTTTCCAGAGCAACGACCCTCAAAATGCGGTGGACGAGGAGATACGCACCCGCTGGAGCGCCGCCACGGGTGATCAAGGGGAATGGTTCTCCGTTGATTTGGGTGAAACGTGCGATGTGTACGCCCTGCAAATCAACTTTGCCGATGAAGGCGCCCAGCTGTTCGGCAGGGCGGCGGGCATTTACTATCAATATAAAATAGATCAATCGACAGACGGGAAAAACTGGACTGTCCTTGTTGATAAATCCAGGGACACGATCCGGGACGCGCCTCATGAATACATCCAACTGTCGCAGCCTGTGAAAGCGCAATATCTCCGGATCACTAATTTCCGGGTTCCTTCCGGGAAATTCTCCCTGTCCGACTTCCGCGTTTTCGGCAAAAGCAGTAAAAAAGCGCCGGACGCCGTCGCTTCATTTTCCGCGCAACGGGGCGATGACCTTCGGATGGTAACGCTAAAATGGGACGCCGTTCCGAATGCCACCGGTTATAACATCCGTTTCGGCAGTAAGGAGGATAAATTGTACCAGAATTATTTGGTGTACGGAAAAACCGAGCTGTCCATACATGTGTTGCACACCGGTCAACCGTATTTCTTTGCGATTGACTCCTTCAACGAAGGCGGTATTACCAAAGGCGGGCAGGTAGTAAAAGCGGATACCGCAGCACAGTAAGCACGGATGGTGTTGGCAGAGGCGCAAAACATTGCGCCTCATCATCGGCATTTGAAGACGGGAGGCATGACTTTCAAAGCGCCTCCCGTTTTAAGGATCGAGGCAAACAGGAATGTTCGGGGCAAATCACACTTAGGAACGTGAAATAAATAATGTATCATGGTTTTTGATGCCGAAGGCATCGTATGTTTATAGAAAAACGATGCTGTGTTTCCATTCGACCCCGACGGGGTCGTACAACAGAAGGGTACATTGCTTCTATAAACATGTGACCTCTTCGAGGTCGAATTTCATATCCGTTATACGTTTTTATTTGCTGTTAAAAGCAAGGGAAAAGGCAAAAGCGGCGGCGGGCGGGTTATTTTTTATTTTGAGATTGTACGGGACAGAGTCATCCTGTTATTTGTTTATGATAAATCCGAAATGGAAAATGTACAGACAGCGTATATTGAGCAAATTATGCGAACTGTCCTGAATAGCTGATACGTATTAGTTATAACGAAACGAATTTCAAAGCGTGTAAACCGATATATTAAAAAGGTTTGCACGCTTTTTTTGTGTGCAAACCGAAACAACAGGAAGATAACAACAGGGGGATTTATCCCCTTGTAAATAAAGTATAAAAA
>JAISRX010000261.1 GCA_031273395.1 Bacteroidales bacterium | reverse complement strand
CGTTTATCAACGGCGCCATCCTGAATGAAAATTATCAACTTGTGAACGAGCCGGTTGTATTTGAACTCTGAGATGTTTATATGGGTGTAGTCCCTATTGTCGCACCGTAAAGAAATTTCTAACCGCAAAGGGCGCAAAGAGTGTCGCAAAAGGCGCAAAGAAAATGTTTTGCGTTCTTTTCCGTTATCCGATCTATGACCAAAGAAAAGAGCGGAAATGGAGACATTTGGATTTGTGGCGGTACAAGACCTGTTTAAAGGGATCATAAACGCAAAGAAGAGCGGTGGCAACACTGCTCGATCCGCGCGTTTGAACGTCGCAATACAGAAATTAAAAACAATCGGAAGAGGGTACGGAAATACAAACCGCCCATCAGGAAGCCGAAAATTTTGGTGAGCGGCGTTCCTTCGAGAAATGCGCGACCCTGCTTTTTCTTGATGGCGTCCAATTCCCAGAAGGTGACGAACAGGTTTACTTCGTAACCGACGGCAGCAGCTCCTGTTGGCAGTGTAAATACGGCGGTGAGTTTGTCGAAATCGCCGCTGAAACTGATGATGGATAATTTTTTTGACATGATATGATATTGATTTAGGCATTGTACAAAAATAAGCGATACATTTATTCCCATTCTGTCCCTATATGGCTCTCCCCCTCTCTCCATTTTGGAGAGAGGCTGGGTGTGAGGAAAAATCCCCAATTCCGTTTTGTCCTCACCTCAAAACGAAATAAACAAATGATACATTTATTTATGGACGAATCCTAAGCACCTTAATAAATCAGGATTAAATTCTTGTTCAGGTCGTTATTTCAAGAGAACCAAAACAGTGTTAAACAGGGACATAAGTCTTCCTTTTACGGGACTGTAGATTACTGTTTTGCTTCCTTCCTTTTGAATTTTATTGTTCATACTCTCTTGCAAAATTACCATTCTTTTTTTCACGCTGCAAATATAAGGTGCAGGAACTTGGGAGAGTATGGATGCTGTCCTGTCCGTAAGCTGAAGCATACGGTTAATAAAGTGTCGTCCCCGCAGGGACTTTTACACATTCTCCATATATGCGACAATCTGAACGGCGAAGCTCTTACCGAAGGTAAATACATCCTTTGCTTCCGGCTTGTCAGGCTTAGGCTTGTCCGAGCAAGGCGAACACGCAGGTTCGATGATGGATTTCGTCATTGGTGGCGATGATTATAAAATCAAACAAGCTGAAACGTCCGGAAGTGGAAATAGTCCGCAATGACGTATCGGTGATTTGAAAACGGCAACTTTTATTTTCCGCCAATTCTCAAGTACCCATTACCTGCTTTTGACGCATCTTCCCGATCATGTCGGGAGATCAACGTGCAGGCAGGATAGCGTCCCCTGCACCGGCAACTCAAAAATAATATTTATCAATTATTTTTGTTTTTATACTTTTTTAGTATTTTTGCTCACTGAAAAACAGTCAAATATATGATCAGATATATCAACATTTCGCTTGCAGTTGCCCTGTTTTCGGTACTTTCCGGCATGTCGGCAAACGCTCAGAACAAACGTGACAAAACGTATGAATTACATTTCGGCGTCGGCGCCGTCAATGTTTTCGGCGATGTAGGAGGCGGCTTTCGGCAACTCCAATTGTCCCACACCCGTCCGGTAGCACATCTGGGCGGTCGGTACGAATTTAACGAATACTTTTCCGGAAAGATCAACCTGTTTGTCGGGCAGACTGCCGGAAGCAACGAGAATACCGTGCATGAAACACGGTTTGTTTCCTCCCTTTATGAACTGTCGGGGCAAATAGAATGGACTTTGGCGAACATCAAAGGTTCGGTGGGGTCCATGCTTGCCAAACGGAAAGGGATCAGCGGTTCCCAATTGACCACCTGTCCGTACCTGTTTGCCGGAATGGGGTTTGCATATGCCGAACCGGCGTTGGAACCGCCGTATTCGAGTTTTCTTGAATCGGAATCGGGACGAACTACCGTCGACCAAACCGGCGGATTTGTGCTTCCGATAGGAGTCGGCATACGGACAGACCTCTCGTTCAACTGGGCTTTGGGGCTTGAACTCGGCGGACGGTTCACCACCTCCGACTATCTTGACGGATTGGGCGTACAGTCCTCATCCGACGATGTATATTTCTTCACCACGCTGCATCTGATATATAAATTTCATTTTGCCGGCGGTAAAAGAGTTTCCGGACGTTAAAAAATCTTTAATTGGGGATACCGGAACAATAAACCGAAACTATTTGCGTTTCGCTTAATATAATGTCCAAAATATTCGAGATTGGGATCAGTCAAATATATTATTGCCGGTTTGTCATGCCTGTTTTGCCTGCATAGCGCAAGCGGAGAAGATTTTCGTGTACGCACGGACTTCGGCGTATCCGGAGGCGTGTCGTATTACCTTGGCGACATCAATCCGCGCAGGCAGTTTTATTCGCCCGGCATATCCGCCGGATTGCTGATGAAGCATCATTTCGGCGAACATCACGCTCTGCGGGCAAATGTAACTTACGGGCAACTCAAAGGCGACGACATGGATTTCAAAAACGATTTTCAGCAGCAGCGGGGGCTTAAGTTTGAAACGTCGCTGGTGGACGCGCATGTCGGATACGAGTTTCATTTCCTGCCCTACACCAGCACCGGACGGACGTCCTCCGCCCACACGCCGTATATTTTTGCCGGCGTCGGCTACTCGTTTATCGTGACCTCCACAGTACGCAATATTTCTTCCGGTCATGTAACCATTCCGTTCGGAGTGGGCTACAAACACCGGTTCAATTCCAATATCAGCGCCGGCTGCGAATGGGGATTGCGGAAGACATTCACCGATGAACCGGATGGCATCCCCAATCACGGGATCGACGGGTCGTTTTCTACATGGCACAATAATGATTGGTATTCGTTTGTTGGGATTTTCATTACTTTCCGTATCTTTGAGGAAAGTTTTGAATGCCCTGCATACAAACAACCGTTTGGTTATAAATGACATACAAGGAAAAAATAGATACAGGCAGGTTGCCCGCGCACATTGCCGTCATCATGGACGGTAACGGAAGATGGGCAAAAAGGAAAGGGAATCAACGGATATTCGGACACAAGAATGGTGTGAATGCCGTCAGAGAAACGGTAGAAGCAGCAGCGGAAACAGGAATACGTTACCTGACGCTGTACGCCTTCTCCACCGAAAACTGGAAACGTCCCCAAAGAGAAGTTGATGCGCTGATGTCTTTGCTGGTATCTTCGCTTCATGACGAAACGCCCACCCTGATGAAGAACAATATCCGCCTGATGACCATCGGTCACACCGGCGGGTTGTCCGATCATGTGGGCAGGCAATTGAATATGACCATCGCAAAAACAGCCGGCAACACGGGTTTGAAGTTAATTTTAGCGCTCAATTACAGCGGACGGTGGGAAATACTTCGCGCGATAGACCTTATCAAAGCCGATATGGAGGCGGGAAAACCGCAGGAGGCGCTCACCGAAGATATTTTTGCCGGCTATCTGCAAACACGGGATATTCCCGATCCCGAACTGCTGATACGTACCAGCGGAGAATTTCGAATCAGCAATTTCCTGCTCTGGCAGATTGCCTATACCGAATTATATTTTACGCCGGTGCTGTGGCCTGATTTCAAAAAGGAAGATTTCTATCAGGCTATTGTAGATTTCCAACAGAGAGAACGCCGTTTCGGAAAAACGAGCGAACAGTTGCATCAATACGAACAATCACAAAATCAATAATATGTTGCGAAAAGTAACGCTTTATATCATCGCTGTTTCTCACTTGTTGCCCCTCAACATACGTGCACAGGAACCGGCAGATTATTCGGAATTGCCCGTGATGGACTATTCCAATCCCCAGTACTATATTATTGGAGGAGTGAAAATATCGGGAGTGAAATTTCTGGATACGCAGCACCTGATCAGCATGTCGGGACTGGAAGTGGGCAGGAAAATATCCATCCCGAGCGAAGAGATTACCAAGGTAGTGGATTTTTTCTGGGCGCAGGGGTTGTTTTCCGACGTGAAAATCATTGCCGACAAAATAGAAGGTAACGTGATTTTTCTCGAAATTGTTCTTCGCGAACGCTCACAACTCTCAAAACTGACCATTGAAGGGGTGAAAAAGGGCGAAATAAAAGATCTGACGGAAAAAATCAACGTCAGACCCGGCAGGCAGGTCACGGAAAATCTCCTCAACGACATTCGTACCATCATCACCAAACATTATAAGGAAAAAGGATTTTACAACGTTTCCGTCAATTTCATTCAAAAGCAGGACACCATACACATCAACAGAATTGCCTTGAAAGTGCTGGTGGACAAACATGCCAAGGTAAAGATTGCAGAAATAAATGTGATCGGCAATTCGGTGTTTAAAGACAGACAGGTGCGCAAAGCAATGAAAAAGACCAAACAGTTGAGGCGCAACTGGAACATTTTCAAATCAAAAAAATACATCGAAAGCAACTTCAAAGGCGATCGCGCAAAACTGTCCGAATTTTACAACGAACACGGATACCGCGATTTTGCCATTCTGAACGACTCCATTACCTTTGTCAAGGACAACAGGGTGGTACTGCACATCAGGGTGAACGAAGGAAACAAATATTTTTACCGAAACATCAGCTGGGTGGGAAATACCAAGTACCCGACCGAAATGCTGCAAAACATATTCGGTTACAAGAAGGGCGATATTTACGATCAGGTAGGGCTTACCAAACGGCTGCTGAGCGACGAAGACGCCGTCAGTTCCGTCTATCAGAACAACGGATATTTGTTTTCGGGTATCCAGCCGGTAGAACTGCGCATCGAAAATGATTCGGTGGACGTGGAAATGCGCGTACACGAAGGAGAACAAGCCACCATTGACCGGGTGATCATCAAGGGAAACAATAAAACCAACGAACACGTGGTGCGCAGGGAGCTTCGCGTGCGTCCCGGCGATCTCTACAGCAAGGAAAACCTGATAAGAGACATTCGCGAACTCGCCTCGCTGGGGCATTTCAACCCCGAAAACCTGATGCCCGACATAAGACCGAAACCGCAAAATGCTACGGTGGACATCGTCTATCCGCTCGAAGAGAAGGCAAACGACCAGCTGGAACTCTCGGCAGGCTTCGGAGGAGGCATGTTCATCGGACGTGTGGGAGTGAGGTTCAATAATTTTGCTTCCAGCCGTCTTTTCGATCTCCGTTCGTGGCGACCCGTCCCTTCCGGCGACGGACAAACGCTTGGGCTGTCCGTACAGTCGAACGGAAAATATTACCAGTCCTACAACGTTACTTTCGTGGAACCGTGGCTGGGCGGCAAAAAAAGAAATTCCTTCTCCATTTCGCTCTATCATTCGAAAATCACCAACCAGAGCTATTACTGGCAATCGGAAGGAGCCAACCAGTATTACAAAACATCCGGGGTTACCGTGGGGCTGGGAAAAATGCTGAAATGGCCCGACGACTGGTTTTCCCTGTCCACCGAAGTGACCTACATGCGCTACAAGGTACAGGACTGGCCCCGATCGGGCGGATACTACAGCCTGCCTTTCAGCAACGGGACGTCGAACAACCTGAACGTCGGGTTAACCTTCGGACGCAACTCGCAGGACCAGCCGATATACCCCCGCAGAGGTTCGAACGTTTCGCTGAGCCTGCACATCACGCCGCCCTGGTCGATGTTCAACAGCATTAATTACAAGTCGGCGCGCGTTTCCGAAAAATACCGGTGGATCGAATACCACAAATGGATTTTCAAAGCCGCATGGTATCTGAATCTGGTGGACAAATTAGTGCTGGCAGCCAATTATCAGTTCGGATATCTGGGATATTTCAACAAGGACGTCGGCTATTCTCCCTACGAAGGATTCGACATGGGAGGATCGGGTATGGGACAATATCAAATGCATGGCATAGAAATTGTACCTATGCGAGGATATACGGACGGAGCATTGACGCCTCAGGTGGATGAATATTACAGCAAGGCAAACATTTATACCAAGGCAAACATGGAATTGCGGTATCCGGTGATCATGCAGCCTTCGTCCACCATATATGTCGTCGGGTTTGCCGAAGTAGGCAACGCATGGTACGAATTTAAGAACTACCATCCGTTCAACCTGAAACGAACCGCGGGGATCGGCGTGCGCGCCTTCCTTCCGATGTTCGGCATGCTGGGAATAGATTGGGGGTACGGTTTCGACTCGGTACCCGGCGGCGGCAAAAAGGGAGAATTTCAATTTATTCTCGGACAACAGTTTTAGTTTATCAAATAGTTTCACTCATTTAAAAATAAAAGAAAATGAAAAGGTTAGTTTTTTTGACACTGGTGCTTGCACTGTCGGCGTTGCCGCTTGCAGCACAAAAGTTTGCGTTCGTGGATACCGAATATATCCTGAACAACATACCCGCGTACAAATCGGCTCAGGGACAGATTGAAAAACTGTCTGCCGATTGGCAAAAAGAGATAGAGGCGCAATATGCCGAGATAGAAAAGCTGTTCAAAAACTATCAGGCGGAAAAGGTCATGCTATCGGAAGACATGCGCAAAAAGCGCGAAGGCGAAATCATCCAGAAGGAACAGACGGTGAAAGACCTGCAAAAAAAATATTTCGGACCGGAAGGCGAACTGGTCAAAAAACAGCAGGAACTGGTAAAACCGATACAGGATGAAGTGTATAAAGCTGTAAAGGAAATGGCTGTGGAAGGCGGCTATGCAGCTATTTTCGACACCGCATCGGATGCAAGCGTACTGTACGCCAATCCGAAACAGGATAGAAGCGATGAAGTACTCGAAAAGTTAGGATATAAAAATTAATTGTCTATTTTTGCAGCCAAATTTAACCTTGTTAATAAAATGAAAGTAGTATTAAAGATAGTATTTATTGTTGCTGTTGCCATTGTTTTCCACAACAGCGCCTATGCTCAAAAACCGCTTAAACTGGCTCATATCGACAGTCAGGAACTGATGCGGTCCATGCCCGAATATGACACGGCTGTGGTAAAACTCCAAAAACTCCAGAAAGAACTGGAAGGCGAACTGGAAAATCTGCGCGTGGAGTACAACAGAAAGTTGGAAGAATATGTCAATAACCAGAAAAACTGGACGGATTTGGTACGCCAGTCGAGGGAGCAGGAATTGCAGGGCATGCAGCAGAAAACGCAGGTATTTCAGGAGTCGGCTATGGAAACCATGGAACAGGAGCAGGCAAAACTGATGCAGCCGGTCAGGGAAAAGGCAAACAAGGCTATCGAAACAATAGCCGTAGAACAGGGAATAACCTATGTTCTGGAAGCCCAATCGCTGTATTTCAAATCGGCGGACTCGCAAAACATCCTGCCGTTGGTGCAGCAGCACCTGGGCATCAAGAAGCAGTAAAGTCTGCGGGTTGCGCGGGTAAGATGAGGGTTGCCCCGGATAACCGAAGACGGATCAATCACCGGATGCGTTCCGGCATGGTTTCATCTTCGGTTACCAAAGAGGGTAGCTGTCTTCGTGTTTGTCCGTTCTCCATTCCCAAGAACGCGGCTGCAAGCCGCGGGCAGCTGTTTTTATGCTTTACGCGGTATGATTTCATGCACTCAATTTCACGTCAATTTCACGTCATTGGGTGGCGCAAAGCGACAAAAAACAGCGCGAATGTGGACGTCTAAAATTACATGCGTGTCCGGATAAAATTACATACGTGTCCGGCAAAATCCGCACACGTATGAAAATAAATTTTCCCACACTGTAATTTTATTTTCTCCCGTATGTAATTTTACTTTCTCACGTATGAAAATTCCGAGCCGGTTTTTTCCCTGTTTTCGGGCAGGTTGGGGGACAGGATTTTTATCCGACGCCTGCAAAAGAGCCATGCACAAAACCAAACCGTGCGAAGTATCGCTTTGACGCAGCGGGAAGCTACGCCGAACGGGAAATGGACAGTTTCCGATTTTTAGCGACTGTTTGACGGAAAAACACTATTTTTGTCCGTCATTATCATTTCGCATGGAATATCATGAATAACAAAGTGGAGACAATTATCTGGACCGCCATACGAGACTCCGGAATATATAAGATATTGTATCCCCACAAGGTAAAGATCGTCAGCGGCATGACCGGCTGGATACTCGGCGGTTTCAAACTTTGCGTGGTGGGGATTTGCCTCGGCGCTTATATTGATTCGGCGGCTGCCTCCATGCAAAAAAAAGCCGCAAAGTCCGCTTATCGCCGTAATATTGTGCTGCTGCTGGCTGCCGTTATGAAAGCCGACAACAGGGTAAGCCGCGCCGAACTGCAATATGTGCGGATGTTTCTTCTCCGTAATTTCGGAAAACAGCACGCTTCGGAAATGCTGAAATGGATGAACGGCATCTTGAAACAGAAGGATGTCCCCCTGGAACCGGCATGCCACCGGATACGGGACGGCATGAAATACGCATCGCGTTTGCAGTTCATGTACGTGTTGACGCATATTGCACAAATCGACCGGAACACGGACAGCCGCACATGGCAACTGCTTGACCTCATCGCCGTGCAAACAGGGATCAGCGACGCCGACAGAAAATCCATACGCTCCATCTTCCACGAGGAAACCTCTTATACCCGTTCGTCCCGCATGCGGACAACATATCCGGACAGCCTCATGCAGGCGTACAGTTTCCTTGGAGTGGACAGGAACGACGATATTGCGGTCATCAAGAAGGCATACCGCACCAAGGCGATACTGTTCCATCCCGACAAGGTGGGCTATCTGGGCGAGGACATAAAGCAATCCGCCAACGAGCGTTTCCAACGCTTGAATGAAGCATACAAAATCATCAAAAACGATAAAGGGTTTGTATAAACGAATATTTAGTCTATTTTTGCAGCAATAAAAAAACAGGAATTGGATCAACAATACCATCAGATACTTCAGTTAAAACAGGAATTATCCGTCCCCGCACGGATATTGATTACCACCCATCAGGGACCTGACGGCGACGCCATCGGGTCGTCGCTGGCGCTGTACCTGTTCCTAAGAAAAACGGGGCATGACGTGGCGGTGGTCACTCCCAACGATTATCCCGATTTCCTGCAATGGCTTCCCTGCAATGAGCATGTGGTGAACTACATGCGGCAAAAAGCCATAGCGGAAGAATGGATCGAAAAAGCCGGATATATTTTCCACCTGGACTACAACCAGCTCAAACGCAGCGCCGATATGACCCATTCGCTGTCACAGGCTCAGGCGGTGAGGATACTGATAGATCACCACCCGGATCCAAGCCTTACGGCAAAGTATTTCTTTTCGGAAACCGAAGCAAGTTCCACCTGCGAACTGCTTTACGGGATCATGAAGCAATGGGACGCCGCCCTGATCGACCGGGACGTCGCCACCTGCATCTATACCGGCATGATGACCGACACGGGATGTTTCTGCTACCGCAACACCGGAGTGCAAACCTTCCTTGCGGCTTCGGAACTGATGAAATACAATATAGACCGTCCGAAAATATACGAAAATGTATATGACAACTTTTCGGCGCAACGAATGCGCCTGATGGGTTACTGCCTGAACAGCAAAATGGAAGTTTTCCCCGAATACAAAACCGCCCTGATCAGTTTGAGCTTGGAGGAACAGCAGCAATACGACTTTGTGGTGGGCGACTCCGAAGGGTTTGTCAACATGCCGCTCTCCATTCGGGGAATACGTTTTGCAGCGTTTTTTCTCGAAAAAGAGGATAAAATCAAGATTTCATTCCGATCCAAGGGAAGTTTCCCGACCAACAGGTTTGCGCAAAAGCATTTCAAGGGAGGAGGACACCTGAATGCCTCCGGCGGCGAAACAAGATGGCCGCTGGAAAAAACCCTTCAGGCGTTCCGTGAGTTATTGCCGCTTTACGGCGAAGAACTGAACGGCGAACAGTGAGCGTCAAATTTTGTACCTGTACCGATATGCGTGTGAATGGTTATATATGGATATTATGGATGACGCTTTGCGGATGCCACTCCGGATGCCGGCAATACAATGTGCAGCTTCCGGAAGGGGACGGGCATGCCGCCGGACGTCCGCATGCCGAACTGCTGATCCGTGCCAACCGGCAGTTGATAGAAG
>JAISRX010000037.1 GCA_031273395.1 Bacteroidales bacterium | reverse complement strand
GTTCAAGGCTCCCCTGCGTACCTCACCGTCGGGAATGTCCGGACAGCAAAGCGGTAATGCGCAGAGTCCGGCGGCTGCCGTCTCCGCAGGTATGGGCGGCGGGATGAGCATGGGGTCTATACCCTCGGCAACGGCGAGTCCGGAGGCAATGTCGCAGGCTGCCTCCATGGAAGAGGCGTCTTCGTCCGGCATGTCGGAAGTGTTGCGTATCCGGCTTGAAATGGCGGAAACAGACAGTAATATGGAAAGCCTCCTGTCGGAGATTCAAGCGGAGAAAGCCCGGTTCAATGCGCTGCTCAACCGTCCGGCAGACAGCGCGGTGACGCTTCCCGATTCGTTGCTTCAAACGCCGTATTCTTTGGATATGGAAACGGCAATGCAACTTGTTTCGGCGCAAAATCCGATGCTTGGCATGATCGGCGAAGAACGGCTCGCTTATCGGGCAAAGGAAGAAATGGCGCGAAAGATGGGCTATCCGATGTTTGGCGTCGGACTGCAATACATGCTGATCGGCAAAACACCCCAAAGCGACAGCATGAGCGGAATGAACGACATGAACGGCAAAGACATGCTGATGCCGATGCTCTCCGTCACGATTCCGGTTTACCGCCGGAAATACAGGGCGGCTCAAAACGAAAGCCGCCTGCTTCGGCTCTCAAGCGAAGAAAAGTATGCCGACACGTTCAACCGCCTGCAGGCGGAACTGCATCAGTACCGGCATCAGCTCGACGACGCCTCCCGAAAGATAACGCTTTACCGCAAACAGACGGAGATTGCCCGTGCCGCATACGCCATGATGGTGCAGGCGTTTGCGGCAGGCAAAAGCGGACTGGACGAAGTGATCCGTATTCAGCGTCAGATTCTTGATTATGAATTGAAGATTTCCGAAGCGGTCGCAGCATATAATACCCTGACGGCGCAGATTTACAAAATGATGTCAAGGCAGGACAGTAACAACCCATAAACAAAATAAACACAATGAACACAAAAATGAAGTACGCCATCATCTATGCCCTTATCCTTGTCGCAGGCATATTGTTAGGACGGTTGCTGTTCGGCGGTCGTCCGAAACACGGACACGCGGCGGAACATGCCGCTCCCTCCGCAGGCGAAGCGCAGGTCTGGACCTGTTCCATGCACCCGCAAATCCGTCAGGACAAACCGGGTAAATGTCCGTTATGCGCCATGGACCTGATTCCCCTGAAAACATCGGGCACATCCGGCTCATTCGCCGACCCCGGCGCCATTCAACTGTCCGAAGAAGCGGCAGCGCTGGCAAATATCCAAACAACAACCGTCAGCCGCACCCGTCCCGTAAAGGAAATGCACCTCTACGGCGTGATACAGCCCGATGAACGGCTGCTGCGCTCGCAGGTATCGCATGTGAACGGACGTATCGAAAGCCTTGTTGTCAATACGGTCGGCGAGTCCGTCCGTACCGGGCAGGTCATCGCCACGATTTATTCGCCCGACTTACTGAACGCGCAGCAGGAATTGCTCGAAGCCAAAAAACTGGCACACCTGCAGCCCGCCCTGCCGGAAGCCGCCCGTGAGAAACTTCGCCGGTGGAAACTCTCCGACGCTCAAATTGCCGAAATCGAAAGGACGGGAGAGGTATTGCCGGTGGTTAATATTACGGCGAACGCCGGCGGAATCGTGACGGCGAAGCGTGTGGAGCAGGGCGATTATGTCACTCAGGGCGGCGCATTGTTCGATTTGGTGGATTTGTCGTCCGTCTGGGCAGTATTCAATGCTTATGAATCGGATTTGCCTTACCTCAAAACAGGCGATAAAGTGGAATATACCCTGCAATCCCTGCCCGGACAGACCTTTTCGGGAAAGATTGCATTCATCGACCCGATACTGGACAAAACGACGAGAACGGCAAAAGTCCGTGTGGAAACGGCAAATCCCCGACTGGAACTGAAACCCGAAATGTATGCCGATGCCGTTATTAAGGCGACCCTGAAACATCATGCCGACGAAATTGTTATCCCGAAAACAGCCGTACTGTGGACCGGTAAACGTTCCATCGTCTATGTGAAGCAGTCCGGTACGGACATCCCGGCGTTCAAACTTCGCGAAATAGAGCTGGGCGCATCGCTGGGCGATGAATATGTCGTGCTGTCGGGCATCGGCGCCGGCGAGGAAGTGGTTACGAACGGCGCTTTTGTGATTGACGCCGCCGCACAGCTGGAAGGTAAACCCGGCATGATGAATCCCCCCGAACCTGCCGCCGGAACGCCGCATGACATGTCTCCGCAACATGCGCAAATCACCGTACAGGGACTTTGCGAGATGTGCAGGGAACGTATCCAAACGGCGGCAATGAGCGTCGGCGGTGTTTCATCAGCGGTCTGGGACGGCGAATCCCGACGGTTGCACCTGCATTTCGACCCTGCAAAAACATCCCCGGATGCAGTCGCTAAAGCCATAGCCGCCGCCGGACACGACAATGAAAAATATAAAGCGGACGATGAGGTATATAACGCCTTGCCGGAATGTTGCAGGTACAGAGAATGATTTCTTACAAGAATATAAGTTTCACAATTTTAATTAACAACAAAAATGAAGAAAGTAATTTTATCCGTAATCGCGATGGCATGTATGTCCATCGGAAGCGCCCATGCGCAACACAGTGATCACCGTCACAGTCAGGACACGACTGTCCAATCCTCCAAAAGCGAAGCAAAAGGAACGCAGGCAACCCTCAAGGTACAGGGCGCCTGCGGCATGTGCAAAACCCGCATCGAAAAAGCCGCCAAAAGCACAGCGGGGGTCAGCGATGCCCGATGGGATGCAAAAACCCAAAAGTTGAGCATCACCTGTTCCGGGAAAGCCTCTCCGGACGCTGTCGCCAAAGCCGTTGCCGCCGTCGGACACGACACCGACAAATACAAAGCGGACGACAAGGTGTATAACGCCTTGCCCGCGTGCTGCAAGTACAGGAAATAGGGGAGGAATCATCCTTTATGCCCGGATTCGGTCTTGTGCGGCTTTATGCCGGAGCGGCAGGATTTCCTGTTGAAACTTGCCCGCGCTTTGAAATTTTGAAATTTTCATATATCTTTGCAAATTATTTTTAAACACAAATTAATATGAAAGTATATGTATATCCCGGTCAGGGAGCGCAGTTTTCAGGAATGGGCAAGTCGATGTATGACTTGCATCCGCGTGCAAAAGAGTTGTTTGAACAGGCAAATGAGATTCTGGGTTTCAGGATCACCGATATTATGTTTTCGGGGGCAGATGAAGAATTGATGCAGACAAAGGTTACGCAACCCGCTATTTTTCTCCATTCCGTCATTTTATCAAAAATATGGGGTAAAATGTTTACGCCCGGAATGATGGCCGGTCATTCGCTGGGTGAGTTCTCGGCTTTGACGGCGTCCGATGCGCTGTCGTTTGAAGACGGGTTGAGGCTCGTATCGAAGCGTGCTCTGGCAATGCAGGAGGCATGTGAATTACAGTCTTCAACAATGGCTGTAATCATAGGTCTGGCAGACAATGTCGTGGAAGGCGTCGTGTCTGAAATAAAAGATGAAATCGTTGTCTGCGCAAACTATAACTGTCCCGGACAGATTGCGATTTCGGGTACGGAAGCAGGCATTGACAGGGCTTGCAAAATGCTGACCGAAGCAGGCGCCAAGCGTGCTTTGAAGTTGAAAGTGGGCGGCGCTTTCCATTCTCCGTTGATGAAACCGGCTCGCGAAGAACTTGCCGCAGCCATCGAAGCGACGAATTTCAACAGCCCGATTTGCCCTGTTTATCAAAATGTCACGGCATTACCCTCCACCGAGCCGGCCCGGATAAAAGAAAATCTCATAGAGCAACTGACGGCGCCGGTGCGTTGGACGCAAACCATTAAAAATATGATTGCCGACGGCGCCGACCATTTCGTTGAACTCGGACCCGGCAAAGTGCTGCAGGGGCTTATTTTGAAGATAGATAATTCGATAACAGCCGAGAGTTATCAGGAAAAAATTACGGAAGATTGATGCAAAATAACATATTATACGGAAAAAACACGTTGGAGTTTGTGACGGTAGCGGTTGAGTTTTGCGCTTTTTTGGAAAATACTTCAAAATATACGCAGATTTCCTTTATAGACAGGAGCATCAAGTTGTTGCCTTTACTTTATCTGAAAGCAACTTTGCTTGAATCTGTCGAATATATCGACAACAGTGAATCGGATGACAGTTTGAAAGTTTTTATCGACGAAGAAACATACGAAGTTGTGCGTATGCGAATGGCGGATTTGCTCGGCGAATACGACACCTTTCTGGATACGTTTCATCCGGACATAAAATACAGCGATA
>JAISRX010000255.1 GCA_031273395.1 Bacteroidales bacterium | reverse complement strand
TCGGGGTTGCGCACAGCCCTGCATGGACGTAAAACGCCGTAGGCGTTACCCTTTGATAACCCCGTATGAAATGCGGGGTACGACAGGCTAAAAAACACAAGACTATAACCGAGTGCAGTATAAAGGCGCTTTAACAACGGGTGATTATATGACGGTCAATTCCTGTCCGAATATCACCTGTCGCGGGGCTTTCAGCAGTTTATTGGCGGCGGTGAACTGCGTAACGACCTTCAGGCGGCACACGCTTCCTGCCGGCAGGTCGGCGGGGATCAGCAGGAGCAGTTTGCTGCGGTCGTTCACCACGATGTAATCCGGTTCCAGTTTGGTTTCAAAGCCGCTTGTGGCGTCGATCAGGTACACGCCCACCGACGGGTCTTCGCCGGCGATTTTGATATACGTGCCGTCCACCTGTGCGTTGCGTCCGCGGGTGAGCGTGCCGTCAGCCGTTTTGCTTTGCAGGTTGGTCACTTGCAGGATGCTTATCACGTCGGGCATTTCGCCGAGTATCTCCACTTCGGTTTGCGCCAGTTCCCTGCGGATGTCCAAGCCCTGCGTTGCGGAGATGTACACGCTGTTTTTCTCCGGATCGAATTTCCTGCCGTACAGCGCGCCGGTAACTGTCGGGCGCAGGTACACCAGTCCCGTATCCACATTCCAGCCGCTTGTCGAATATTTGGCGGCTTGACGGTTGTAGCGCGTCACCGCGTTTTCTATCGTCTCGCGTTCCAACTCGGCGCCCTCTTCCATGATGGCGTCTATCAGTCCCGACTTGTTGATGCTGCCCGCAGACGACACCACTGCGGTGTAGTCGTTCGGGTCGGGGGTCAGCTCATTCTTCTTCAACCATACTTTCAAAATATTTTTCATGATATTTGGTTTTAAATTTATTGATAATAACAGGAACAAAAATAATAAAAACAACTGTTTACTGCATTGTTTTTACGGATTTCAGGGTTCGCAGGCATACCGGACCCAGCAAGCCCGACGGCAGCAAGTCGTCGTCCTTGCGCCAGTGGTGCCATGTGGTGAAGGTAAATCGCCCTGTAGGACTTGGTTGTCCTTCGATCACCCACTGAGGCGTCTCTTTCAGCTGGATGCCGTTCCACTCGCGGTCGTCGGGCAACTGCTCGTCTCCTATCAGGCGGTTGGGCCACATGTTGGTGATTTTCACCTGCAACAGGTTTTCCCCTTCGCGCACAGCGTCCGTGACATCCAGATAATAGGGCGGTTTCCAAAGAACGGGGAACGGTTTGCCGTTGAGTTCCACTTCCGCGAAATTCTTCAGTTTTCCCAGATCAAGCATCACGCGCGTATCCGGCGCCGGTGTTGCATCCCAGACGAAAGTTTTCGTGTAAGTGGCAGTGCCGGAGAAATATTTCACGCCGTCCTCCGGATGTTGCGTCCACGAAATCAGTTTGTCGAGCGTCACCTGTTCGGGTGCGCCCCAGTTCGGCGGGAAAGTCAGTTGCCATGCTCCGGTTATATCCACCGGTTCCGGCGCTTTCACCGTTTCGGTCTTCCATGTTTTGCCCGAAGCCATGGTCAGTTCAAAAGATCCGGTTTTCCACACGAGTATTTCGGGAGCGCCGGAGGCGGTGGCGCGCAGCTCGTATTCCGGCAGTTTGACGACGTCCTCCGGTTCGGGCGGCAGGCTCAGTATCCTGTTTTCTCCCGCCTTAGCCCAGCGGCGCACTCCGTCGTAGAGATATTCCACACGCAGTTCCTTTCTTGATCCGGACAGGGTTTTGCCTCCGGCAAGCCCGTCGTTCGCCGTTGCCGTCAGTTCTCCTTCTTTTACCATTTGATTCAGCTTGGCTGTAACATCCACCGTGTTCGGTTTCGGCTCAATTTCCGGCACGTTTTTTACCACGCCGTAATAGGCGCTGATGATTTCCGCCCCCTGCGGCAGTTTTACGGATTGATTTTCTTCTGCCTGCTCTCTTTTTCTTGTCCCGTTGATGCGGTAGTCGATCCGTAATTGCTTGATCGTCCCGAACATGGGGTCTCCGCCCATCTCGCCGTTTCCGGCAAAGATATTCAGTTTGCCGCCGGCAACCGCATTTCTGACAATATCCGTCACGTTAAAATATCCGTTTAACGCATCATCTGCGAAGTATCCGTATGCTGCCTTCACAATTTTCAAGTCGCCGATGTATTTGGGAGTCGGCGCGGCTGTATATTTTACCTTTACCGCATGGTCGGCGGAAGCGGGCTTGCGGAAAACGACAAATACCGATCCCGACGGTGCAAAGCGTATGGGAATGGCGGTCAAGCCGTCTTTTTCCTCATACACGGGTGCTGTTTCTATTTTTCCGGTTTCGGGATACCAAAATTCGGGCGTTTTGCCGCTTACGCGAAACGTACATTCCACTTCGACGCCGGTTTGACTGGGACATGCCACAAAATACCAGTCCATTCCGTCGGTTTGGCGATGTATGTAGTTCAGTTTCGCATCTGCATCTGCGTTGAAATCGGGCTTTACGCCCAGCGACCTCAATACGTCCGAAGGGGATTTGCCGGTGATCACTTTTTGCCACACTTTGTCCGCAAGTCGTTTCACTTCCGCATCACTTGCGGGATAGCCGCGCAAACCGACTGCATGTTCCGGTTTGGTTTTCCCGACAACAACGGCGCCCTTTTCCGTCAATTTACCTATTGTTTTCAATACCTCCGGCGACATGGCGGGACTGTCGGGCAGCACCAGCATGCGGTACTGCATGCCCGAAGGCAGCGTTAACAGCCCGTCTTTTACCCGCAGCATTTCCAGCGCCCGGGTGTCGCAGCCGTCATAGTCGTATCCGTAGTCCAGCGAGCTGTTGCGCAGTTCATTGGGGGCGTCTTCCCCGCTGTAGAACAGCACGTCGGCAACGAAATTGCCTTCCTGAAGCATATACTGGCAGCGAGCCTGATAGCGCAGCCAGTCCTTGCCCTGCTGCCACCATGTGAGGGTACGCTCGAAATGAGTGCCCCACTGCCCCATCGTCATCCCCGGATAGCGGACAGGGTCTGTCCACGGCTGGTGCGCATAGCGGTGATAGATCATGCGGTTGATGCCGCCGCAATACGCCGCGTCGCCCTGCGCCTTGATGTCAAACGGTCCCTTCAGCCATTTACCCGCATCGGGAGCGGCGGTAAAGGCTTCCGCGCCGACAATTTTTTTGCCGTACACATGCGCCACAGACGACGGCAGTTTGGAGTTGCCGATGTTCACGCTGTGCCCCGGGCTGGGCCAGAACTCGCCCATGGGAATATCGCAGTAACTGCCGTACTGTATGTCGTCCGACGGACTGTCGCCATAAGGCTCAAGGGAATACAGCAATCCGGCTTTGTGCGCCAGTTCTCCGAAATATTCCGAATAGTTTTCGGCAAACAGATCAGCCACCACACGCCTCAAATCCCACATAAAGCGCTCTGTTATTTCCGGGGAACCGACCACTCTTCCGGTAAATACGGGCAGGAATTTGATGATGGAATAGCCGCAGCGCGCCTGAAATTCTTTTTCAAAGCCCTGCGTCCAGTTTTGCGTGCCTACTTCATAGCTGTCGATCAGTACATTGTTGAATCCGGGTTTGTCCGGTCCGTCGGTTTTGCCCAGCGCCGCCAGTATCAGACCGAGATGTCCGTCCCAATGCGCTTTTACGGCTTCGCGGCTCAGTTTATCCACTTCCAGACCGGTGCCTTCGTCCGGTGCGGGATGGTTTTTGCGCCCGTTGGAGGTGTAGCCGACCCTGAGAACCGTCCAGTCGCCTGCCGGCGCTTCCCATGCGACGGTTTGTCCGCCGGATGCAAGCAATTTGTCCGTCAGGTCGATCACCGCATCCTCCGGCACAAGCATTTCCGCAGGCAACTCTTTCGGTTCCTCGTAGTTGAGCATGCTTCTGTGGAGAAATAACTTGGCGTTCAACCTTTGAATAGCCGGTTTGTCGGGGTCGACGGCAGGCGTGGGAAATGCCAGCACCGCAATGTCGCGGTAGAAATTCAGGTTGGTTTTGGGTTGCGGCGGAAGGCTGCTTACCCGGGCGGGTCCTTTTACCTGTATTTCGCTTGTCACCACTGTTTTCATACTGTGTTCCGGCGTATTCCACGGTCCTCCGCTGCTTGACCAGCCCGCACAGTTGTGGATGCACAGTTCAAGCCCTAATCGTTTAGCCTCCAGCGCCGCATGTTTCACCATGTCAATCCATTCCGGACTGTTGAACTGAATAGCGCCGTGAGGGATACCTTCGGCAGCGTTAAAAATTTGCGCCCCGCCGATACCGGCGTCAGCCATCGCTTCCAAATCGGCGGTGATGCCTTCCCTGCTGATATTGCCGTTCATCCAGTGCCACCATGTATGCGGCTTTGCCGAAGCGGGAGGATGGACGAAACCTTCCTCCAAGCCGACGCCGGACTGCCGCGAAGAACCGGTTTTCGCCGGTCCGACATATACAAAAAAGAGCGCCAGAGCGGCTGCCAAAAGAAGAAACAAAATCGAATACTTTTTCATGATATTTACTTTTTATTGATTGATTAATGATTTATTGATTGATTAAATTGATTTAAACTGTCAAAGATAATATTTTTATGATCCCGACGATCCTTTTCCGGAAGTATTTTTTTTTGAACTGCCGTGAAAAGACCGAACAAGACAACCCCGACAAGGTTCGGATGCGTTCCCTGCGGTTGTAGAGACGTGGCGCGCCGCGTCTCTACGGAGCCGAAGGCGTTTGTGTGACTGTTTTGTCCCTGCAACCCTGACAGGGTAGGCGTTGATGCCCCACGCAAGGACGTTGCATGCCTCTTCATTCTTCATTCTTCATTATTCATTATTCATTGAATTGCGTATCCAGCCATTCAATCCTTTTTTGCAGGAAATCTTTCATATAGTTTACTTCCTGTTCCCATGTGGAAAATGACACCAGTTCCACGCTGACGTATTTCCCCATGATCTGCCACCGCTTGAAGTTTTCCGCCTGCGCATACTTGATGTTCTCCTTCACTTCGTCCGTTTTGACGGCGAGGGCGGGAAGCCATTCCGTTTTCATTGTTTGCCGGTGTGTCTTTACGATGTTCACAAAATAATCATCTTCAAAAAGCCGGTCGAAATACACATTGTTACGCCAGTACCAGCATGACACGGGCGATGTTGCAGGGCGGGAAGCCCACGTGCCGTCCGTGTTTCGCGCAGCCAGACCGAGCGACCATTCGAAATCCCATACCGGATACATTTTCAGTTTGTCCGAACGCGATTCAAGAACAAAATACGGGTTGGGTTCTATGTTGCCAAGCGTTTCCTGCACCAGAAACCAGCGGGCAAAGTTGTCCGCATCGATGTATTTCCGGTAACCGGTTGCCGGGTCTTTGAAACTGTCCGAATACAATACCTGTTCAAACTCGTCCATGAAATCGTTGATGAAGGTATAATCGGCGTCGCCCTCAGTCATGTCCTCCGCATCGGGATACTTGAAAGTGTAGTGATGCCCCCTGACCGTAGTAAACCATAACGGCTCCTGATACCAGTAATTGTCCCGTTCGAAAAGGAAACCGTCATCGCTGACGTTCGCGCGGTTTTCGGCTGCCTTTACATGTTCGCACAACAGGTAGGTACCCTGATAAATGCCGTTCATGAAAAATTCCACGTGCTGCGAGCGCGAAGTCCACGGCAAACCGGCAAGTCGCGACAGTTCAAACCCGTATGTGGTCCGCAGGAGCGACCTGTCGCAATATTCTGCCAGCAGTACCCAGTCCTTGTCGGCAGGCATGTCAAGAATTTCCGATTTTGTATCCAGTTTTATCCGGTAGGGTTTCTTTTCGTAACCCCACGTAGCGTTACCGCGTCCCTTCATGCGCATGCGCCCCTCGTAACCCGACGTAAAATCGGGCGTTTTGCCGATGGAAACCGAACCGTCCACATACGTATCCTTATCCGTTACAGACAGCCCGCCATCCGTGGTAACCGTTACAATGGGCAAGCCCGTGTAAACTTTTACCACCACCCGGTACGAACGCGTCTGCCCGTCTTTGCCGGTAAGCGTGTAGGTGACGGGGCTGTTGAAATCGTGGGCGTTCACGCCCGACTGCTGCAGAACACCATCTACCTCCACCTTCTCAAACGATCCGGTAAACACGGGTATCAGCCCGTCAGCCGTTTTCGCGGAAGCGATCAGTGCAGTGATCCGGTCGTCCGAAATGCTGCAGTCGATATTTTGCGTCAGCAGCAGCACATTCTGGTGTATCCCGAACCCGAATGATGTAAAACCGACTTCCCGACTTACATCCGGTTGTTCATCCGGCTCACTGAACTCATTCTGTTCGCCGGGATCCTGTTTGTGGCATGATGCTGCGAACAGCCAGCAAACAATCAAAAAAAGACTTTTCAAATGTGTATTTATCATATTGATTTTTTTTATTGTGTTTTAAAATGATGATGCATCAACGCTCATCCCGACAGGGTTAGCCGGCTTCCGCCGACAGATCCGCCAAGGCGGCGCTTGTGTCGTTTTCATTGAGGGCAGGCGCAAGACCTGCCCCTACGGCTGACAAGGCATTCCGTTAGGAATGGAAGCTCGGTAGCAATGACAAATATCCGTCATAATTCTGCATTCCGTTAGGAATGGAAGCTCGGTAGCAATGACAAATATCCGTCATAATTCTGCATTCCGTCAGGAATGGAAGCTCGGTAGCAATGACAAATATCCGTCATAATTCTGCATTCCGTTAGGAATGGAAGTTCGGTAGCAATGACAAATATCCGTCATAATTCTGCATTCCGTCAGGAATGGAAGCTCGGTAGCAATGACAA
>JAISRX010000293.1 GCA_031273395.1 Bacteroidales bacterium | reverse complement strand
TAGTGACTGTTAAAGAAAATGGTGTTGCGCGTTTCCGAAAAACGAGTCCCGCAAATCTTACATCTGAACATTTGCTCCCTCTCTCCCTGCTTAATGCAGGTGCCCGCCTTTATCAAGTTCGTAACACTTACACTGTTCGGTCGTGTAAAAATAATGATCTGTATCTATCATAATATCTATTTGTATTTTGACACAAAGGGACAAAAATAAAATCAATAAATAAATGACATTGCCCGCAGACCCGTGACAATAATATATTACAATTTATTTATTTCGCTTCCCTCAGCTATTGCCTCGCGGATCAGGCGCGTGTAAAGCTCTTTGACGGACATGGCGCCCATGGCGCCGATCTGTTTGGGAATGATGCTTGCTTCGCTCATGCCGGGAACGGTGTTCACCTCAAGGAAATACAGTTTTCCGTCGTGGACAATATAGTCGATGCGCACAATGCCGCGGCAGTTGAGATGCTGATAGACAGCTCTGGAGATAGTGTGGCAGTCTTCGTGCAGCGAGGCGGAAATGCGGGCAGGGGTAATCTCCTCCGACATGCCTTCTTTATATTTGGCTTCCATGTCGAAAAAATCTTTTTTGCTGACAATTTCCGTAATCGGGAAAATAATGATTTCGCCGTCCAGCTTCACCACTCCGCAAGTGATTTCCGTTCCTTCGATGAACTCTTCCACCAGCGCTTCTCCGGCGTCCTCTGCAAAAGCGGCGTCCAGTGCGGGCAACAGTTCCTCTTCCGTTTTCACTTTGGTAACTCCGAAACTCGAACCGCCGTTGTTCGGTTTGACAAAGCACGGTAAACCCAGCAGGGCGCATATTTGAGCGGCGTCTGTCTTCTCGCCCCGCCGGATCAGCTTTCCTTTCGGGAACAAAATACCCAGCGCATTGAGGTAAGTTTTGCAGGCATGCTTGTTGAAAGTGAGCGAAGAAGTCAACACATCGCACGTGGTATAGGGGATGTGCAACAGTTCAAAATAAGCCTGTAATAAGCCGTTTTCTCCGGGCGTTCCGTGAATCATCGGGAGGGCGCAGTCGAACCGGATATGCCTGTCGCCGTCCGTAACGGAGAAATCGTTTTTATTCACCGCAATCTGCCTGTCGCCTGCGGTAGCCATCCACGCATCCCCCTTGACGGTGATGGGGTACACGTTAAACAGGTCGTGGTCGAGGAGACGCATCACTTGTCCGGCGCTTTTCACCGAAATCACAGCTTCGGACGAATCGCCGCCCAACAGCAAGGCTATGTTCTTCTTCATAAGGCTGTCAATGAAAATTGAGCGGCTATTTTTTGTGCCGTTTCCTTAAATTCTTCGGGAGAAAGTTTCAGTTTCGGGCGGCTAAAATCAATGTCATATACGCCGTGCAACGGTATCAGATGGATATGGGCATGAGGTACTTCAAGCCCTATCACTGCAATGCCGACACGTTTGCAGGGTACCACCCTTTCGATGGCTTTTGCCACTCGCCTGGAAAAAAGGATGAGGCTGCTCAAACCGCGGTCATCCACATCGAAAAGGTAATCGACTTCCCTTTTGGGTACTGCCAGCACATGCCCTCTGGCTATCGGGTTGATGTCCAGAAATGCGAAATTGTTTTCGTCTTCCGCCACTTTGAAGGAAGGAATTTCGCCTGCGATGATTTTTGAAAAGATGCTTGCCATACATTAATAATATAGAAAACAATTAACGGGAGATTTCAAGAATTTCCAGCTGTATTTTTCCGGCAGGCACCTCAATGTCCACAATATTGCCCACTTTTTTGCCCACCAGACCTTTTCCGATAGGCGTAGTGATGGCAATTTTGCCTTCTTTCAGGTTAGCTTCCGACTCGGAAACCAGCACATATTCCACAATCATGTTGTTCTTCAGATTTTTCAACTTCACCTTGTTGAGTATCTGAACACTGGATATATCCACGCGGGATTCGTCCAGCACGCGACTGTTGCGGACGGTTTCCTCCAGCTTGTGGATACGCGCTTCGAGCATGCCTTGCGCGTCTTTGGCGGCGTCATATTCGGCATTTTCCGAAAGATCGCCCTTGTCGCGCGCTTCCGCAATCTGCTTCGATATAGCGGGACGTTCAATGGTGATGAGCCGTTCAAGCTCCTTTTTCATCCTGCTAAGACCTTCTTCTGTTACATACGAAACTTTAGCCATATTTTCCGAAATTTAAATAATTACAATAAAAAAAGAACCCCGGTGTCCCGGAATTCTTCTTCGGAGACATCAGATATGATCTTTATGCTTGTGTTTGTGAAAAAACGATATTCATTAATTACTTATAAAAAAATAATTACTGTTCCTTTTTACAATATTTTTACAACTTGAACTTCCACACGGAAACCAATGATGAAAACAGCAATCTTAACGCAAAGTAAATGAATTATTCCGAATATACCAAAAACCGATAAAAAAAAATTTTTTGCCGTATTTTTACAGGACACGGCATGGATTGTCCGTTTTAACGGCGGTCTTTTTGCGTGTTTGCTGCCCGGAGCGTACATTTTCCTCGCGGCGGAAACACCGGAAATTCAATACCCGCACAAGTCTTTCACGGCGATTTTTCCTTCGTAAAGGGCTTTTCCCGTGATGACGGCAGGGACGCCGGCTTCCTGCAATGCGCGGATATCCTCCGTGGAACTCACCCCGCCGCTGGCTATCAGGTATAATCCGGGAAACAGGTGCAGCAGTTTCCGGTACAGCTCGACGGCGGCGCCCTGCATCATGCCGTCGCGGCGGATGTCCGTACAGATGACCTGCGTGATCCCTTTGGCGCGGTAATCCGCGATAAACGGGACAAGCTCCACGCAGGCGGTTTCCGTCCAGCCGCTCACCGCAATCATTTCATCCCTGACGTCGGCGCCCAGAATAATCCGCTCCGCGCCGTACTCGCCGATCCACCGCGTGAATGTTGCGGCGTCCTTCACGGCGATGCTGCCACCGGTGATCATGGAAGCCCCGTTTTCAAAGGCAATGCGCAAATCCTCGTCGCTTTTCAGTCCGCCGCCGAAATCAATGACCAGCGAAGTATGGCAGGCAATCCTGTTCAATACCCTGTAATTGACGATATGCTGCGCCCTTGCTCCGTCGAGATCCACCAGATGCAACCGGCGGACGCCCGCAGCTTCAAAACTCAGGGCTACCTCCAGCGGATCTTCGTGATACACGGTCTTCCGCGCATAGTCGCCCTGCGACAGACGCACGCACTTGCCTTCAATCAAATCTATTGCCGGGATAATTTCCATTACAGCAGAACGTTTGTTTCACCGTGTCTATACTCGCGGGAATTTCCAGGGACTGCGATAAGCGGGCTGTAGATACCGGTCGGCTTGGGAAACGTTGAATTTTTTGGCGCGGTCGTCATAGGTCAGCGCCGTCCCTCCCAGCCGCGCCCCTATGTTGCCCAGGTGTGCGTATTTGGCGCAAAGGCTGCCGTTTTCGATAGTACAGGCAGTTTGGGTATTGCGCGATTTCACACATTCCAGAAAATTCGACACATGATCCCTGTGATCCCGATAGTCCGCCTTCACGCTGAGGGACGGTATCTTCTCGCCTTCGGGATACACCTCCCAGCTGTCGCGGTTGGCAACCAGCGTACCGTTTACGCCGCGGAAGGAAATGCCGTAACATTTCCCGTAGGGTCCTGTTTCCGTTCCCGCATTGTTTTCCCATTCCATGACATAGTCCTTAAACTGATAGGTGACCGCCATCGTGTCGAACGTTTCATGAGCGCCTTCGGGACACAGATAGTTGCCTCCGCTTGAGAGCACTTTCAAGGGCATGCTTTTCATGTCCATCCCCCACAGTCCCATGTCCAGCAGATGCACGCCCCAGTCGGTGATCAGCCCCCCGCCGTAGTTCCAGAACATGCGCCACGAGCCGTGAAAGCGCTGGCTGTTGAAGGGCAGCACGGGCGTGGGTCCCAGCCACGTTTCAAAGTCCACGCCTTCGGGCGCCGGCGAATCGGGAATACGCGGCGGCATGGCGGCATACCTGAAGTTTGCCCATACATGTACCCGCCCTATTTTCCCCAGTGTTCCGGCTTGCAGATACGCCCTCATTTCCTGAAAGTGTTTGCTGCTCCGCTGTTGCTGCCCCACCTGTACCACCCTGCCGTACTTCCGGGCGGCGGCGACCATCGCGTCACATTCGGCAATGCTGTTGGCAACGGGCTTTTCCACGTACACGTCTTTCCCCGCACTGCACGCATCGACAAATTGCAGGCAGTGCCAGTGGTCGGGGGTGCCGATAATGACCACATCCACGTCCCTGCGGTCGAGTACTTTCCGGTAATCCCCGTACACGTCGGGCTTTTGTCCCTGCCGGCGGGCGAGTTCCTCCGCCCGCGCGTCGAGTATGTTCCGGTCTATGTCGCACAGGGCAACGCAGCGCACTTCCTCGTGCAGCAGCAAATCCGACAGGTTGCCCCATCCCATGCTTCTGCATCCGATCAGCGCCGCATTAACCGTTTCGTTTGCACTGCGGTTGCGGGCAATGGATATGCGCGGCAGAGACGCGCCGGCAATTCCCAGAGCAAGCGTGGAGGAGGCCTGTATAAAGGTTCTTCTGTTGATAGACATGGTCGGTATGTTTTCCGGGTTCAACTTACAGGTTCCTGATCCATATATTGCGGAAAGCTACGGCGGTTCCGTGATCCTGCAACATCAGCGGCAGGCGTCCGTGCGCTTTGTATTCCGGCAAACCGGTGTAGGCGGTATGTCCCTTCAGGGCATAATTGTTCTGCACGAGAATACCGTTGAGCACCACCGTGATCATTGCCGGAGTTTCCAGTTTGCCCTCCGCTCCGAAGACGGGCGCTTTCCAGTAAATGTCATATACCTGCCATTCGCCGTTTTTGGTGTAGGCGTTTGCCAGAGGAGCGCTCTGTTTGTAGATGCTGCCGATCATCCCGTTGACGTAGGTGGGATTGTTGTCGCCGTCCAGCACCTGCACTTCATAGATGCTTTGCAGGAAAATGCCGCTGTTGCCGCGGTGCTGTCCCCGATGGTTTTCGGGCGCGGGCGATTTGAACTCGATGTGCAGCTGGCAGTCGCCGAAATATTCCTTAGTCTGGATAGCGCCCGTTTTCGGCACGATCACCATTTCGCCGTTGCGCACTTCCCATTTGGCGTCTCCCTCGCCGGTCGACGTCCATTTCGACAAATCCTTGCCGTCGAAGAGAATAATTGCGTCCGAAGGCGCCTGTCCTGCCGTTTTGCCCGGTTTCACCACGGGAGGTTCGGGATAGTACCATTCGGTGCTTTGCGGTTTCCACTGCTGCCCCGATAAGGCGCCGGCAATAAGCAAACCGGTCAATAAAATAACTGTCTGTTTCATTTTAACTTTTTTAATGAATAAATTAAGCGCCAAATATATTAAAAAAAATTGAAGATACACTGCTTTTTGAATAAAAAAGGGTTAATTCTTTTTTTGAGGTGCTGGAGAAAAATAGACCTGTATCCGATACAGGAAGAAGTCCCTGTTTCTGATACCAAAATTATTAGCGATAAAACGTTGAATTTTACCGTTCAGATTTTCGGCT
>JAISRX010000276.1 GCA_031273395.1 Bacteroidales bacterium | reverse complement strand
CTGGGGGGTATTGTTAGCGCTGATACTTACCGGGGTGGCGTTTTATCTGCCCAAATCGGTAAGTTCAAGGTATAGCCATACTCCTGTCGGGCTATTGCTGCTGGTGATCGGATTTTGTTTTTTTGCTTTTCAATCCGTTTTGCTGGCAGGAGGTTTCAAGGTGAAGGGATATGTCCCGTCCACAGACATGATAGAACAACTCGGTATCGATCAAACATCTCCGGAGGCGTTCGCAGATGAATTGACAAGCCAATATCCGATGCTTGAAAAGTATATCCGCAAAATCACGGACAAAGGCGAGGCGGTTCAAAAGGATTTTGCTACCGTCGCCGAACTTGCCCGGTTTATGAGAAATAAACTTCTCCGCACCGTCAATAACTATATCTGGCGGCGCGTGGGATGGATAGCCGGAGGCTTGTTTTTGCTGGGATTTTATTTTGTAAACAGCGCATCGAAGCAGAATCGGGGAGCGGCATATATAATTGAATATTAGACAGATAAAATAACGAATAAAGAAACAAATGTAACATGATAAAAGATTTTTTTGACATACTTTCCGAATGTATCTCGCTGCTGGGCGCCGGACAATGGACGGGCGTTTTGACGGTGAGTTTTGTATTGGCGATATTGTGCTGGGTGATTTGCGTTTATTACACCAAACTGTGGAACAAACGCTTCCATGTGAAAGCCCAACACCATCTGATTTGCGGGATAGCGGTGGCGCTGACGTTCCTGTTTTCAATAGGGTATTATGCCTTCGGCAATCTGGAAAATATCGTACTCGAAATCGTAGATGAATGGGAAGAAGAACTTGTGACGGACGGCGAATGGAGTGACGCCACGTTTGAGAAAGCCTGGCTGGCTGTAGAAGAAGTGAACCCGGCGGCTTTTCTCAATGTGCCGCAACCGGGAGACGAGGACAGTTATATCCCTTTCACCTCGGACGAGATGCAGCAAACATGTATTACAACGTATGTGGATGCTGCCTGCGAATCATTCAAAACGGACCATCCTTATCTTAACACGCTGATACATGCCGAAGCCGGTCTTTCGGAAGAAGTCATTGACACGGATGTAACCGATTTTTTCAATAATAATCCGGGCAGCGCATATCTTCACAACAACGCGATAGCGCTTGCCGCCGAACATATCAGGGATGAGTTGATCCTGCAAGCCCCCGGCACGGTTACCAAAACGCGCCTCCTGCTTGTTCTCCTGTTTTTGCTGATACAGTTGATTCCTTTCGGATGGATCGGATATTGCGCCTATCAGGATTTGCATATAAGACAACAAACAATATATTAATTTAAAAAAAGTAGAAAAAACAATGAGTGATTTAAATGGAAATCATATTATTATCGGCATCGGTGGAACCGGCGGTAATATATTAAAAGCGATTCGAAAGAGATTCTTTCAGGAAGTGCCTTCGGCTGAAGAAAGAAGAACGACACCACTGGGTTTCGTGTATGTAGATTCCAGTATGGAACTGATGAAACCCAATGATCCGACCTGGAAAGTGCTGGGCGAAAATTCACAATTGGGAAGAGACAGTTTCCTTTATCTCCGTGGAGCCAATTTGGACACGGAACGCAATCGTAAGGGCATCAAAAGTTGGATAGGCGACTGGAAAATATGGACTAATATAGTTGGCGCCATAGGAGATGACGGCGCTGCCGCACAACGTCGCCGTCTGGGGCGGTTTCTTTTTGCCTGTTCCGTGGATGACTATAAAGGTATTCTGGAAAACCAGGTAAGAGAAGTCAGGCGCAAAAGTGACAGGACGGATGTAACCTTTCATATTATTGCCGGATTAGCCGGTGGAACGGGCAGCGGTTCGGTTGTGGATGTAATAGCACAGACCCGCAAACATTTTAAGCCGAATATCAATGCAAATTTGAAGTATAAAATACTGGTATATTGCTTAGTGCCGGAACAAACGCCGAAGCCCAATTGGGACAGGGGATTTTATCATGCCAACGGGTTTGCCGCTTTACAGGAACTGAATGCGTTGCAGGTAAAACGTTTTATTCCACATGATGTAAGCGGAGAAGATGAATATGTGCCATTGGACGGTGTTGACAGGGTTTTCAACAGTTGTTTCCTGTTTACCAACGCCAATGAAAATGGAATTATGATAGATACCGAACACGCTTTGCCCGAAATTGTTTCCGATTTGATATTTCACTATTTGTTTTTACAGGTGGACGATACGACACGGGCTTTTGAAGAGGCTTTTTCGCTGGAAAATATTGTAGATGGCGAAAAAGAAAAAAATGAACGGGCAAAAACCGTCGATATAGCCACTCAGGAAAAACCTGTTCGCACTCGTCGTTTTAACGCCTTCGGAATCAAACGCATTGTCAGTCCGGAAGAAGAAATTGTGGAATATTTCACTTACAGTTTTGCCCGTCAGGCTTTGTTGCAATTCAAGTACAACAACTGGTCGGATGATCTGGGATATCGCGACCAGCCGAAGAACGAGGAATATATTACTTTTGTAAACGACAAAGCCACGCAGAACAGCTGGATGCTGTCGGACGCACATTTGATGCTGTCGCTTCCGATCCTCCCCAGTGAAAAAGAGCAGAATTGGAGACCTTTCCAGGATGACTGGAATGCGATTGTTCCTGATCTGGCAAATACAGCATGGACAAGGAATGAATCACGGGCGATTAACGAACTGGCAAGATTCTGCGACAGACGTTATGAAAACAACTTCAGGAGAGTAGGCGTTCCCGAATTTTACAGGATCAAGGAACAAGCCCGTAAAGACATCGCCAAAGAAGTGTCCGATACGATAGAGCGAGACCTCTTCAGCCAGTGGCAAACCGGACAAAAGTCGGTCTATGA
>JAISRX010000270.1 GCA_031273395.1 Bacteroidales bacterium | reverse complement strand
TAACCGAGTGCAGTATAAATGATCATTACTTTTGGCTGTTAAGGAACGTGGAATGAATAAAGTATGCCGGTTTAGCCCGAAGGGCTTGATTTTCATAACCGCAGGTCGTTGACCTGCGGGCACAACAAATACTTATTTCTGCCTGAACTGACGCTCTTCGACCAAAGGGAGAAAAAGGCAGGACTTAATTTTATTTCAAAGTCCCGCCTTTCAGGCGGTGTTAGCGGTTTTCGTTGCCCGCAGGTCGGAGACCTGCGGTTATGAAAATCTGTCCTTTCAGGACAATTAACCTGCAAACGATACAGTGATAAGTTATTAATTTTTCATTCCTAAATCCCGTTTGAAATCAAAATCCTGTGCATAAAAAGAGGGTCAATTTTATTTTTTTCCGATGAGCGTGATATTTTGGCATGAAATTAGTATTAAATTATCAGCATATTTTTTATCTAAACATATCCGATATGAGTTTATTCGATACTGTAAGCGAGGAAATCAAAAAAGCAATGCTCGCAAGGGAGAAAGACAAGTTGGAAGCCCTCCGGGCGATAAAGGCGGCATTTTTACTTGGACGTACCGAGGTCGGCGCACATGGCGAACTGACGCCCGACGCCGAATTGAAAATCATCCGGAAGTTGGTCAAACAACGAAAGGAATCGGCGGAAATATATCAGCAACAGGCTCGTCCCGATTTGGCGGAGAAAGAATTGTTCGAGGCATCGGTCATCGAACAGTACCTGCCCGCGCCGATCAGCGAAGCGGAGTTGGAAAGCGTGCTGAAAGGCATCATTGAACAAACCGGCGCCACCACTGAGGCACACGCCGGCAAGGTAACGGGCGTCGCCATCAGGGAACTTGCGGGAAAAGTCGACGGTAAAATCATCTCGGAAAAAGTAAAGCAAATGCTGAATCACTAATCATTAAAACAATCATATAATGTATCGTATTTTTCGACGTATATTTTTTATGTTCTCAGCGGAAAAAGCGCATGGCTTCGTGTTGGGAATAATGCGGGCTGTGTATTGCATCCCGCCGTTGCGGGCGCTTGTCCGGAGTTTCTTTTGCATCAGGCATCCTTCTCTGGAACGCGAATTTTGCGGTCTCAAGTTCGCCAACCCTGTGGGGCTGGCGGCAGGTTTCGACAAAAACGCAAAATACTACAAAGCCTTTTCCATGCTGGGATTTTCATTTATCGAAATCGGAACGGTAACTCCCGAAGCCCAGCCGGGCAATCCGCAACCCCGCCTGTTCAGGCTCGTCAGGGACAAGGCGCTGATTAACCGCATGGGACTCAACAACGACGGAGTGGAAGCTGTGGTAAACCGGTTGAAATCAAGACGTCCCAAAATACTCATCGGAGGAAACATCGGCAAGAACACCCAAACGGCAAATGCCGACGCGCCGGCGGATTACCTGACCTGTTTCAGGCAACTGTACCCGTATGTGGATTATTTCACCGTCAATGTCAGTTGCCCGAATGTGAGCGGCTGGAGCGCCCTTCAAACTGCGGACTCGCTGCGGGAGATATTGTCGGCGCTGATGAAAGAACGCAACAGACAGGAACAGCGCAAACCCGTGCTGCTGAAAATATCGCCCGATTTGAGTTTCCTGCATCTCGAAGCCGTACTCGAAATAACGGATAAAATAAAGGTGGACGGGATCGTCGCCGTAAATACCACCACCCGGCGGGCAGGACTTGCCGTTGAGCAGGAACGGATAGAAAGCGTCGGAGAGGGCGGGATGAGCGGCAAGCCGCTGATATGGAAAGCGCTGGAAACCATCAATTACATCAGGCAACGCACCAAAGGAAAACTGCCCATCATCGGGGTAGGCGGCATCATGTCGGCAGAAGACGCCATTCATCACATCAATGCCGGCGCCACGCTGGTAGAGGTGTATTCGGGGCTTGTTTACGAAGGTCCCTCCCTGGTAAAAAAGATCAACAAGGCTATCCTGCGACAAGGCAAACAGTAAGGGAAATGCTGGAACAGTTAAAGATATTCCGGAGGCATGGCAGGCAATACATTCCGGACATAACGGACGTACACCTGCACCAGCACTTCAGGGGGCGTCCGGTAATTACCGGCAGGCAGACGGACGGGGAGAGGCTGGCGGAATGTTGTCCGGCAGATGCAATAGCAACGGCGCCCGTGCGTATTGACCTTGCCAAATGCAATTTCTGCGGGTTGTGCGCCCGTTCTTTTCCCGAAAAGGTCAGGTTTACCAACGATTACCGGCTGGCAACCAACATCGTGTCCCAACTGACGGTGGTCGAAGGAAACGATCTGCCCCTCACGGTTGACCGGAGCAGCGTGCGTCCCGAAATCAAGCGTCTGTTTGGGAAATCGCTGAAACTGCGGCAGGTTTCCGCAGGCGGCGACAACAGTACGGAATTGGAACTGAATGCCTGCTCAAATGTAAACTTCGACATGGGACGGTTCGGAATAGAGTTCGTCGCCTCCCCGCGTCACGCAGACGGCATTTTAATTACGGGCCCCGTCACCCGCAACATGGCAGCCGCCGTGCAGGTATGCTACGACGCCGTGCCGGAACCGAAAATGATTGTGCTGGCAGGGGTGGATGCGCTCAGCGGCGGCGTCTTTGCCGGAAGCGAAGCGATAGACCGCAGTTTCATCCGCAAATACCACATCGACCTGTATATTCCCGGAAACCCGCCTCACCCGCTCACCATCATCAACGGACTGCTGGACCTGTGCAGGGACAGGTGAAATACAACCGCCTCCCCGCCATATTTCGGATCCGGAACGTTCGGAATTTTATTTTTCGCATACGTACATGATCTTTGCAACATGAATATCTAAAATTTTGTATTCGGAATTTTTATTTTCCGCATACATCATTATCTTTGCAACATAAATATCTAAAATTTTGTATGATGAAAATTATGTTTGGAACATGGAGTATCGCAGGCGCGCTGTTTGCGATGAGCCTGACGGCAGCAGCCCAGAATCCGGCTCTTTCGACCATATACACGGACGAGCAAATCGAAGAGCAAATCCAACGCTACCACAAGGCAAACGCCCATGAGGTCTTCCCCGATGAAAGGCTGTCGAAACAGTTGAAAAAAGACTTTCCGGCAGCGCATGATGTTGAATGGGAAACGGCAGACGGAATCTATGAGGTGGAATTTGAAATCAACCGGCAGGATTACAAAGTATGGTACGATAACGTCGGGAATCTGTTGATGTATGCCTTTGACGTCCGGCTGTCGGAAGTTCCCGCAGTGATCAGGAACGCGGCAAAGACAAAATATCCCGGCTTCAAACTCGACCGCGACGCCAAAAAAATCCTCAGGAGAAAATCCGTTTTTTACGAAATAACCGTGGAAAAAGGCGAAACGGAGATGGAAGCCACATTCAAAGACGACGGCAGTTTTGTCAAGGAACGATATGATTAGTATCTTATTTCCGAAATTGATGTAATTTTCGGCAGCATATTCGATATGCTTTATTTTGTGATTTCAACTTTTTATCGCATCTTTGCCCTGTGTTTAAAAACACGTCACCCGTGGATAACGGGGTAGAGGAGATGGAGTTATCGGCAGTGGTCAGCGTGATGAAACGTCAGGAAAAGAGTAACTGTTATAAGTGGCAGATCTCATATTTTTAAAAACGCAGTACAATGAAAATGGCATTTAATTTTTTGATATGTCATTATTTTCCCGATTACCGTATATCCGGCGGTATGAGCGCTGATCATCGCGCCGGTTCCTGTTCTCCCGACAGTTCTTCCGAGGAAGCGGAGGAAGGCTGAAGAGGCGTTGCGGGCGAAACCTGTTACAGGGGTAAAAACGCCGGAAATACCTGTATTGATGAACGAAAAAAAGTATTTTACATTAATTTTTTATCAACAATGAAAAGCGTAAATTTAATTATCGCAGGTTGCCTGTTATTATCGGCAACATTTTTTAGCAGTTGCGGCGAAAAAGACGAAACCGTCGCGCCGATTGTCGTACAGGATAACGCATCCCTGACCCAAACCGTCTTTGCCGACGATACGCAGGGGGCAGGCAGCGTGAGTTTCGTTACCGCCGGCGCGTGGAGTTCCTCCATCGCCGAAACGGCGACCACCAAAGCGGCGACGGTCGATTGGATTTCCATCAGTCCGAACAGCGGCGACAGGGCGGGAAGCTATACGGTTACCGTCATCCTCACGGTAAACACAACGGGCGCAGACCGCACGGCAGTGATCACCATCGCCTGCGAAGGCACGGAAGTAAAGATTGCCGTTACCCAAAAGAAGACTAAAGCGGACGGCAGCGAATTGCTGTCCGTGACGGAACTGATCGCGCTCGGCGAGCAAGCCTACATTTCGGCGCACGGTGCATACATGCAAATCGACAGTCAGTATTCGACCCAGACGGCAAGGCAGGGCATTACGGCTTCGAGCGGTTTTTTACTCGATTACTGGCAAAAATCGTATGATGCAATCGGCAGATACAACAGTCTGCTGGAAAATTTGGACAGGCATCAATTCCCGTCGGATGAAGAAAAAAGTCTTGTCGAGGGAACAGCTTTGGCGCGCAGGTCGCAGCTTTATTTCTATCTGAATACCCTGTACACAGGCGTTCCCCTGTTAACGAATACCGAAACGTCGTTAAATGAGATTCCGCGCAACTCGGTAAGCGAGGTGAATGATTTTGTACGTGCACATCTTGACGAAGCCACTCTACTGCTGCCGCAATCTGTAGGAGCGCCACCGAAATATTTGACGATAACAAGATCCTTTGACGCCCATTTCGTAAACGCATTGCAGGCATTGCAGGCAAACGACGTGTCGAGAGCGAGGGACAGGCTGAATGGGCTGAGAAATGATATGCAGAGTGGAAATGTCGGTTTTTACGACAGCAACCAGGACGGTATCTTTGATGGCATTGACCGTCCGTATAACATCATGACCGCTCAAATCTATCTGTTGTCTGCCGAACTGTCCCTGAATGCAGGAGATACGGGAGAGGCAAGGGAGCTGATAAATACTTTGTATCAGATTCAGGAATTAAACCCGCCGGTTTCGCAGGGCGCAACAACGGAAGAAGTACGGACAGCCATTCGAACCGCTTTTGCGAATTGGGACACGGGGATAAAATTCCTGAACACCATGCGCTGGGGCGAAACCGCCCAATGGGGACATTACGCAAGTCTGCCGATACCGGTGTCCGTCATGGCCGCCAATCCGAATATGATGCAAAATCCGGGCTGGTACGAATGATTGCTCCGAAACGACGATATAGAACGATATGACGGAACAGGAAAAATTTTCTCTCTGCTTGCAGGATACAGAGCAGGGGGATGTAGAAACCCTGCGTAAGTTGGGATGGATGTATTATGATGGCGAAAGCGTCGCCAAAGATGAGGGCAAAGCAGTGGAATGGTTCCGGAAAGCACCCGAACAGGGACATGCAATTGCTCCGAAACGACAATTTGCAGAACAGAACGAGCGAAGCAGTAAAATTGACTTATAAATTAAATAGTACTTAACAATTAAATAATTGTATTATGGGCACTGTAATGGAAATAATACTCGAATTTATCGTTAAATTAATCTGCAATCTGTACCGTCGCAGCTCGCGAACAGGAAAAAGGCTACTGCTCGTCAGTGCAAGCATCACTGCCACTGGCGTCGGCGGATTCTATGCACATCGTCATTTTAGTGATGAAAACAGTAAAGATGTCGTAACCGCAGAAAACAAAACGAACTATCCCAACGGTGAATACTATACCGGAGAAACATCCGGCGGACAACCGCACGGCGCCGGAAAATACTTTTTCCCCAACGGCGACTGGATTGAAGGACAATTCCAAAACGGTAAACGTCACGGGACATGTACCTGCTATTACGCTGCATCCAAACGCAAAGACACGGGAGAATATGCAAATGACACTCGTACCGGCAAAGGTCGCATGGAATGGGATAACGGCGACTGGTACGAAGGCGGATGGAACGACGAGGGATGGAACGGGAAAGGCATTTACTATAACGCAAAAGAAAGACGTACCGATAGCGGAGATTTTCGGAATAACGTTCGCAAGGGACAGGGAACGATGAAATGGGCTAACGGCGACCGTTACGAAGGTACCTGGGACGATACGAACGGAAAACTGCGGGGTAAAGGTACGGTCTATTATGCCGACGGACGGACAGCGACGGGTAATTATGTGAACGGCGAATTTGTAGCATCTCAATCGAAATCCGAATCCCAACCGGAGCAGGAACCCAAACCGAAACCGAAACCGGAGCCTGAATCCCAACCGGAACCTCAACAAAAAGTCGACAAAATATTGAAGGGAACGGTAACCTATCAGGCGATAAACCCGGATGTATTTTATTACACGCTTCCGGGCACGCGGGACAATGATTTCGGGAAGGTTTTTCGGGTAACGGTTACCTATAAAAATGCCGAAGGCGAAATGATAACGGAAGAAAACATAACGTTGCCGTGGAAAAAACAGTTTGAGGTAACAGCGCCGTTTACCGCAAGCATCACACAACGGCTGGCACTTCATCCGCGAGCCGTATCAAATCCGCCATTGGAATTTCCTGTAACCTATTCGCAAAATATGCTGTGCGGAATATCTGCCGGTGCAGACGGCAAAACAGTCGGTACGGACAGGCTAAATCATCTTTCGGGCGGCGGCGGCAGTCTGTGGAAAAACATAGATGCGTGGATGAATGCAAACGGCACACAAACTGCAACACTGACGGTATTTCCGGATTAAATGCTTCAGCGGCGCAGCCCGTTACCTTTCCTTCAATGAACCGCCCGATTGCCGGCAAGGGACAGGAAGGTCAAAACAAAGAAAAATACGGTGCGTGCAGCGCGAATTATGCTGTACGCAGCCATATCTTCTCCGCATACGGGTTCCCTTTTTGCCGTGTTTTATTGCTGATGTTCAGTTCGGGCATGGCAATTGAAGTTTTTCGCAACGGACAAACATGTCGATGACCGGTTCGGCAAGCCAGTCGCGTATGATTTGTTTCAATTCGTCCAGTTCCGCCGTCGAAAATGCCATATTCATGCAGGCGTGTCCACCGGCAGGTACACATCCTTTGCCAAACCCTTGTTGCGGTTGATTGCCGCATAATGAGGAGCGTCGATGGATTCGAGATAGTTCAGGAATCGCCTCAGACGCTCCGTTGAAGGGAAGTGCATCAGTATGTTGCCGGCTTCGAGATGTATCTTGTTGCAGGCATTGCATTTGAAAATCCTCATGACGCCAGTTCTTTTTCGAGTTGCGCCGTCCATCGGCTGATGCGGTCTTCCGTCAGGTGGCTCTCGTTGTCCTCGTCGATGGGCAAGCCGACAAACCGTCCGTCGATGACAGCTTCGGAGTCGTCGAACGAATACCCCGCCGTGTCGACAAAGCCGATAACCGTCGCCTTGTCCTTCACCGCCCTGTAGATGGTTCCCAGCGCGCTGCAAAACGTATCGGGATAGGAAGACGAATCGCCGCTGCCGAACAGCGCCACCGTTTTCCCCGACAGATCCGCCGAAGCCACCGTTTTGATAAAACCTTCCCAGTCGTCCTGCAAATCGCCCAGTCCCCAAGTGGAACTGCCCAGCAGCAGCACGTCGTAAGGCGCCAGATCATTGCCCGTCGCCGAAGCCACATTGCGCACGTCGGCGCCGTCCACGCCCAGTTTGGAAGCAATGCGGCGCGCTATGTCGCTGGTGTTGCCCCCCGATGAACCATAAAAAATACCAATCTTATTCATGTTTTTATTATTGATTAAATAATGATTAAAAAAATACAAAAGTATGGCTAATGTTTATGGCTGTCAATACCTATTTATAGGTATTTTTTCCCGAAAAAATACCTATAAATAGGTATGCGGGAACATTGTCTGATTTGTTCCGGGAAGAAAGATAATAGCCTGTGACGGTATTTCAATAAGGCATTGTTAAAAAATAAAGGATAGCATAATTATCGGCATGGTCAAAGTCGGGAAAATGTTGTCCGTCATAAAAACGCACCGGTTTATATCGCCGTGAAACATGCCGGATAAAAAAAATACGGCTCTTTTTCGGTATGAAAGAATATAAATCGAAATTTTTTCGGCTTTTTTCGTCGTGAAAAAACGTGAACCGGATTTGATTGAGGTTTTTGCAATATGACAAAGACGTGAACCGGATTTGGTTGGGGCTTTTGCGATATGACAAAGACATGAACCGGATTTGGTTGGGTTTTTTTCCTCGTGCAAAAGCATGAACCGGATTTGGTTGGGGTTTTTGCGATATGACAAAAGCATGAACCGGATTTGGTTGGGGTTTTTTCGTCGTGAAAATCGTCCGAACCTTGATTAGCAAGGTTAAAGGGTGAATCCTTTTTTTTGAGGCGCTATTGATTTCGTCAAACGTTGTTGCATGTCCTGTTATGGAGGGCGGGGGAGAAGCGGTATCGCCGTTCCGCAGGTGGCGCTTCGCTACACCTGTGGTTAATAAAGCGCCGTCTCAGGCAGGACTATCTTTTTTGCTTTGGCATATCCAGGTATCATCCCTGCGGGAGTTTTTACGCTCGCCACGCAATCTTTTATTTGCAGGGATTATTTGTCGGATTGGTTTTTGCCGTCCTTGATATGGCGGAGTGTTTCGATGACTTTTTCGACGCGGACGCCCAGTTCGCGGGCAATAGTCTCCGCATCTGCCTGCCCGTTTTCGTCGGCGTCGATTATTTTTTGTCGGAGGCTTTCGACGATCTCCCGTTCCCTGTTCGCGATGCAGTAATCGCACTGTCCGCAGGGGAGGGCGTTATGTTCGCCGAAATATTCCAGCAACATCACGCTGCGGCATTGCCGGTTGAGGGCTGTGTAGCGCATCACCGCGTCCATGTTTGCCTGCATCACGTCTTTGCGCACCTTGTAGTTGGCGGTGGAAACGGTGAGGTACTTTTCGTCGATGCGCTCGCGCGTGTAGGTAATCACCGAATGTTTCCGGCGGGGGACGTAGTCGATGATCTTCATCCTGTCGAGTTTTTTCAGGTATTCGTAAATAACGTCCGTGCTTACCTTGGCGTTTCTGGCAAGCATCGCCTCGTCGATACTCACGTATTCGGAAAAAAATCCGGTATAAGACCGCAGGAGGAGTTTGATGAAATCGTCGAAAAGTTCGCTGGATACCTGAAACTTGTACAAATCGTCGCGTGATACGGTAAAATGTACCTTGGCGGACGATTTGGGGTCTTCGTCGTAGCGGATGTATCCTTCGCGTTCGATGAGTTTCAGGGCGTGGTGCACGCTGAGCAGTTCCAACCGGTAAGTTTCGGCAAACCGTTCGGGCGAAAAATCAAGCGGGATGTCGCGTCCTCCTCCCAGCGGCACTTGCAGGTAGTTGCCCAGTGCCTGGTATATCCTTCTGATGAGTTCCGGCTCGGGGAAGCTCACCCGCAGGCGTTGTTGCAGCTTGTTGGCGTCCGCTTTTTCGTAGAGCAGCACGGCGTATGCCCTTTCCAGATCGCGTCCGGCGCGTCCCGCTTCCTGAAAATAGGCTTCAAGCGTGTCGGGCAGGTCGAGATGAATGACGAAACGGACGTCCGGCTTGTCGATCCCCATTCCGAAGGCGTTGGTGGATACTATCACGCGGCACAACCCTTCCTTCCAGCGGTCTTGTTTTTCCGAACGCGCCTCGTTGCTCAAACCGGCGTGATAGTAATCGGCGTCGATGCCGTTGCGTTGCAGGAACTGCGCCGTTTCGCGCGTTTTTTTCCTGTTGCGGACGTAGATAATCCCGCTTCCGCGAAAGCGACTGATGGTTTGCAGCAGGTAGCGCGGCTTGTCCTCCACATGACGGACAAGATACACGAGGTTTTTCCGCTCGAAACTTGTCTTCAGCACGTTCGGTTTGCCGAAGCGCAGCTGGCACTGTATGTCCTCCACCACGGCAGGGGTTGCCGTAGCGGTGAGGGCAAGGACGGGAACGCCGGGCAGCAGTTCGCGCAAAGCGGCAATTTCGCGGTACGCCGGACGAAAGTCGTGTCCCCACTGCGAGATGCAATGCGCTTCGTCCACCGCCAGCAGGTTTACTTTTACCTGCAAAATCCGCGTGAGGAACATCTCCGAACTCAGTCGTTCGGGCGAAACGTACAGGAACTTGTACCCGCCGTAGATGCAGTTGTTCAGTTCCGTGTCTATTTCGCGGGCGGTCAAGCCGGAATAGATCGACACGGCTTTGATCCGGCGCTTTTTCAGGTTTTCCGTCTGGTCTTTCATCAGGGCAATCAGCGGGGTAATCACCACGCACAAGCCCTCCATAGCCATCGCAGGCACCTGGAAGGTAATGGACTTGCCTCCGCCGGTGGGCATCAGGGCAAGCGTGTCGCGCCCCGCCATCACCGAACGGATAATGTCCTCCTGCAAGGGACGGAAGGATTCGTACCCCCAATATTGTTTCAGTACCGATAGGATGTCATTCATGGATCCACACATTCGCGGATACAAAATTAGTAAAAAATGACTGTCACGGATGCAACGGGGGTAAATCTTTTTCATTCCGTCGGCTGTACGCTCCACCTGCGGTTAATAAAATGTCGTCCCGTGCGGGACTTGCAGTACAGGGTGCGGGATCCGTGTCCACGGGTTTAACTTTGTTGAGAGCTTCGCCGTTCGCTACGCGCCACCCGCGGTGATGCACGACTCCCTCCCCAGCGGGACATGAAACAACACCGATGAAATCAATAGCGCCTCAAAAAAGAATGAACCAAAATTTCATTTTATCGAAACAACATTTATCTTTGCGGAAAATCGACGGATCATGTTCGCGTCGGTATTTCAATCACCCGGTTTAAAAAGGGAGAAGGACGTTCGTACCGGCTGATTTCTCCGGCTCGCGAACAGGAAGTTCCGGACGCATTGAAGGCGATCCATCCGGGGATCAATATCAGCGTGAAGGATAAAAACCCCGGAAGCGTCCGTCAAGCGGCAGAAAAACGAAACCGGCAGACCGTATTTCGGACAGACCGGCATGACGGGTACGCGGGGCAAAACAAAAACATATTACCGGAACGGTTGTTAATAAATAAAACAAAAAACATGAGAACAAGAAATCTTTTCCTGACGGTACTGGCGTTTATCCTGACGATAAGCGCAGGAGAAGCGCAAACCAAACGTCCGTCCGTCACCTTGCAGCACGGCGCTCACCGGATAGGCAAGCGCATGGACGCCGACATGCAGCGGTGGCGGGAATACGGTTTGGGACAGTTCCTCCACTGGGGCGTGTATGCGGTGGCAGGCGGGCACTGGAACGGAAAGTATTATGCCGGCGCCGCCGAATGGATACGCTCGTGGAACGAGATGCCCCATGAGGACTACGACAATTTGTACCGGCAGTTCAATCCCACCGGTTTCAATGCCGCGCAATGGGCAAAGCAGGCAGCGGAGATGGGCGCAAAATACATGATCATCACCACAAAGCACCACGACGGATTTTGCCTGTGGCACAGCAAATACACGAATTACACCGTTGCCCGCACGCCTTTCAAAAGGGATATTGTGAAGGAACTGGTGGACGCCTACACGAAGGAAGGGATTGACGTGTACCTTTATTTTTCCGTCATCGACTGGAATCACCCCGGCTACCGCGCCATCCTGCGGGAGGAGGACAGGGAGGTTTATGAAACATTCAAGCAGTTTACCCGCAACCAGCTGATAGAGTTGCTCACCGCATTCCCGAAAGTCAAGGGGCTCTGGTTCGACGGCACGTGGGACAAGGCATGGGTGGAACAGGCTGCTTTTGCCGACGCACTGGAAAGCGAGTTGAGGGCTTTACATCCGGGGTTGATCATCGGCAGCCGCTTCCGCGCCGACGAATACGGAAAACGACATTATGACTCCAACGGCGACCTGATGGGCGACTACGAACAGGGATGGGAACGCAACCTGCCCGAATCCTTCGACGAGGTAAGGCACAACGACTGGGACTGCGTGATGACGGTACCCGAAAACCAGTGGGGATACCATTCCGACTGGCGGGGATACGTCAAAACATCACACGACCTGATCAACATGCTGGTGAAATGCGTATCCATGAACGGAAACTTCGTCCTGAATTTCGGTCCCGACGGCAAAGGCAACATCCGTCAGGAGGAAACAAAACTGGCGAAGGAAATAGGCGAATGGATGAAGATCAACGGCGAAGCGATTTACGGTTGTTCGCACGTCGATCTGAAAAAACAGGACTGGGGATATTTTACCCGAAAACAGGACAAAATTTACATGACGGTGTTCCATCTCCCCGTAAACGGGCTGTTGACGCTTGAAACGCCCAAAGACGGGAATATTCCGTCAAAAGCATGGTTGCTTTCGGACAAAAGGACGCTTGAAATCATCTCTGCCGGCAGAAACAAAAACAACCACCGGCTGTATCATATTGCCCTGCCGGAAGGTTTTTCACCGGGCGCTCCGTTTGTCGTCGTGCTGGAAACCGACAAGGACGGTCAAAACGACGGCAACGCCTACCAGCCGGCAAAAATCTGAATAATTGAAAATGCTTGCCGTATGGAATAAGGTTGCCTTGTATGCCTTTGCTGCCGTAGAGACGCGGCATGCCGCGTCTCCACAGCCGCACATACCATCACACGTACCATTGCGGCAACGACGGCGCATTGTAGGGGCAACGACGGCGCATTGTAAGGGCAAGGCGCGCCTTGCCCCTACGGTATCGACGTCCACGGGTTGCGCTTTGCTACACCCGCGGTGATGCATATTCCGTCCCATGCGGGACTTCGCACAGACGCGAAACGCCGTAGGCGTTGCCTTTTGATAACCCCGTATGAAATGCGGGAAAACACCTGCGGGGAAACACCTGCGGGAAACCATATGCGGCAACACCCGCAGGGACGCCCCACCCCCCCCAAAAAAATCACTTCTTAACTTCCTCTCTTACAAGCCGAAGAAAAAAAACTTTAATTTTTTTTTGCACCCAGGAGAACAACTTTGAAAAAAATATATTATGTTTGCCCCGTCGTTTGACGATTTTTACTTCGAGGTAAGAAGTAAAAAAAGCAAAAGAACGTTATATTAATAGAAAATGAAGCCTTTTTCTCACATATTGTTCGCCGAATTGCTGCCGG
>JAISRX010000166.1 GCA_031273395.1 Bacteroidales bacterium | reverse complement strand
TTGTTTCCCTATGGTTTTGTCTCAGGGAGCGGTTTGCAACCGGAAAATGATGTGTCGCATGTTTTGCGGCAGGGAGTTGCCATTACCGGTACGGTAACCGACGAAAACGGTTCGCCGCTGCCGGGGGTAAACGTGGTGCTGGAAGGCACTGCCACCGGAGTGATCAGCGATGCAAACGGAAAATACTCTATCTCCGTGCCGGATGGAAACGCCGTACTGGTGTTTTCCTTTATCGGCTATATTGCGCAGGAGGTGATAGTGGGCGACCAGACGGTGATTGACATTGTGTTGCCGGAGGACGCCAATATCATTGAAGAAGTGGTGGTCATTGGCTATGGTACGCAGAAAAGAGCCGAAATCAGCGGTTCGGTGGCGTCGGTAGCAGTGGCGAACTTATCACAGGCAAACTCCGTATCGTCATTTGACAATCTGCTGGGAGGCGCCGTATCAGGCGTAAACATTACCCAAAGTTCCGGACAGCCGGGAGCTTCTACCTCCATACGTATCAGGGGAGGCAATTCCATCACCGGAGGCAACGAACCGCTGTACGTCATTGACGGTTTTATCATGTACAACGACAACAGCAGTACGCAAGCAGGAAACCCCTTAGCCGGAGCGGGACTTAATGCGCTGGCTACCATCAATCCTGCCGATATAGAATCAATTGATATACTCAAGGATGCTTCGGCAACGGCTATTTATGGTTCGCGAGGCGCCAACGGCGTTATTCTGATTACCACTAAAAAAGGGAAACAAAGCGCGAATCATGTGCAATATTCCGGTACGGCAGGTTGGCAGCAAGTGGCTAAAAAGTTGGATTTGCTCAACGGAAAGGAATGGGCTTTGCTGCGTAACGACATCATCGCCACTATCCCAAATGCTACAACACCGCCTTTTACGGAGGAACAACTTGCATCTTTCGACGAGGGATTCGACTGGCAATCGGAGACGTTCAGGCAAGCATTGCTCCAAAATCACCACCTGTCCATATCGGGAGGCGATGACAAAACACAATATCTTATCTCCGGAAATTATTTTGATCAGGAAGGTATTGTGCGCAACACAGGCTTTCAACGTTATGTACTCCGTTCCAACATAGCGCGCAATTTCAACGAACGTTTCAAAATCGGGTTGAATGTGGTGGCAAGCGTCTCCAAGCAGGCAGGGGTCAGCAACGTTGCTACACTGGCACAATTTCCCGATGATTTTGTCAATGTTCTTCTAGCGTCTCCACTTTCACCTGTTTATAACAACGATGGCAGTTTCAACTTTGACACGCCCTACGCCACAACGCTTAATACCAATCCGCTTGCCGATTTGACGGGAACAACCAACGAAACCAGTGTAAAACGTACGTTGGGAAATTTCTTTGCAGAGTACAAAATCATCCCTTCGATAACGGCTAAAATTAATGCCGGTGCGGATTTGATCGGCGCAAAGCAAAACTATTACGCTCCATCGTTTACATCAATAGGATTACTCACAAACGGACGCAGTTCGGTGGGTAGCCGGAGCGTTACGGCATGGCAGAGCGAATTTACGCTGAATTACAACAAGACGTTCGGAAACCATGCCATTGACGTGTTGACCGGATATACCACGCAAAAAAGCGATATGGAAAGCGTATTGGCTGGGGCAACCAACTTTTTGAATGATATTACCGGTTATCACAGCCTGCAAAGCGGTTCCGCCTCGCTGCCCGGAAGCGGTACCGTCACTTCCGTACTCAACTCGTGGTTAGGCAGGGTAAACTATACCTTGCGGAAGCGTTACAATGCTACCGTCTCTTTCCGCGCCGACGGTTCGTCAAGATTTGCAAAAAACAACAAATGGGGATACTTTCCTTCGATAGGCTTGTCGTGGAACATCAGTGAAGAGGATTTTCTGAGAAACGCAAAGACCGTCAGCAATTTGAAGTTGCGGTTAAGTGCAGGCAATACGGGGAATCAGGAAATAGGAGATTACCGGTATCTTTCCGTATATAATCCGGTGCTGTACGCCTTTGGCGGAAGCATTGTCAACGGTTTTGCTCCCGACAATATCAGCAATGAAAACCTGAAATGGGAAACCACCACGCAGTACAATGCCGGTATTGACCTCGGATTGCTGAAAGACCGCATCAATGTGATTGTAGATGTGTATTACAAAAAGACCGCCGACCTGTTGGTGGATGTGCCTGTCCCCACCTCAAGCGGATACGCTGACGGACTGAAAAATATCGGAAGCGTTGCCAACCGGGGAATTGAGTTCACCGTCAATGCCGATATTTTCAAGGGAAACAATAACCGGTTCGGTTGGCATACCTCCTTTGTGATAGCCCATAACGAAAACAAAGTGTTGGACTTGGGCGATGAGGTTGATCAGTTTTTTCCCCGCGTGCCGGACAGTAATATAGGCAGATTTGACCCCTTGATTGTGAAGGAAGGTTATCCATTGGGAACGTTCTGGGGGTACAGAACGGATGGCATTGTACAATCGGGCGAAAATCTGGCGGACGTCCCCAAACCAAGCTGGACGAACGGCGTGGTACAGCATGGCGACCGGAAGTACGTGAACAGCGACAGCGACGCAAACAATCAGGTTACCGAGAGCGACCGGGTAACGCTGGGCAATGCACAACCCAAATTGATATATGGCTTTACCAACGTATTTTCCTATAAGGGGATCGATCTGGTTGCCGTGTTGCAGGGCAGCTACGGGAACAAACTGTTTAACGCGCTGAAACAACATCTCGAAATCACCACGCTCAACACCAACTCTCTGGCTACCATTGCCGACAGATGGACGCCCGCCAGTCCGTCCAACGAGATCCCGCGTGCCACCAGTTCGCCGGTAGCTATTGTTACCGACCGGCTGATAGAAGACGCTTCGTATCTCCGGTTGAAAAGTTTGACTTTCGGCTACACGTTGCCCAGGAACTGGACGTCGAAGGTAAAAATCGACAGGACAAAGTTGTTCGTTACCGCACAGAATTTGTTCACGATTACCTCCTATAGCGGCTACGATCCGGAAGTAAACACTTATGAACAGAATAATCTGTATCAGGGCATCGACTTTGGCGCTTACCCGTCGTCCCGCACATGGCTGGTAGGATTGGAATTAACGTTTTAATGATTTTAATAATGAAAATGAATAAGAAAATGAAAAAGTTGAATATATATGTATTTGTATTAACGCTGTTTGCCGTATTTTCGTCGTGCAACAAGCTTGACCTTGAGCCAAGCGGCTCCATCACCAAAAAACAGTTTTTTTCCGCCGATGAGGACGCCGTTGCGGCGGTTACCGCCATTTATTCGACGCTTTCCTATGAGCCGGATGGAGAGCAGTCGTTGTATGGGCGTAACCTGTATTTTCTCACCGACATGGGTTCCGATTATGCCGCCGCAGGCGCCTCGGCGTCCAACTTTAATGTGCGTGCGATTAGCGCATTGACTTACGACGCTAAGAATGATCGGGTAGCGCTTGTATGGAAGCAACTTTACAGAGGCATCAACCGCGCCAATATCGCCATAGACAATATTCCGCGAATTACCTCAGGTTCTCCGGAGTTAAAACCCCGCCTGATTAACGAAGCCAAATTCCTGAGGGCGCTGTTGTATTTCAATGCCGTACAGCTGTGGGGAGCGGTGCCTTTGGTACTGCACGAAGCCGAATCGCTGGACAACAGCGTCCTGCGAACAGAACGTACCGAAACGGAGAAGGTTTATGCGCAAATCATAGCCGATCTGACGGATGCCGAAGCGCTGCCACCCAATTACACCGGTTCGGATGTGGGCAGAGCTACCGGAGGCGCGGCAAAAGCCCTGCTTGCGAAGGTATATCTTGTGAGGAAGGAGTGGAAAAAGGCGTCGGACAAAGCAGAAGAAATCATTGCCAACAAAGCGGCGTATGGCTATGATCTGGAAGAAAATTTCGGCGACTTATTTAACAAACCGGAGAAAAAAAACGGCAAAGAGCATATTTTCTCCGTTCAGTTTGAGAACGGGCAATCCGGTGCAACGGGAACCACAGGAAACCTTTTGCAGGTAGTATCCTATTTCGGACCTACTACAGCAGTAGAGCCTGCCGATATTATTTCGGACGACAGGTTTTATAATGTCTATGACCCTGCCGACCTCCGCAGGAGCGTCACCTACATCAAACAGTTTCCCCTGCCCACGGGAGTTATCACCTTCCCCCGCGCCCTGTTTATCAAGTACGTTACCAACCTGCTTGTTCCTTATACGTCGCGTGCGGCTGACGCCATCAATTTTCCTGTTATCCGCTATGCCGACGTATTGCTGGTGAAAGCGGAAGCCCTCAACGAACAGGCAGGTGACGCCGGTCCCGGAGCGGAAGCATACGATGCGCTCAATCAGGTTCGGCGACGGGCATACGGTCTGCTGGCTGATCCCTCTTTGCCGATACCCAGCCCGGAATTGTCGGGGCTTAACCGGACACTGTTCCGCGAAGCCATACAGAATGAACGGCTGAAAGAATTTGTACAGGAAGGGCAACGCTGGTTTGACCTTGTTCGCTGGGGCATATTGGTGGAAGCGGTGAGCGTAGTGCCGGAAAAGGCGACGGTATCCGAGCGAAACTACCTGTATCCTGTTCCGCAGGATCAACGGGATTTAAATCCTGACGGGCTGTGGCAAAACGACGGATATTAATGGAAGTTCAACAACACGAATAATGAAAACAATAGCAATAGCGTATTTCTTTGCCGCACTGCCGTTAATCATTCCATTTTCGGGGTGTAAATCGAATAAAGATGCTTTGCCGGACGGGCAAAAACTGTACGCAAATGTGGAAAAATATGTCTCGTTCGGCGACCATCGTACCGGAACACCTGCGAACACGCAAACAGCAAACTGGTTAGGCGAGGAGTTGAAGAAAAACGGTTATACGGTAAATTATCCGGAATTTCCGTTACGCCAGTATTTTTTTAACAAAGCGGCAATCATCAGCGGCTCCGACAGTGTGAGCGTATTTCCGCAATGGTGGGTAAACGAAAATATCAGCCAGTCGGTAGAAGGGCGGTTGGTTCATGTTAAGCCTCCGTCCGTTCCAGCGGATTTGAAAGGGAAGATTGCACTGATTCATGCTCCCGCAGGGGAAGTACTGCAAGCCTTTCGACTGATTGACGCATTAGCCGGTAATGGCGCTGTTGCCGTTGCGGTGATTACGGAAAATCCTTCCGGCGACGTGGCGGCTTTCAACGCTGCGGCAAAACCCGATCCGTGGAAAATTCCGGTAGCGCTTGTTGCATCCAAACATTCGGCAAAATTAGCGGATTTTGAAGCGAAACGGCAGCCTGTTCGCTTATATATTGATGGAACATACAAGGACGTGAAAGGGCGAAATGTACATGGAACCATCGGGACAGGGAAAAAGTATGTAGTGATCTCCACCCCTGTCAGCGGATGGTTTATTTGCGGCGGCGAACGCGGACCCGGAATTGCCGTGTGGCTGGAACTGGCTCGCTGGGCGGCTTCATTGAAAACAACAGATTACACGTTTGTTTTTACCGGTAATTCGGGACACGAAACAGGCGGCGTCGGCGCACATTTGTTCCTGGATGAATTTGCTCCTGCCATTGAAGATACGCATTTGTGGATTCACCTGGGCGCAGGTTTGGCAACTCTTGCTTACCGGCAAACGCCAGATGGACCGGTAAAACAGGATGAAGCCGATTCCCTGCGAAGTTTCTTTTACAGCGACCCGGTAGAGAACTCCTTCAAAAAGGCTTTTGAACGAACAAAGGCGCAAAAGTTTAACACTAGGGAACGAAACGGAGGGGAACTGCTTTACGTCGCCCAAAAAGGATACAGGCGAATAGTGGGCGTCTCGTATATTCATCCGTACTTTCATACGCCGATAGACAGCGCCTCTACAACTTCGCCCCGTATATTGGAAGACATAACCGCCGATTTTCAACGATTTATCCTGGAAGAAATCAGATGAGAAACAGCAACAATCTATTCACCGACGATATGAAAAGCGCTTTTACGGGCTTCAAACTGCTTTCCCGAAAGGGGGAAAGTACTTTTACGGTCTTCAAACTGCTTTCCCGAAAGGGGGAAAGTACTTTTAAGGGCTTCAAACTGCTTTCCCGAAAGGGGGAAAGTACTTTTAAGGGCTTCAAACCTGTTTCCCGAAAGGGGGAAAGTACTTTTAAGGTCTTCAAACTGCTTTCCCGAATTGGGGAAAGTACTTTTACGGTCGTCAAACCTGTTTCCCGAAAGGGGGAAAGTACTTTTACGGTCTTCAAACTGCTTTCCCGAAAGGGGGAAAGTATTAAAAAGCGAATAGTGTTAATGTTATTGCTGTGCATTCATTTTTCGGGATTTGCACAAAAATTGTACTTTCCTCCGGTAAACGGCGATGAGTGGCAAACCCTGTCGCCTCAATCGTTGCATTGGAATCAGGCACAGATCGACAGCCTGTACAATTATCTGGAACAGGGAAATACAAAGGCGTTCCTTTTGCTTAAAGACGGAAAAATCGTTCTTGAAAAATATTTTGGAAACCACGCCAAAGACAAACTGTGGTACTGGGCGTCAGCCGGGAAATCGCTTACGGCTTTTTTGATAGGCATAGCCCAGCAGGAAAAACATTTGTCCATTACCGACCCCACATCCAAATATCTGGGGGAAGGCTGGACAGGCGCCACACCCGATCAGGAAAGCAAAATTACCGTTTGGAACCAGTTAACCATGACTTCGGGGCTGAACGACGCCAATAATTATTGCACGGTTGACAGCTGCCTGACGTACGCGGCAGAAGCCGGAACTCGCTGGGCGTACCATAATGCGCCATATACACTGCTCGACAATGTCCTCCAAAAGGCGACAGGCAGCACATTAACCGATTTTGTGCAACTGAAATTGAAAGATAAGACCGGCATCACCGGAGCGTATTATCCTGTCGGTTATAACAGGATATTCCACAGTACGGCAAGAATTATGGCGCGATACGGCTTGCTTGTCCTGAATAAGGGAAATTGGAACGGCAATCAAATTCTGACGGATACTGCTTTTTTTAATCGGATGGTCAATACTTCGCAGCCGTTGAACAAGTCGTATGGCTATTTATGGTGGCTTAACGGAAAATCGGGTTATATGCAACCGTCAAGTCAGAAAGTATTTGAAGGCGCTCTTATTCCGAATGCGCCTGCCGATGTGATAGCAGCCTTGGGAGCGAACGGACAGATCATTCATGTGGCGCCGAGCCGGAATATGGTTGTGATACGAATGGGCGACGCCCCCGGCATAAAAGAAAATGCAGGCGCATCATCATCGCTCGGCTACAAAATATGGGAATTTATCAACAGGTTTGAAAATAAAGAATAGAAATTTAATACGTTTTAATAATAACAGTCATGAACAGACATCATTTGAAGAAAGGGGCGAGAGGAAACTTGCCCATGTTAGGGTTGGCAACGCTGGCGGGCATATCGTCATGCAACACGTCGGTTGCTCCCCCGCGGCATCCCGAATTTAAGGGAGTTATCGGGAAAACATACGCCGAATCCCAAGAGTATTGGACAGACCGGCAGACGCCCGCTACCGGTCGTCCCAACGTGGTATGGATCGTGCTGGACGACGTGGGCTTTGGAGCTACGAGCGCCTTTGGCGGGCTGATCCGTACCCCCAATTTCGACAGGCTGGCAAACGCCGGACTGCGTTACACCAATTTCCACACCTGCGCCATCTCCGCGCCCACGCGGGCGGCGTTGCTCACCGGTCGCAACCACCACAGCGTCCACATGGGCGGGTTTGCCCACAAACTGATGTCTGCCGGATTCCCCGGTTATGACGGATACATTCCCGCGGAAGCGGGAACCATTGCCGAAGTGCTGAAAGATTTCGGCTACAACACGTTTGCCGTGGGAAAATACGGCATTACGCCGGACGACGACGCCACGGACGCCGGACCCTTCGACCGCTGGCCCTCCGGAAAAGGGTTTGAAAAGTTTTTCGGATTTTTAGGTTCGCAAACCGACCAGTACAAGCCCGATCTGGTGGAGGACAATACATTTGTCGCGCCCGACGGACGGCATCTCAGCGAGCAAATCACCGACAAAGCCATTACCTGCATCCGCAAGCAGAAAAAAGCAGCGCCCGACAAGCCGTTTTTCCTGTACTACGCTCCTGCGGCGGTGCATGCCCCTCATCAGGTGGCAAAAAAATGGCGCGATGAATACAAAGGGCAGTTTGACGAAGGCTGGGATGCGTATCGTGAAAAGGTTTTCGCACAGCAAAAAAAGTTGGGCGTGATTCCGGAAAATGCCGTATTGCCCGAGCGCGACCCCAACATCAAGGCATGGGACACGCTGCCGGCTGACGAGCAAAAACTCTATGCACGGTTTATGGAAACCTATGCCGCCTACCTCACCTATACCGATTACGAAGTCGGGCGTGTCGTTAAAACGCTGGAAGAACTCAACCAGTTGGAAAATACCGCCGTTTTCGTGTTGATCGGCGATAACGGGGCAAGCAAAGAGGGAGATTTCTCCGGCACCATAGAGAGTTTGGAGAGTCAGTTGGTCAATTTACTGCGGGGAGTAGTTACCGACCCGGTAAAAACCAATTTGGAGAAGATCGACCTGATAGGCGAGCCGGAGGGAGCTAATGTGAATTATCCTTTGGGTTGGGCGCAAGCCACTAATGTACCTTTCAGGCATTGGAAGTCGGACGCCAACTCGGAAGGCGGTACGCGAAACCCGTTGATTGTGTATTATCCTAAAGGCATTAAGGAGCAGGGCGGAATACGCGGTCAATACGGGCATGTGATCGACCTGTTTCCCACCACGCTTGAATTGCTGGGCATACAGGCGCCCAAACAAATCAGGGGAATAGAACAGACCCCGTTGCAGGGAACTTCATTAGCCTGTTCTTTCACCGAAAAGGACGCGCCGTCGAAACATACGGTTCAATATCATTATATTTTCGGTTCCGGTTCCATTTATCGGGACGGGTGGAAAGCCTCGTTTGCCTATCATCCGAATATGTTGGATATAAACGGTTATTTGCGGAAAGGGCAGGGTTTGAAAGAGTTGTTCGCGTTACCGCAACAAACGCCCGAATGGGAACTTTATAACCTGAATGAAGATTTCAACGAACGGATCAATCTGGCGTCTGCTCATCCTGAAAAACTGACGGAACTACAGGCATTGTTTGATGCGCAGGCTCATGAAAATAATGTCTATCCGCTGATTAACTGGGGATATGTTTTCACGAAAGGGGCAAAACAACTCAATTCGGGAGGAAATTCCATCCATAAAATAGTTGGCGGCACAAAAGAAGAAGAAAAATGAAAAGGGTAAAAATTATATTTGCAGGCTTGGCGGCATTGCTCGCCGTATCCTGCGCGGGTAAACGGCAAAAAGTAAACTTGTCGAAAGACGATATTGTCGGCATTGCGCGTGAAGCGTATATTTACGCCACTCCGCTCATTTATATGGACGTGACGCGGGTAATATCCCCTGTTCCGGATAATTATCTGTACCACAGCCATGCTTTTCCCGACCACACCTTTCGGCACGTGGTTGCCCCCAACAACGATACCAACTATTCCACCGCCTTTCTGGAACTGGGGGACGAGCCGATGGTGGTGGAGTTGCCCGATACCAAAGGTCGTTACTACGTCTTTCCCCTGCTGGACGCATGGACGAACAACTTTATACTGCCGGGCAAGCGGACTACCGGAACAGGCGCGCAGAAATACCTTATCGCCGGCACGCGCTGGCAGGGCGCCGTTCCGGAAGGGTTGACCCTCATTAAGTCCCCGACCGATCTGGTTTGGATCATCGGACGAATACAGGTAAACAGTCCCGAAGACCAGCAAAAGGTGGTAACGCCCCTGCAGGAACAATTTGTGCTGAAACCGCTGTCGGCATGGCTGTCGGGAGATGACCGGAAAGCGGTGGCGGAGGCGCCGAAACACAAGCTGTACGGAAACTTTGTACCGGCTGATATTCGGGAGAAAAGCGTTGTGCGCATCGTGCAAAACCTGTCCGTAGAGGATTTCTTCAACTATTTCAACGCCCTGCTGACGGATAACCCTCCGGCAGCGGCAGACAGCGCGGTGATTGAGCGGATAGCGGCAATAGGCGTCGGGGCGGGGAAACGGTTTTCACTCTCCGCTTTCGACAGGGAAACGCAGGAAGCATTGACACGGGTTCCGTCAGAGGTGTATCAGGAGTTTGCCCAGCCCTTGGAAAAAGGATTTTTCGGGAAAACGACTCACGACCCTGCCGCAAAGACAGGCGATTTCAAAACCGACTACCACCTCCGCGCATTGGTGGCATACGTCGGACTGGGCGCCCTTCCGCCCGAAGAAGCCGTTTACTACTCTTACTATACGGATAAGGAACAGGAACCCTTGCACGGGAAGCACAAGTACCGGATTCATTTCGAAAAAGGACAGCTGCCTCCCGCTCAGGCATTCTGGTCATATACCGTGTACGGCAAAGATCGCTATTTGGTGGACAATCCCATACGACGGTATGCCATCGGCGACCGGAACGATTTGAAATACAATAAAGACGGCTCGCTTGATTTGTATTTAAGCCCCGAAGCGCCGGAAAAGGATAAAATAAGCAACTGGTTGCCGACGTCTCACGACGAATTTAACGTAACGCTGCGTATTTATATCCCCGTTGCGGAACTTTTAAAGGATCCATCCTCGTGGCACGATCCGTTACCTGAAAAGATAAATTAACGTAAAAAATGATTGAATAATGAAACGATGCATCAACAATATGTGGGGCGGGATGTGGATGTTGTTCCTGCTTGCGCCTGCAATGGCTCAATCCGGTAAACCGGCAACCCCGTTTACCCGTCAGGTACATCAGGAAGAATACCGGCGGCTTGATTTTCTGGACAGTATTGATTATCGGGAGGCAAAACGCGGATTTGTAGCGAGTATGGAAAATGACGTCATTTTCAATTCGAAAAATGAACCGGCAACGAACCTCAAACAGTACGACTTTATCAAGGGCGAGGCGCCTGCAACCGTCAATCCCGCTCTTTGGCGTCATGCAGGGCTAAACACGGTCAGGGGACTTTTCAAGGTAACGGACGGCGTATATCAGGTGCGGGGAATTGATATTACCAATATTACCTACATCAGAACCGAAAACGGATACCTTGTCATAGACCCTGTCACCAACCCCAACGCCACAAAAGCGTCATACGATCTGGTCAAAAAGCATGTCGGCGACTGTCCTGTGGTTGCCATTATCAGCACGCACAGCCATAGCGATCACTACGGAGGCATTGCGGGCATTGCTTCCCGCGAGGACGTGGCTTCCGGGAAAGTGCCGTATATTGCCCCCAAGGGCTTTTATGAAGAAGCGGTCAGCGAAAATGTGTTTTTGGGCAATGCCATGAAGCGGCGCGGTATCTATCAGTTTGCCCTCGGCGTCCCTGCGGATACGGTGGGAGTTGTCGATAACGGGCTGGGAAAGTTTTACCCCGGCAGATACGACCCAGCCGTGCTTTGGGAACCGAACACCATTATTGACCATACCGGACAAAAACTGGACATTGACGGGGTAGAGCTCATTTTTCAGTACACGCCCGAAACAGAAGCGCCTGCGGAAATGATGTTTTACCTTCCGTCGAAAAAAGTATTCTTCTGTGCCGAACTGGGGACTCGAACGTTGCACAACATCCTGCCGCCGCGCGGTACAAAAGTGCGCGATGCACGCTCGTGGGTGCACTACCTGAACGAAGCCGTCACGCTTTTCGGCGACGAACTGGAATATGTGGTTCCTGCACACACCTGGCCCTTTTTCGGAAAGGAGAGAAGCCTCAATTTTCTCGAAAAACAGCGCGATCTCTACAAATACATCCACGACCAGACCATTCATCTGGCAAACAGGGGGCTGAATCAGGAAGAAATAGCGGCTACAGTCCGGCTACCGGCTGCGCTGGACAGGGAGTGGTTCAATCAGGATTTTTACGGAACAGTACGCCACAACGTCAAAGCGGTGTATCAATATTACATCGGCTGGTTCGACGGTCACCCTGCCAATTACGACCGCCTGCCGCAAAAGGAAGAAGCCATACGCTATGTGGAATGGTTTGGCGGTGAACGGAGCGCACTGGAAAAGGCAAAAGCGGACTACGAAAAAGGCGAGTATCGCTGGGTGGTTCAGGCGTTGAAGTGGGTAGTGCTTGCCAACGCCGACAATACGGAGGCAAAAAACCTGCAAGCCGATGCGTTTGAGCAGCTCGGATACCAGTCCCGTTCAAGCATCTGGCGCAACATGTACCTGACGGCTGCAAAAGAGTTGCGCGATGGCAACATCACCAGAAATGTTCCTCCGCTCACCAAAAGCCTGATTGCCGACCTGACGGCGGACGATATTTTCGGCTATCTGTCCATTGCCATTGACGGCGCCAAAGCGAGCGAAAAATCCTTCCGTATCCGGTTTGACATACCGGATGAAGGGAAAAGTTTTTTTGTATTTCTGAAAAACGGTGTATTGCACCACCAGCCATCGTCCGGAAAAGAGCAGGTGCAGTTGACCCTGCATATTCCCAAAGCGCAGTTGCAGGAATGGGTTGTTGACCCGCAAAACTGGAAACATATTTTGCCGGCAGACAGGGTAAAAGCTACCGGAGACACGGCTGTGCTGGAGTTATTCGCCTCGCTGATTACCACTTTCGATCCGAACTGGAACATAGTTACCGATTAAGGAATTGCCGGAAAATACGGAATACCTTTCAATTGCTTCACTTCGTTTGCAATGACGAAATTCATCTGCGAAAATACCACAAACATGGTATTGATAATTCAGATGCAATCAACTATATTTGCGGTATAATTTACATTAAATTTTATCATCATGGCAAAATCGAACAGCAACGTCCTTACCCACGGATTAAGCGGTAAGATAGGCAATTTACTGGTATTCCGTCAGGTGGGCGGGAAGACCATCGTAACGGGCAAGCCCAAACCGTCCAGGACGGAATCCGACGCCCAGAAGCAGCAGCGCAGGCGGTTTCAGAGCGCCACCCTCTATGCCAAATCAGCGACGGAGGAATATGTGGAAGCGGCAAAGAAGAAAGGCAAAACGCCTTATATTATTGCCGTAGCCGATTTCCTCAACGCTCCGTCCATAGAACATGTGGATGTGTCGGGCTACACGGGAGCGTCGGGAGACGTAATCGTCGTCAAGGTTTCCGACGACTTCAAAGTGAAATGGGTGCATGTGAACATCACCAACAGCGACGGTTCGCCGGTAGAAGAAGGGGAGGCGCTGCCCGACGCCATCGGTTACGAATGGAGGTACACCGCCACGCAAAATAACGACAACCTGTCGGGCGACCGGATACTCATCTCCATTTCCGACACGCCGGGCAACATCGTCACGGATGAAACGGTTTTATAGATCATGCATGAAAACCAAAAAAAGGCGGTTGTTCATCCAACCGCCTTTTTTAATTGTCAAACGAATATTCCGTGAACACTGGAGGCAGACTGGAGAAAGACTGGAGGAACACTGGAGCTACCCCGCAAGGGGAACAGACAGGAATGATGTGTATATGCAAAAAAATAACCAACAAATTGACAGGGCTTCTGAAAGTCTTTCTAAAAATACCATATTTATGGTATTGACACCCCCAATTTTATCCTCTACTTTCGTCCCGTAATTTTATTATCGGTATTTATCAAATAAGTCTTAAAAATTTATGTCTGTTTTTGTCACATATCATATTGCTCAAACCCCTGTATTTTCAGGGACAGGGGATACCTTGTCCGGGAGAAAGGAAAACCTTTTTAAAAATACCATATTTGTGGTATTGACAACCCCAATTTAAACCTCTACTTTTGTCCCGTAATTTTATTATCGGTATTTATATCAAATAAGTCTTAAAAATATATGTCTGTTTTTGTCACATATAATGTCTCTCAAATCCCTGTAAATATGGGGACAGGGGGTACCTTGTCCAAGAGAGAGAGAGAGAGAGAGAGAGAGAGAGAGAGAGAGAGAGAGAGAGTTATACATTAATTATAACGCGCGGGCGCGCGTATTTAATAAAAATTTTCGGAAAAAACAATATTGCCGTAACATGGTTTGCTGCCATGTTGCGGTGGTTGTGCTATTGTCCCCGACCAATCTTCCTGTCGGAGAATGACATGCGTTTTTTTATGCACATAAAATACAGCGTTCCAATAGATATAATATGTATGGTGGATCAACCGTATAAATCAATAAATTTAAAAATCAATTAGTTATTTATATATGAAGAATTTAAGTAATCAGTTTTTATTTCGGATGATAAGACGCTTTTTCGGTTCGGCGCTTGTTGTCTTGTTTCCCTATGGTTTTGTCTCAGGGAGCGGTTTGCAACCGGAAAATGATGTGTCGCATGTTTTGCGGCAGGGAGTTGCCATTACCGGTACGGTAACCGACGAAAACGGTTCG
>JAISRX010000020.1 GCA_031273395.1 Bacteroidales bacterium | reverse complement strand
CGGGCGCCCGATTGTCCATTTTCACCTTCCGCCGCACATAAGCCGGCGTGTTTTCCAGTTCGTCTATGCTGACGTTTTCGTCCAGAATGGAAAGAGGCGGTATTTCCATTGTTCCCGTTGCGGCAGCGGATTCATCCCGTTTTACGCCCGGCTGTACAAAGGTGTTGCCTGTCGAACGGTCCTTTATATATGGGCGCTTCCCGTCGGTTGCGTCTTGTGGCGCTCCGCCCGACGGCGACGGCGGATGGTGAACGGGAGGAGGCAGAGGAGGAGGAGGCGTTATGTCCAGTTCTGGAAAACAGTTTTCGGAGAAGTGGGTAGCCACAATAGTGACGCTGAGCGCATCGCCGAGGTTTTCATCCACTCCCGTTCCCCAGATCATTTCCGGGTTCTTTGCCGAGCAGGTAACGAAGTCCGTTATTTCCGTTATTTCGTCCATCGTCACTTCGTCATCGCCTGTGCCTGATGTGATGTTCAGGAGAATGCGCCCTGCTCCGGTGATCTTGTTGCTGTTCAGCAGAGGCGAGTTCAACGCGGTTTCCACCGCCGTGCGCGCGCGGTTTTCGCCGGAGGCTCTTGCCGACCCCATAATGGTGATGCCGCCGCCGCTCATGATGGTGCTTACATCGGCAAAGTCCACATTAACGGTTCCCGGACAGGTGATCAGTTCCGCGATCCCTTTTGCCGCGGTGGTCAGCACGTCGTCGGCTTTGGAGAAAGCCTGTGAAGCCCGCAGGTTGCCGTATATCTCGCGCAACCTTTCGTTTTTGATAATCAGGAGCGAATCCACATGCTGCCTCAATTCCGTGATGCCTTCCTTTGCCTGCTTCTGCCGCAGCGGTCCTTCAAAGCCGAAGGGGATCGTCACGATGGCTACCGTCAGCAGCCCCATTTCCTTTGCTACCCTTGCAATGACGGGCGCAGCGCCTGTCCCTGTTCCACCGCCCATACCGGCAGTCACAAACACCATCCGTGTGCCGTCGTCCAGCGCTTTGCGGATTTCATCCTCCGATTCCATCGCCGCTTCCCGTCCCACTTCGGGCTTGCTGCCGGCGCCCAAGCCTTTGGTGCGTTCCTTGCCCAGTCGGATTTTCGCCGGCACGGAACTCTTGTTCAATGCCTGCTCGTCGGTATTGCAGATCACAAAATCCACATGGTGAATACCCTGTTCATACATGTAGGTCACCGCGTTTCCGCCGCCGCCTCCCACGCCCATCACTTTGATGATGGCATGCTGATGTTCCGTCCATCCTAATTTCAATTCTTCCGTTTCCATTGTCTTTATTTATTTTGAGGTTTTACTGTCAGTCGATTTTCTACCATGCAGGCAGTATATTGTTGGAGGAACGCCTGTATTTTGCGTTCCATCTTTTCCCGGACACGGGGAAGCCGCTCTTTCAGGTCTTCGCCGGCGCCGGCGTGCAGTTCAAACAGCCCTGTCGTTTCCTTCCCGTCCCACGACAGCATGTATTTGTCCGCATACAGTTGATAGTATCCGTTGTTGTAGTTCACGGCAAAGCGGTCGGGCGTGCGGGTGAGGTCGAAACCGAAGGCGAAGTACGGGGCGTCGTAGTGCAGCAGACCGAGTACGGTGGGCATGACGTCTATCTGCTGCGCGACGGTTTTTTGATAGCTTTTCAGGCTTCCGTCGGGGCGGAAGAAAATGATCGGCACGGCAAAGCGTTCGGCAGCCGGTTTGTATTCGTCGTGCACCGTGCCGTTGATGTGGTCTGCCATCAGCACGAACAGGGTACGGTGGTACCACGGCTGTTGCGAAGCGGTTTTGAAGAAACGCCGCAGCGAGTAGTCCGTGTAGCGGATGCAGCGGTGAATGGGCAGCGGTCCCGCTTCAAAGGTATTTTCGTAGCGTTCGGGGACGTCGAAAGGGTGATGCGAACTCACCGTAAACAGGGTAGCCAGAAAAGGTTCCGGCAATGAGGACATTTCCCTTGCGGTGAATTGCAGGAACTCCTCGTCCCAGATACCCCAGATGCCGTCGTAATCGCTTTTGTTGCCGTATTCGGACATCCCGAACTGACGGTTGAAGCCCGTCAGCTTGCAGAATGCCCAAAATCCCATCGCGCTGTTGGGCTGACCGCAGAAGAAAGCCGTTTCGTAGCCTTTCTCGCGGAGCAGCAGCGGCAAAGCCCTGATGTGGTTGTCGAAATAGGGCGACAGCACAAACGGTTCCGGTATCGCCGGTATGCTTGCCATGGACGACGCCAGCGCATCAATGGATTTCCCGCCGTTGCCGTAGGAATATTCAAAGGTGAGGCTTTGGTCGGCAATGGAGTCCAGAAACGGAGTGTATCCCCTGTAGTTCCCTCCCTCCAGATGCGTATTGTAGAAGCCCCAGTGTTCCTTGCCGAAACTTTCCAGGATCAGCACCATGACGTTCATCCGGTTGAACGCGCCGCTGTCCGGCGGAAGGTGTACCGGCGTGTAGATGCTGTCCGCCTCCGCCGGATCGTCAAAGTATCTCAACGGCGTGATGCCTTTCCGTTCGACGGTTTTATAGAGCGAAAACGGGGTGTTCAGCACCAGCGGCACGTCAACAGGCTCGTGCGCGTACTCCCCTGCATTGCTCAGGGTGATGGGTCGGACGCTGTGCCGCGCGCCACCGCGCAACCCGACGACCATCACGCCCACGCTCAGCGCCATCACCAGCAGCCCGACGGGATAATATGCCCACGCATTGCGGAGCAGTATGGACGACCGTTTGAACGGAGCGCCGTAAAGCCATACCATCAGCGCCACCAGCCCCGCGAAGAACAGCGCCATGTACCAGTTGTCCGCCAAAGCGCGCAGCATGACGCCGCCTATGTTTTCCCCGTGGGAGAACTCCCTGAATATCCCGAAAGTAGTGCGCCGCATGGTGAAACCGAAATACACGGTATCCATGCAGTTTGCCGCCAGCGCCACGCCGTTGGCGGTAAAATAAAGGTACTTGCCCGCAGTCTGGTATCCCCTGCAATACCTGAACCGGAAGGGGATCAGGAACATCAGCAGGTAGGGCAGGTTGGTGTAGAGGATGGCAGTGGTATCAAAAAGCAGCCCACCGGCAAAAATGCCTGCCAGCTGGGTAACGCTACGTTCCTGATACAGGGAGTGGTGATACCCGTAAAATACAAGCCGGCACAGCGTAAACAAAAGGTACACTACCAGTATCCTTTTGATCAACTGCACGTAAAGACTTGCTTTCAAAACCTGTTTTATCTGCATCCTTTAAAATTTGGTACGGCAAAGGTATGTTTTTTTTTCATACGTTTGCATGGATATATAAATTATCGTTGTACATTTGCGGTCAATAAGCCGAATGATATGATGAAATACAGTGTTTTATTGTGGGCGGTTTTTCTTTGTTCGTGCAATAAGGACACGATACCGGAGCCGTACCAGCCTGTTGATCTGCCGCACGTCAGCCGGATTGACTTTATCGCCGGGAGCGATTCAAGCGTGTTTGTTTACGACGGGGACATGCTCCTGCGGTCGGGGCGCAACCATACGGCGGACGTTAATGAAAGGGAACGCTTCGCCATGCAGTACTCCGAAAACAACCGGTTAAGCGGCGCGGAATATGAAGTGGTGCAGGGGTTGCGCCTCAATCCGGTGGCAGTAACCTATTCGCGCGACGAACGCAACATGCTCTCAAAGGTAACGCGCGAGGGATGGAACAAAACGTTCACCTTTTCGTACGACGACCACTACCGCCTGCACCTGATTACCGTCACCGTGCCGGAGGGCGTCAACCGATACACCGTGACGTATGACGGGCAGTCGAATGTGGCTGCCGTGGAGCTGTACCAGAAAATAAGCGAGACGGAAGGGATCACAAAATGGACATACGGCGAATACGACGCGCATCCCAATCCGTTCCGGTTTCTGGTGAACGTGTTTTTTGCGCCCGCCTTTTCCTCCGGCTGCGGCGCCGTCCGCTACGACAACCTTCCGCTGGGGATGCTGCTGTCGGTGAACAACCCCGGTAAGGTGACCGAAGAAAGGAACGGGGAAAATAATTTGACCGTTTTCCGGTACGAATACGGAGAAGACAACTTTCCGGAGATGATCTTCCGCAACGATGACGTGCCGGTGGTCAGGATAAAATATTACAAGGCGGAATAAAGCGGTGAATAGAGCGCCGTCCCTGTCAGGGACGACACTTGCTGCCGCTATAGATATACAGGTGTTGTGCCGGGCAGTCCCGCAGGGATGACACTTTATTAACCGTATGCTTCAGCTTGCGGTGAACAAAGCGCCGCGTTATCCGGACGGTTGCAAAAATATTTTGCACTGTCAAAAAAACGGCTTATGTTTGCACATTATTCATCATCATAAAAAATATAAAAATGCTTACAAGAAGATTGTTTTTTGCTTTGCTTGCAGCTTGTACGCTGCTGTTCCCGGTATGCCTGACGGCGCAGCCGGGTGAAAAGTACATAAAGGTAGCCGTTGCTCCCAAACATGCCGACTGGGTGTACCGCACGGGCGAAAAGGCGGAGTTTGAAGTGTCGGTCACGAAGAATGACGTGCTGCTTCAGGATGTTGACATCAGCTATGAAGTGGGACCTGAAATGTTGCCGCCTGTGAAAAGGGACAGGGCGACGCTTAAAAACGGGAAAACGGTCATTGACGGGGGAACGATGAAAACGGCGGGCTTCCTGCGTTGCCGCGTGTACGCGAAATACCTGGGTAAAAATTACGAGGGTCTGGCAACGGCGGCTTTTTCTCCCGAAACCATCCGGCCTACGGCTGTCCTCCCGGAGGATTTCCTGCAGTTTTGGAACAGGGGGAAGGAAGAACTGGCAAAAATTCCGGTAAACGCACAGGTAACACTGCTGCCCGAACGATGCACGGGAACGGTCAATGTATATCATGTCGGTTTGCAGAATTATAAAAATTCCCGTGTGTACGGCATTTTGTGCGTTCCCAAGAAGCCGGGCAGGTATCCCGCGCTGCTGAGGGTGCCGGGCGCCGGCGTCCGCGCCTATTACGGCGATATTGCCAACGCCGAAAGGGGCGCCGTTACCTTCGAGATCGGCATACATGGCATTCCGGTGACGATGGATGCTTCCATATACAGGGATTTGTCCGCAGGAGCGCTGTCGGGATACACGACGTACCACCTTGACGACAAAGACCGCTATTATTATAACCGGGTATATCTGGGGTGTGTCCGCGCGGTGGATTTTATTTTCGGTTTGCCCGAATTTGACGGGGTCAACATCGTGGTTGCCGGCGGCAGCCAGGGCGGTGCGCTGGCTATTGTCACCGCCGGACTGGACAGCCGCATCAAGGGGCTGGTATCCTTTTATCCTGCGCTTTGCGATCTGACGGGCTATCTGAACGGTCGTGCGGGCGGATGGCCCCATATATTCAATGACGCGGGCAAAGGGGTGAATGACACGCCAAAGAAAATAGAAACGTCCGGGTATTATGATGTGGTAAACTTTGCGCGTCAGGTAAAGGTTCCCGGATTCTATTCATGGGGGTACAATGACGTCACCTGTCCGCCTACCTCCCTGTATTCCGCCTACAACGTCATCACCGCGCCAAAGACGCTGCTGGTGGCGGAGGAAACCGGGCACTGGACATATCCCGAACAATGGGAAGATGCGTGGAACTGGACGTTCCGGCAATTCAAATAAAAGGAGGGCGGCGTTCCGAAAAGCGGGATGGAAACGACCGGAGGGATTTACCTCCGGCGGGACCGCCGCACCGGGCTGTTTCATTTCGCTGCCGGCGGCGGGATACATTGAACCGGCGCAGCTGCCGCACAGGGAGCGCCCTGCCGGGCGGACTGTCGCATGTCGAAGCAACCGGTCACTGCCGTAACGCCGTATATGACGGTTCCCCGCCCTTTTTCATCTTCCTGCCGTCAATGCCAGACCGACCGTATTTCATGAATATGGATTTCTTCTATCCCTATTTCCGAAGATCCCTGCCGAAATTCAAAACCATTGCCGTTTTTAGCACTTGGCAAAGGGTTGACAAGGCTAAACCTGCCGTGATCGGCAAATATTTCCGCAACGGTTTTGTCGATCAGTACATCGTAATAGAATGTAAGGGTTTCTATTCGGCTGCCTCCGTAAAATTCACCGTTCAGGTTATTCCTGTTCATGTCGTAGTGCAGCAGGCTGTTTCCGTTGTATGACAGTTGAAAGTCGGCGCCGTCCAGTATCCTGACCTTCATTTGTATTCTGAATGCGTCGCCGCCGACTGCACGGAGTTGCCTGTTTGCTTCTTCCGGCGTCAGGTTTTTCCACGAATAGCTTTTACCATACAGTTGCTCTATTTCCCGCACGGGTTCGGAAAACATCCGGACGCCCTCCCGCGTTGAGCGCAAGGTAAGTTCGGTGGGGAAAGTCATCATTGAATTGAAGGGCATTCCCGGCTGGTCAATGTTTCCCCAGCCGATCTGGATGCGTCGTCCGTCCTTTTCGGGAATATGGTTGAATGTTTGCGCCGCATACAGGTTGCCCCTAACGTAGCAAAGCTTGTCCGTTTCGGGGGTGAAGGTTTTCCCGTCAAAAGTCCCGATAAGGTAAGTCCCGGATGCTCCGTATAAGACCCATTTTGTGTTTGACGGATTGCCGTCAACAGGCAGTTCAAAAAGATCGGGACATTCCCAAAAGCCGGAAATATGACTTTGGTATGTCCATTCTTTCAGATTGTCCGAATGATATATGGAGATTCCTGTTTTTTCAAACAGCGCCATGACCCACTTGCCGGACGGTCGGTGATGGAAAATTTTGGGATCTCTCAAGTTCCGGGTGTTCCATTTTTCCCCGCTGTCGATCACCGGATTTCCCGCATATTTGGTAAACGTCCGCCCCCGGTCGTTACTGTAAGCGATGCATTGCACCTCCGTTCCTCTGCCGTGGGCGGTATAGGCGGCAACTATGACGTCGTTCTTTCCCGTTTTGAAGCCCGAAGTGTTGCGCTCATCGACAACAGCGCTCCCCGAAAACATGGTACCGAGCGTGTCGGGATACAGCGCTTCGGGCAATTCCGCCCAGTGCAGGAGGTCTTTGCTTGCGGCATGCCCCCAGTGCATGTTTTCCCATGACCTTTCGTAAGGGTTGTGCTGATAAAACAGGTGATATTCTCCGTTTGCATGAAGCAACCCGTTTGGGTCGTTGATCCATCCCCGGCGGGTAGTAAAATGGAATTTCGGACGGTTTTTTTCCCTGTAAAGGCTGTCGCTCCCGTTGATCTCATCCGACTGGTAAATTTCATGGAAGCCTTTTACATCTTCGGGATACGCTATCTGTATCCTTTTCCCGATGAAATCGGACACATCGCTGAAAACCCAATAATCAGGTTTTCCGTCACTCAGCCGGATGACAAATTTCCGGTCTTCCGTTTTTGTTTGCCGAAGCGTCATTTCCTGCCTTTTCCGGGATGACTGCACCGGAAAGTTCAGGTATTTTTTTTGAATGTATATTTCACGTTCCACTTCCTGTGCGAATGTTGCAGAAGAAGTCAATAAGAACAGGATGGCTGTTTTGAATTTCATCTTTTATCCGAAAATTTATAAAAAACGTATATGCTGAATAAAGTGTCCGCTTTTAGGGATGGGAAACAAAAAAACATCATTCAGCATCTGCGGCGCAAAGATAATAAAAAGATGGAAACGAGTGCAGGGGTGTACGACAAAACTCCCTGTTGCAGCGTCACAAACCGGTTCAAAATATTTTGCAGAGGGGTTTGCAGAGCTGCAAAAACCTCCGAAATATTTTGTAGCAGGTGTTTGCAGAGCT
>JAISRX010000310.1 GCA_031273395.1 Bacteroidales bacterium | reverse complement strand
ATAAATGATCTGTTTATTTATCGACAATTCCAAAGTATCAATTAAGGCACATTATTTGTGCGGATATGCTGCAAAACTTCATATTGAAAAATCATGACAAGGGAAAAATACGGGATCGCCGGCATGAACTGCGCCAATTGTGCCGCCAAGATAGAGAAGAAGGTATCTGAGGCGGAGGGGGTGGACTTCGCCGTCGTCAATTTTGCGCTGGAAGTGTTGTCCGTGTCCTACGATCAGGCGAAAATAACGCGCAGCGACATCATCGGGATGGTGCGAAATCTGGGCTTCAAACTCACCCCGTTCCGTCGGGATGCATCGCAGGAGAACATCAGGCAGACGGCTCGGTCGTTTGCCGTAGCCGCAGCGCTCACCCTGCCCATGCTGCTCTCCATGATCCCGATGGCATTGAACCTGCATCTTCCGGCGTTGGATTTTCTTCATTCGGGCATGGTGCAGCTGGTACTCACCGCGCCGGTGCAGTTCGTCATCGGTGCACGGTTTTATCGCGGTGCATTTTATGCCCTGCGTTCGCGAAGCGCCGACATGAACGTATTAGTGGCGTCCGGCACGTCGGCGGCATTTTTCTACAGTCTGTACCACCTGTTTTTTCATCCTGCCGGCGAAACGCCTCATCTCTATTTCGAGTCGGCGGCGACCATCATCACCTTTGTGCTGCTCGGCAAAACGCTTGAGGCTAAAGCCAAAGGGCGCACCGCCGACGCTATCGGGAAACTTGCAAAACTTCGGGTACGCACTGCGCGGACGCTGCGCAACGGGCAGGAAACGGAGATACCCGTGGAGGAACTCCGGACGGGGGACTCCGTTGTGGTGCGTCCCGGCGAGAAAATCCCTGCCGACGGCGTTATTCTTGACGGTCATACTTCGGTGGACGAGTCGATGCTCACCGGAGAATCCGTCCCTGTAGAGAAAAACGCCGGCGATACGGTAACCGGCGCTACCGTCAATCAGTACGGCGCCATCGTCTTTACCGCCACAAAGGTAGGCAGGGACACAACGCTGCAGCAGATCATCCGCATGGTGGAGGAAGCGCAAACCGTCAAAGCGCCGATACAGAGTATTGCGGACAGGGTGGCGGGCGTCTTCGTGCCGGCGGTAGCATTCATTTCGATCGTCGTTTTTTGTGTGTGGTGGCTGGCGGTCGGGCAGTTGGACAAGGCTATTGTCAGCGCCGTAGCGGTACTGGTGATTGCCTGTCCCTGCGCGCTGGGTCTGGCTACGCCCACCGCCATCATGACCGGCACGGGCAAGGGCGCCGAAAACGGTATCCTGTTCAAGGGCGGCGACAGTCTGGAAGAACTCAGCCGGATACATACCGTTGTATTGGACAAAACCGGCACGCTTACCGAAGGCAAACCCGTGCTGACCGATTTCGAACCGCTGACGGGCAACCGTTTGGAATTGCTTCGCATGGCAGCCGTTGCCGAGAAACGCTCGGAGCATCCTTTCGGCAAAGCCATTTGCGAAGGAGCGACGGACATACTGAAAGAAGCCGGATGCACGGAACTTCCCGCGCCGGAAATGTTCCGGGCAATTCCCGGAAAGGGCGTCAAAGCTATTGTTTCCGGCGAAACGGTACATATAGGCACGCAACGCCTCTTTGAAACGCCCGGCAATACTTTGCCGGAGGAGTTGCAACGCCGCATTGCCGCTTACGAGCAACAGGGCAAAACGCCCATGCTGATGAGCATTTCGCGGCAGCCTGTCGCCCTGCTGTCCGTTGCCGACCGCATCAAACCGGAAGCGCGGGCGGTGGTGGCGGATTTGCGCAGGATGCACATCGAAACGGTCATGCTCACCGGCGATAACCCGCGGGTAGCGGCTATTGCAGGCGAACGGTTGAAGGTGGACAAAACGCTTGCCGGCGTTTTACCGGGCGAAAAGGCAAGAGAGATTGAACTGCTGAAAAAGGCGGGGAAGAAGGTGGCAATGGTGGGCGACGGGATCAATGACGCGCCTGCGCTGGCGACTGCCGACGTGGGCGTTGCCGTCGGTTCGGGAACGGACGTCGCCATAGAAACCGCCGGCGTGATCCTGATCCGCAGCAACCTGAACGCCCTCGTTTTTGCCGTCCGGTTATCGCGGAAAACCATCGGCAAAATCAGGCAAAACCTGTTCCTGTCGTTCATCTACAACATTGCCTGTATTCCCGTCGCCGCCCTCGGATGGCTGCATCCGGGCATTGCCGGAGCGGCTATGGCGCTCAGCTCGCTGTCGGTGGTGCTTAATTCCCTTAGTCTGAAACGATTTAAAAATATTTGAAGTGAAACCGAATATTTCAATTTTTTTTTGTACGTTTGGCAATTATTAAAATTCAAATCAAAATGACCACAAGAAGAGAATTTGTCAAGAAAGCAGGAACGGGTTTGCTGGCTGCCGGCGCTGTTCCCTCCGCCCTTTTCCATCGGGAATTGCAGGCGGAAACAACGGCAGAAGCGAAAGAAGAACTGTTCAAGGTATCCATGGCAGGGTACAGTTTTGTGAAGTTCAATTTGGAAGATTCCCTGAAAATGATGCGCCGCATGGAGGTGCGGTATTTGTGTATCAAGGATTTTCATCTGCCGCTGAACAGTACGAAAGAACAGATCGAAGCCTTTCACAAGCAGTTAGCCGACAGTAATGTCAAGGGATACGGAGTTGGTCCCATTTACATGAACAATGAAGCCGACGTTGACCGGGCATTCGAATATGCCGCAAAGGTGGGCGTGAAGCTGATTGTCGGCGTGCCTTTACATAATGTGTTGCCTTACGTCGACAAGAAGGTGAAGGAGTACGGAATGCAATATGCCATCCATCTGCATGGACCGGATATGCCCGATAAATATCCCGACGCGGATGATGTATGGAAACATGTAAAAGACCTGGATCCGCGAATGGGCATGTGCCTTGACGTGGGGCATGACACGCGCAACGGCAAAGACCCCGTCGCCGATTTAAAGAAATACCATACCCGCGTGTTTGACATTCACATTAAGGACGTCAGCGCTGCAAGCAAAGCGGGACACACATGCGAGATGGGACGCGGTGTGATTGATATTCCGGCGTTTGTGCGTATGCTCCGCAAAGTGAAATATACCGGCGCGTGCAGCCTTGAATTTGAAAAAGACATGAGCGACCCGTTAGCGGGACTGGCTGAGTCAATCGGCTATTTCAAAGGAGTGATTGCCGCAACAAAGTAACTGTTCGGACAGATCCGGTTTCCCTTTTCCGGGCGCCGGATCTTCCTTACTCCCATGCTTTTCCTGTCATGGGAAAAATAGCGGAAGGATTTAAGGGAGAAAAGACGATAGTAAACGCCTTTTCAAGAGCCTTCCGGCAAGAAATGGAAATTACGCCAAAAGAATACAGAAAAAAGTACAAATAACAAAAAAATAATTACCTTTGTCGCTGTTTTTTATATTAATTTTTTTTTCATGAAATCTATAAAATTTTTAGTTTTTTTATTGTGCATTGAGGTGGTTTTACATTCATGTAAAGAGAGTGTTACGCCACAATTGGAAGCTATACCTGCAGACGCCGCATTGGTTATGGTAATGGAAAACAAGCAATTGAGCGACAAGGCAGGAGGACTGAATGAATACGGGTTCATTCAAAAAATCAGGCAAGCCGCCTTCGATGAAGACGCTTCTCTGCAATCCCTTTTTGACAGGGTGATTGCCGATCCCAAGCTGGTGGGCATTGACACGGAACGTACCTACCTGTACGCCGGAGGAGGCGATGATCCCGAAAAAATGTATGTTTCGCTGGTGCTTAAAGTGCAAAACGCAGCAACATTCGAGACTGCCCTGAGAGAAGCGTTTTCCGAAGAAGTTCCGGAAATACAGGACAAAGGCGCTTACAAACTGCTGCAAACGGACGAGCAGGCGGCGCTTGTGTGGAACCAGCAGCTTCTTTTCCTGTTTGCAGGCAACATAACGGAGCTTGATTACGAAGAATGTTTTGCCCGTCCCAAAGGGAAAAGCATTTTAAGTGTTGCCGATTTTAATGAATTTGGCAAACACAGTTATGATATAGGTTTTTGGGCGTCGTATGGGACATTTATTAATATGTATCAGAAGGCGTTCAATCGTCTGACGGGTGTATTTTCCGTCAACGAACTTTTCACCGAACTGGAGGAAACTTACATACATGCGTACCTTAATTTTGATAACGGGGCTGTGAACCTGTCTTCCGTGTTAACGCCCAAAGAAAAAGCAGAAGCATTTTACAAAAAATTCCCCCTCATCAAAAAGGATTTCAATCAGAAATTACTGAACGATTTTCCCGAAACGTCCTATTTGGCGTTCAAAATGTCCGTTGACCTTTTGGAATATGTCAAACTGATCAAAAGCATGGTTCCCGGTTTTGCCGCCCAAAGCGGAGACATACTGGACGATCCCGATACGAACACCGTCCTTAACGCTCTGAACGGCGATTTCCTGTTCAGCCTGTACGGATTTGCGCAGGGTCCTTTGCCCATACCATTGCTCGGACTGGACTTTACCGTTAAGAGCAAAGACGATTTCGACCGCTTGGTAGCCCTCATCCCGAAGGACGCGGTAAAATCGCAGGACGATCATTACGTGATTTCGCTGGGACCCGTTCCGTCCATCTATTTTGCCTATAAGGACAACAGGGTATTTCTTACGGATGACGCCGAAAGTATTGAGACATTTTTGAAAAGCGGACATGACAAAACACTGGCGTCGGGAGAACTGGGCGCCGACCTGAAAAAAAGCCTTTACCTGTTCTATCTCAACATGGACGTCGACAGCTATCCGGAAAAAATCCGTTTGATGCTGCAATCCGGACTCGGAGGGGATGCGCTCAAATCCCTGCTGGAATCCCTAAGTCCCTATAAGGACTTCACCGCAAAGACCACCGATGATTATGAAAGCATCATCACGTTGCGATTCAAAAGCAGGGGAAATTCATTGAAACAGATACTGGAAAGCATAGACGACATTACGGCGGATTGACAAGCCGTTGCCGCTTCGCTTTACTCATTGTTTGCCCCTCATGGACTGCATACGCGTACATCATGTAACGCCTCATTTCATTTCCGATGCGGAAGGCTCCGCATCGGAAATATGGCGGCATGAGGTCATTTTCCGGAAAGATGAAAACAGTTTTATTTCCGCCGCTTCGGGAAGCGGGAAAACATCGCTGCTCGCTTATATTTTCGGCGAACGGACGGACTACTCCGGCGAAATATGGTTCGACACGCGGGAAATCAACAGCCTGAAACCGCACGAATGGGATACCGTGCGGCAATACGGCGTCAGTTTTATTTTTCAGGGGCTGCGCCTGTTTCCCGGTTTGACGGTGCTGGAAAACATCGCCGTCAAGAATCTCCTGACCGGATACAAAACCTGTGAAGAAATCCTGTATCTGGTGGAAATGACGGGTCTGGCAGATAAAAAAGACGAAAAAGCGGGCAAACTTTCCTTCGGGCAACAGCAAAGGGTAGCCATCATACGCGCCCTGTGCCAGCCGTTCGACTTCCTGCTTGCCGACGAACCGTTCAGTCATCTGGACGAAGCCAATATCGAAATCATCTCGGAGATCATCACACGGGAATTGCAGCAACAGAAAGCCGGCATGATCCTCTGCTCGCTGGGTCCGAAATATCCTTTCCACTATCAACAATACCGGAAACTTTAATGAAAAACATATTGCAGCGATTGCTCCGGCAGCACATCAGCGTCCCGCAGTTGGCGGGTTATGCGTTTGCCGCCCTGAGCGGGATGAGCATCATTTTTGCCGCCTTTTGTTTTCGGGCGGACGTCCGCCCGCTGTTTGCACCGGAAAAGAATTTTTTCGGCAAGGAACTGATAGTGGTCAACAAACAGGTATCGCTCATCGCCGCGTTCAACCGCAACGTAACCAATTTCAGCCGCTCGGAAATAGAAGAGATACAGCGGCAGGATTTTGTCCGGTCGGTATCCTGTTTTTCTTCGAGCCGCTTCCGCGTGAAAGCCTGTACCGAAGCGTCGGGACAAATGCCGTATTTTTCCACCGATCTGTTTTTCGAGTCGGTCGCCGACCGTCTGCTGGAGGTGGATCCTGCCGTGTGGAAGTGGGACGCGGAGAGCGAAATGATCCCCATCATTATCCCGCGAGACTACCTGAAACTGTATAACTTCGGCTTCTCGGGAAGTCAGGGATTGCCGCAATTATCCGAAAGCATCGTGCAGCAGGTGACATTCAAGGTATATTTGACCGGAAACGGAAAACAGGAACGATTTTCGGGAAAAATTGCCGGTTTTTCCGATCATCTGAACACGATTCTTGTGCCGGAAGCGTTTCTGACATGGGCTAACGAAATGTTTGGCGACGCCGGTCAAGACGAAAAAATATCCCGCCTGATCATCGAAGTAAAAAATCCTGCCGATCCGCAGATAGCGGAATTTTTCGCATCCAGACCCAACTACGAAATGAGCAGCAACAAGGGTGAACAGGGAAAACTGTCGTATTTCCTTACCCTTTTGATCATCATCGTGATGACGGTCGGTTTTCTGATCCTCTTGCCGGCTACAGGACTGATGATGCTCAGTATTCACCTGCTCATATACAGGAACAGGGAAACATTAGACAATCTTATACTGTTGGGATACGGCAGAAAACAGCTTGCGCGTCCGTATTGCCTGCTGGTGTTGGCAGTGAACACGGCAACAGGGATCGTAAGCCTTTTGCTTGCCGCGTATGCACGGAGTTTGTATGCGCCTCAGCTTGAAATGCTCGGCGCCGTGTCGGCTTCCGCCTTCCGGTGGACTATTGTTTTCGCCGTCGCGTTCGTGCTTGCGGTAACCATGTTGGATATGGCGTGGATACGAAAAAAGATTGCCGGTTGACAGTGCGGAAACAGCAGGCATCATGTGTAGGAACGTCCGCAAGATACGCCCTGATAACGATGCGGAAATAATTTGACGTGATTGCCGTAGAGACGCGGCGCGCCACGTCTCTACAGTTCCGCAGGTCAGACAGGGACGCCCCCCCACAAAAAAATCACTTTCTAACTGCCTGTTTTACAAGCCAAAGAAAAATATTTTAACTTTTTTTTGCTCCCAAGAGAACAACTTTGGAAAAATTGTGTTATATTTGCCCCGTTTTGAAATGTCTGTTTCAAGATTCGAGGCAAAAAAACAGAACAGTTTATTTATTCATCAAAAATGAAGACTTTTTCTCATATATTGTCCGCCGAATGGCTGCCCGAAGGTACAAAAAACCTTGCGGTAGTTATTGCCGTGTCCGCTGATCATCGGGCGTTCACGCGCTTTGACGTGACATTTGCAGAGAGAGAGAGAGAGAGAGAGAGAGAGAGAGAGAGAGAGAGAGAGATGTAAATGCTCGTGTACACGCTCGCGTAATACGGATTTTTTTTTCAAAACAACATACAGCCGTAACATATTTTCCGGACATGTGCGGTTTTTTTCGTGTGCCTGCCGACGGGCAGTATGCAGGCATGCTTCCCGTGCGGGTACCCCGACCCGATGGCGCAATTCGCGGGAAGCAGGAAAATTTGCCGGTGTGCGGCAAAATGCGCTCACGCAGCCCTTATCGCCCCTCCTCTACGGAAGGGCGAAACGCCACCGCAATACTGTAGAGACGGGGCGTTCCCCCGTCTCTACCCCGATCAGTAATTTTTTTCACAATTTCATAAATAAATATTAAATAAATTTCAAAATGAAAAGCAGTTTTTTCAGATTCAAAACCGCAGCCGCAGCGTTGTTCATAGCGGCATCAGTAATAACGTCCTGCAAAAAGGACAAGGACGACGCTCTGGCACCGGCACCGGCACCCGCACCGACGTTGAGTATATCTCCGCAGCAGAGTACGGTAGTATTTAATGCGGACGGCACGCCTGACGGCAACGCCGCGTTTACCGTCGCCGCCAACCAGAGCGCGTGGAACGCCGTTTCGAGCCAGACGTGGTGCAAGGTAGCAAAAACCGCCACCGGTTTTACCGTGAGCGCAGATGCAAATGCTACCACAGCCGCGCCAACTCCTGCCACCGTTACGGTAACAGCCACAGGCGCAACGGCTATAGTGATCAACGTAACGCAGGCAGCAAGAGCAACGCTGAGTATTTCGCCGCAGCAAACCGTCATTGCCTTTGCAGCCGACGGCACAACGTCGGACAATGCCACGTTTACCGTCTCCACCAACCAGAGCGCGTGGGATGCAGTGAGCAGCCAGACATGGTGCAAGGTTACAAAAAACGCTAATGGTTTTACCGTGAGCGCAGATGCAAACACCGCCTTCATCGCGCCGGCTCCTGCGCCTGCCACCGTTACGGTAACAGCCGCAGGCGCAGCGGCTATAGTGATTGAGGTAACACAGGCGGCGGCAACCGGTTTTACCGAAACGGGCGTTACCGGCGTTTCATTCGATATGGTAGCCGTAGCGGGCGGCACGTTCACCATGGGCGCTGCTGCCGGGGACACTGAGGCAGACAGTGATGAGAAGCCTGCCCACGAGGTAACGCTGAGCGATTTCTACATTGGACGGTTTGAGGTAACTCAGGCGCTGTGGCTGGCAGTTACGGGCAGCTGGCCCGGCACAGCGCCATCATCGGGCTATGGTCTTGGTGATAATTATCCTGCTTATTACGTCAGCTGGAATGACATACAGACGTTCATTACCGCTCTCAACCAGCAGACAGGCAAGAACTACCGTCTGCCCACGGAGGCGGAGTGGGAATACGCCGCCCGCGGCGGAGCGCAGAGCGAGGGGTACAGGTACAGCGGCAGCAATACGCTTGGCGATGTGGCGTGGTATTCGAGCAATTCGGGCTACCGTGCCCACGCAGTAGGCACAAAGGCAGGTAACGAGCTGGGCATTTTTGACATGAGCGGTAATGTATGGGAGTGGTGCAGCGACTGGTATAGTAGCAGCTATTATACCAGCGTGGCGCAAACCAATCCTGCCGGACCTGTAAATGGCTCCTTCCGCGTGCGTCGGGGCGGCAGCTGGGGCGGCAATGCCGCGGCGTGTCGCGTGTCGTACCGTAACTCCTACACGCCCGGCTATCGCAACTACAACTTAGGCTTCCGCTTGGCTTGCAGTTCAAACTAAAGCCGGCGAGCAAGCAATGGAAATTGTGCCGTGAGCGAAGGGAGGGACGACCGAAGCGAAAAGGCACAATTTCTTTCATACCGCGAAGCGGTCGATTTTTTTTTTGAAAATCAAAGAACATGCAGTTTAAAATATTTACCATCCCGGTTGCCGACGACGGCGCTGCCCTTGAAGATATGAACCGTTTTTTGCGCGGGCACAAGGTACTTGAAGTGGAACAGCAGCTGCTTTCCACCAAAACGGGCAGCAACTGGCATTTCTGCGTCAAATATCTGGCAAACGCACAGCCGGAAGGCAGCAGAGACGGGGGGCGCCCCGTCTCTGCACAGTCAAAGGTTGACTACAGGGAAGTTCTGTCCGAAAAGACCTTTGCCGTTTTTTCCGTGCTGCGCGAGTGCCGGAAAAAAATTGCGGAAGAGGACGGTCTTCCGGTGTATGCGGTGTTCACCAACGAAGAGCTGGCAAACATCGCCTCGCTGGAAGAAATAACCGCAGACAGGCTGAAACAGGTGAAGGGCGTCGGCGACAAAAAAGCCGAACGCTTCGGCGTCCGGCTTGTAGAAACGTGGCGTGCCGCGTCTTTGCAGGATTCGGGGACGGGGCAAAATCAGGAGACGGGGCGTGCCGCGTCTCTACAAACAAAAACCCCATGAAACGGAAAGGCTATCTGTTTGAACGGATTGCGGATATCGACAACCTGCGCTGCGCCTTCTGGAAGGCGCAGAAGGGAAAGTCGCAGAAGCCGGATATTGTTGCTTTTGCCAAAAAACCGGACGAAAATCTTCTACGGATAAGAGAACAGTTGCTCAACGGCTCGTACCGGTTCGGCAACTATCATTACTTTACGGTTTACGACCCGAAAAAACGCACGATATGCGCCGCAGCGTTTGGCGAAAGGGTGGTACATCACGCCATAATGAACATTTGCGCCGCAGATTTCGACAACCGGCAAATTCACCGCAGCTATGCCTGCCGCAAAAACAGGGGAACCTTTGCCGCTGTGGAACAGGCGGCAGTTTACCAGAAAAAATATGAGTGGTTTCTGAAGCTGGATGTAAGAAAATATTTTGACAGCATTGCCCACGGGATACTGTTTGAGAAACTGCAGCACATCTACAAGGATAAACAGCTGCTGAACATGTTCTGGAAAATTATCGACAGCTATCATGCACATGACGATACGGGAGTGCCTATCGGCAATCTTACCAGCCAGTACTTTGCCAACCACTATCTCTCGTTTGCCGACAGATACGCCATTGAACAGCTGCGCGTGCCCGCATACGTGCGCTACATGGACGACATGCTGCTCTGGACAAACGACAGAACCGAACTGTTGCGGCATGGCAGGCTCATGGAAGACTATGTTCGTGAAGGTCTCAAACTCGCTCTGAACCCGGCTGTATGCAACAGAACAGGACACGGTTTGCCGGCGCTTGGATTTTTACTCTATCCCAACCGGATAAGATTAAACAGCCGCAGTCGGCAAAGGTTTTCAACGAAACTCAAACAGAATTGCCTGCTTCTGGCGCATGATGAAATAACCGAATCCGATTTCGGCAGCAGGGTGCTGTCGCTCTACGGATTTATCAACCATGCCGACAGCAGGGGTTTTGCCGGGCATGTACTGCAAAAACAGGGACAGACATTGAAAGCTCCAACCGCGTGAATCGGGGCGGCAGCTGGAACAACAATGCCGCGAACTGTCGCGTGTCTTACCGTAACAACAACACGCCCGGCAATCGCAACAACAACATAGGCTTCCGCTTGGCTTGCAGCTCAAAACATGAGCATGATTTTGAACAAATGCCTGTTCCCTCCTCACGGAAAGAGGTAAAAACAACCCATCCTCTCCGGTCAGTAGCCAAACGGTCGAAACACGGAGAGGATTTTGTAAATCTTCCGGAAAAGAAACTGTGGTTTGGGAGGACATTTTGCTGAGGTTGGTTTCCGTAGCCGTTACCGGCGTAACCGTAACGCCCCCCTCGCTCACGCTCAACGGAGGCGCCATCATTCGTTATACCCTGCCCGCAGAGAACGACCTGCTGGGTGCAAAAGCCGTGTATTCGTTCGCCGAAGACGGGGAACTTATGGAAATATATGCTTCGGCGTTCAACGATTCCATCGTCCTGGAAGGCTATCCGAATACCGACAGGCATACGGTACTGTTATACGCGGTGGACAAAAGCGGAAATCTGTCGTTGCCTGTTTCCGTGCCTGTTCAGCCGCTGACCCCGCCGGTGGAAGAAATCCGTAAAACATTAAAGGCGGCGGCTACTTTCAGCGGCGTGCGCGTGACCTGGGAAAATCCCATGAAGAAACCCATAGACGTCAGCCTGTACACCAATAATAACTTGTTTATACGAGCCGGTCAGGTGAATCATTATATTCCGGGAGGGAGCGCTTCATTTCTGCTCCCTGTATATCTTACCGTTGACATGGGCAAGGCAGCCATGTACAGCAGGTTCAAATATTATACGCGAGGTCGCAGTCCCGTATATTCCGCATGGGTATGGTATCTGTTTGAAGTTTGGGGCACCAACAATCCGAAAGCCTGTAATGAAACAGGGGACGGCAGTCAGGCGGACAATCTGAAATACTGGACGTCATGGAGTGAAGCCGACGGTACGGATGCATGGAAAAACGACTGGGAGCAGCTTGCCGACTGCGAGATCATATTTCCGTCCGGCACGCCCAATACGGTAGCAAGCGTTACGAGCGCCGAAGATATTGCATTTGTACGGTCCGGTTTCGAATTTGACGTTGATCCCGACAAGACAAGCAAGCCATTCCGTTATATCCGGTTTGTACTGAAAAAGAACAATACCGTACCCACCTACGTACAGTGGAGTGAGCTACAGTTCTGGGGCGCTTATGCGGAAGAATAGCAAATGATGCGTTACCGGTTTTAATTGACGGGGGCGTCCGGAATTTTCCGGACGCCCCTTGTTAATTAATGTCCTACACAACAAGTAAGCATAATTTTTTTAGGCTGTATGGGGAATATTAAGGAACGTGAAATAAATAATGTATCATGGTTTTGATGCCGAAGGCATCGTATGTTTATAGAAAAACGATGTTGTGTTTCCATTCGACCCCGTCGGGGTCGTACAACAAAGGATACATTGCTTCTATAAACATGTGACCTCTTCGAGGTCGAATTTCATATCCGTTATAAGTTTTTTATTCGCCATTCCTAAATGATAATATTGATCATGAGAATGACGCCCACAGCGCCGTCTCTCATTTCTATACTGCATTCGGTTATAGTCTTGTGTTTTTTAGCCTGTCGTACCCCGCCCCGCATTTCATACGGGGTTATCAAAGGGTAACGCCTGCGGCGTTTTAGGTCTATGCAGGGCTGTGCACAACCCCGACAGGGGTTGCCTTTTGATAACCCCGTACAAGCGAAGCGCAGTGCGGGGTACGAAAACTCAAAACTCAACCGAATGCAGTATAAGTTTACAGGATCATGCTCGCCGTTCCGGGCAGGGACGAAGAATTTTATGCGGTACAAGGTATCTCCACCGGTACGGCAAACGCCGATTGCGCGGCGCGGGGTTTGGACTGCGCGTTGCAGTACCCGACGTCTGCTTCCCGTGCAGGCAGGGAAATGAAGCAAACCGACGAAGCGGTCGCGCCGGAGATCATTCGTGGAAAGCGGGAAAAATCTCAAAAAAAGAAAGGGTTGCTTAGGGATAAAAAATAAATAATATATAACGGTTTTGATGTCGAAGACATCATATGTTTATAGAAAAACGATGTTGTGTTTCAATTCGACCCCGTCGGGGTCGCACAACAAAGGGCACATTGCTTCTATAAACATTTACCTTCGGTGAGAAAAGTTGACCTCTTCGAGGTCTCGAACTTCATATCTGTTATACGTTTTTTATTTCTCATGCCTTAAATATTTTGAAGCCCTATTGACTTCATCAAAAAGCGCAGCGACCGGAGGGGGACAGGTGCGGCACAGCAACGCATGAAATGGAGCGCGGCAACGGGAAGCCCTGAAGTATCCGTGAGGCGTGCGGAGGGGAAAGCGGAATAAATTTACCGCCGGAACATAAAAATAATTCGCGGGGGAAATAGCTATTACAGGTATTTTTTCTATCTTTGCGCCCTTAAATAAACAAGTTTAAATCATTAATTTTATACAGATGTCAAAAGAAAAGCAAGTCTATTTCTTCGGGAACAAGACAGCCGAAGGAAACGGATCAATGAAAGAATTGTTGGGCGGCAAGGGCGCCAACCTCGCCGACATGAACCTGATAGGGATTCCGGTGCCTCCCGGTTTCACCGTTACCACCGAAGTGTGCACCCTTTACTACAAAGTGGGACGCGACGCGGTGATCCGGTTAATTCAGTCCGACGTGGAAGACGCCATGCGGAAAGTGGAGGAGGCGGTGGGCGGTCCCAAATTCGGGGACAACAAAAATCCCCTGCTGGTGTCGGTACGTTCGGGCGCGCGCGCTTCCATGCCGGGCATGATGGATACCATCCTCAACCTCGGCTTGAACGACGAGGCGGTGGAAACCATCGCGGCAAAGTCGGGCAATCCGCGTTTCGCATGGGACTCCTACCGGCGTTTCGTGCAGATGTACGGCGACGTGGTGCTGGATCTGAAGCCCGTTTCCAAGGAAGACCACGATCCCTTTGAAGAGATCATCGACAGGGTGAAAAAGGAAAAGGGCGTACTGCTGGACACCGACCTGACCGCCGACGACCTGAAACGGTTAGTGGCGCTGTTCAAGCAAGCCGTCAAGGAAAAGACGGGCAGGGACTTTCCCGCCGATCCGTGGGAACAGCTCTGGGGCGCCATGATGGCGGTTTTCGGAAGCTGGATGAACGAACGCGCCATTCTCTACCGCAAACTGAACGCGATCCCCGCCGAATGGGGTACGGCAGTGAACGTACAGGCAATGGTATTCGGCAACATGGGCGCCAACTCCGCCACCGGCGTGGCTTTCACGCGCGATGCGGGAACCGGCGAAGCCCTTTTCAACGGCGAATACCTGATCAACGCGCAGGGCGAGGACGTGGTTGCCGGCATCCGCACCCCCCAGCAGATCACCAAAACAGGATCGCAGCGCTGGGCAAAACTTGCCGGCGTTTCCGAAGAAGAACGCGCCGCAAAATATCCTTCGCTGGAAGAAGCAATGCCTTCCGTGTACAAGGATCTTTTCAACACGCAAAAGCATCTTGAAAACCACCACAGGGACATGCAGGACATTGAGTTTACCATTCAGGACGGCAAACTCTGGATGCTGCAAACCCGCAACGGCAAACGCACCGGCGCGGCAATGGTGAAAATAGCTATGGACATGTTCCGCGAAGGCATGATAGACGAGCAGACGGCGCTGCTGCGCTGCGAGGCGCAGAAGCTGGACGAGTTGCTGCACCCTGTCTTCGACGCCGAAGCGCTTGCCAAAGCCGACGGGATAGCGCAGGGACTGCCCGCATCGCCGGGCGCCGCCAGCGGTCAGGTCGTATTTTTCGCCGAAGACGCCGAAGCGTGGGCGGCAAAGGGGAAGAAAACCATTCTGGTGCGCGTGGAAACCTCCCCCGAAGACCTCAAGGGGATGCACGCTGCCGAAGGCATCCTCACCGCGCGCGGCGGGATGACCTCCCACGCGGCGGTGGTGGCGCGCGGCATGGGCAAGTGCTGCGTGTCGGGCGCGGGCAGTCTGGTGATTGACTACAAGGCGCGCACCCTTTCCGTGAAGGGACACACGCTTGCGGAAGGCGACTGGATTTCGCTGAACGGCTCCACCGGCAACGTGTACAGCGGACAGATCAAGACGCAGGCAGCCGAACTGAGCGGCGACTTTGCCGAACTGATGCAGCTGGCAAACAAACACGCCCGCCTTCAGGTACGCACCAATGCCGACACGCCGAAGGACGCCCGCGTAGCCCGCGATTTCGGCGCGCAGGGCATCGGTCTGTGCCGCACCGAACACATGTTTTTTGAAGGTGAAAAAATCATTCCCATGCGCGAAATGATCCTTGCCGACAGCGAAACGGGACGGCGCAAGGCGCTGGAAAAACTCCTGCCGCTGCAACGCGCCGACTTTGAAGGCATCTTTGAAGCCATGCAGGGATTGCCGGTGACGGTGCGACTGCTCGACCCGCCGCTCCACGAATTTGTCCCCCACGACGAAAAGGGACAGGAAGAAATGGCAAAAGTGATGGGCATCTCCCCGAAGGCAGTCCGCGAAAAAGTGGAAGCCCTGCACGAGTTTAACCCGATGCTCGGTCACCGCGGTTGCCGTTTGGGCAACACCTATCCGGAAATCACCGAAATGCAGACGCGGGCAATCATCGAAGCCGCCCTGAACCTGAAAAAACGCGGGGTGACAGCCATTCCCGAAATCATGGTGCCGCTGGTGGGCATCCTCTACGAACTGAAATATCAGGAAAAGATCATCCGCGACACGGCGCAAACCGTATTTGACGAGTACAATGACCGCATCGACTTCAAGGTAGGAACGATGATAGAAGTGCCGCGCGCCGCGCTGACCGCCAACCGCATTGCCGAGAGCGCCGAGTTTTTCTCCTTCGGCACCAACGACCTCACGCAAATGACCTTCGGCTATTCGCGCGACGACATCGGCAAATTCCTGCCCGTCTATCTCGAAAAAAACATCCTGAAAGCCGATCCTTTTCAGGTGCTGGATCAGAAGGGAGTAGGACAGTTGATCGGCATGGCTACCGTCAACGGGCGGTCTGTCCGTCCGGAACTGAAAGTGGGCATTTGCGGCGAACACGGCGGCGAACCGTCTTCCGTCGAGTTCTGCCACCACATCGGTCTGAACTACGTCAGCTGTTCGCCCTTCCGCGTGCCTATCGCACGGCTGGCTGCCGCACATGCCGCCATCAAGGGCAATAAATAGTTGTTGAACCATCCCGCACGGAAAAGCGTAGCAGCGCTTTCCGTGCGGTTTTATTTTATCATCATGCCGACAAGAAGGAACATCCGGTCGAAAATACGCAAAGGAGTTGTTTTGCTGGGAATAGCCTCATGCCTGCCTCATGCGGGGATAGCTGCCGACACCGCAAAACACGTCAAAACAGGCTTGACCTTCGGGGCATTGCCTTCCATTGCCTTCGACACGGACATCGGGTTCAAGTACGGCGCGCTCGTCAATTTTTATCTTTTCGGGGACGGCTCCACCTATCCCAAATACCGACATTCGTTCTTCACGGAGTGTTTCCATACCACGAAGGGAAGCGGACTGTATCAGTTCATCTACGATTCGGAATACCTGATACCGGGGATACGCCTCACTGCCGAGGCGGGTTACTTTACCGAGCAGGCGATTGACTTTTACGGGTTCAACGGTTACAAGGCGCAGTATCGGGCGGATTTCGAGCAGCGGGACAATCCGGCGTACATTTCCGGCATGTTCTACAGGCACGACCGAAGGGTGCTGCGCCTGCGCTCGGACTTTCAGGGAAGCATCGTGCAAAAACGCCTGCGCTGGATGGCGGGAGTGGAATACAACAGCTTCAGGATAGCTACCGTGGACGTCGACCGCCTGAACAGAGGAAAGGGGGAAGAAGACCGGCTGCCCGACACGCCCCTGCTGTACGACAAATTTGTGGAGTGGAAAGCGATACCCGAAGACCGGAAGGACGGAGGGAAACACGGTTTGCTGAAACTGGGGCTGGTGTACGATACGCGCGACAACGAACCCAATCCGATGCGCGGTATGTGGAGCGAAATTCTGATGTTCGCCTCGCCGTCGCTATCGGGCAACCAGCCGTCGTTTACCAAGCTGATCATCACCCACCGGCACTATTTTACCCTGGTGGACGAGCTGTTGAACCTTGCCGTCCGCCTGAGCTACCAGCCCAAAATAGGTGGCGCCGTGCCGTTTTACATGCTTCCCTACGTATATGGCACCGCCGTCAATAGCAACTGCAACGGGCTGGGCGGGGCGAAAACGCTGCGGGGCATCCTGCGCAACAGGGTGGTGGGAGAGGATATCTTTTTCGGAAACGTGGAACTCCGGTGGAAAGTGATCCGTACCGTACTGTGGAAACAGCATGTTTATCTGGCGCTGTCGGCGTTCACGGATTTCGGGCAGGTCACCGGCGATTATGCCTTCGATTATGACACGAATAACGCGGAAGCCCGCGAATGGTTTGCCGGAGGAGAAAAGGAACGTCTGCACGTGAGTTATGGCGGGGGAATATCGGGAGCGTTGAACCACAACTTTATTGCGCATATCAACTACGGACGCGCCACCGACCAACGCGACGGCAAATCGGGCGTGTATATAGGATTGAATTATCTGTTTTAACGGGTTTTACTTTAGCAAACTGCTAAACCTTAGACTCTTGGATAGATTTTTTTACACCATTTGTTGCTACAATTTATTATAACTAATTAATATGTTGCTATTTATATGGGTA
>JAISRX010000308.1 GCA_031273395.1 Bacteroidales bacterium | reverse complement strand
TCCTGCCTTTTTCTCCCTTTGGTCGAAGAGCGTCAGTTCAGGCAGAAATAAGTATTTGTTTTGTCCGCAGGTCGCCCGCCTGCGGTGATGAACATCAAGCTCATTCGGACTAAGGCGTTCTATTTTATTTATTTCACGTTCCTAAAATCGTCATACATTATTTATTTCACCTTCCTTAAATTAGCTATGCCGATTTTTTTAATAATTCTGCGCGTAAACAAAATGGATGGCTCCGTTTCAAAAAGTATGCTTGTCTATAATGTCACGCCAACAGCGTGGTATTCAGTTACATATTAATTAAATACGATTATTCGGGAAAAAAAATCAAAAAAAATCAAAAAAAATTTGCTAAAACGATTAATTAATCATAATTTTGTCCCGTGTAAAATATCCATCATGGCAAGAGTGTCTATTAAAGATGTTGCGAACAGGTTGGGAGTGTCCACCGCCACGGTGTCGTTAGTGCTTAACGGTAAAGACAAGGACGGGCGCGTGAGTGAAAATATGGCGGAGAAAATCCGGAAAGAAGCCAAGGCGATGAATTACAAGCCGAATAATTTCGCCAGAGCTTTGCGTAGCGGACGTTCCGAAACGATCGGGCTGATTATTGCCGATATTTCCAACCCGTTCTTTTCTCATTTGGCGTTTCACATTCAGGAACATGCCGAACGGTTTGGTTATTCCGTGATCATCACCAACACCAACGAAGATACTGCAAAGATGGGGAAAATGATCTCCGTGTTGAAAAGCAGGCAAGTGGACGGCTTCATCATTGTACCGACGGAAAACGGAAAGAAATACATCGACGAACTGTTGCAGGATCAATTTCCGTTAGTGCTGTTAGACCGGTATTTTTCCGGCATCAACGTCAGTTATGTGGGCGTGAATAACTTTCAGGCGTCCATGCAGGCAACGGACTACCTGCTCAAATGCGGATGCAAAAGGATTGCGCTGGTGATTTACAAAACAAATTTGAGGCACATGCAGGAACGAAGAGACGGATATGTCGCGGCGCTGGCTAAATATGACCTGTATGACTCCCGCCTGATAAAGGAAATTGATTACCGGACAATAGTGAACGACATGAATCGCGTTGTTTTTGATTTGATGGCAGGAAAAGAAAAAATTGACGGTTTCTTTTTTTCCACCAATACTATTTCCACGCTCGGATTGAAAAAACTGGCGGAGTTGAACATCAAAACCCCCGACGATATTAAAGCCGTCTGTTTTGATAAAAACGACGCCTTCGATTTTCCCGGTATTGCGATCCCTTTTGTGCAACAACCCATTCATGAAATGGGAAAAAGGGCGGTAGAACTGCTCATCGAGCAAATGACCCGCCAGCAGGTTCTTCCGGTACACGAAGAATTGACAGCCATTTTAAACAAATTCAGTTAAACGATTAATAGATTTAAATATGAAGAGCAGATTTTTTATGTTGTGGTCGGTTGCATTGGCGGTTGTATGCGCCTGCAACGGCAGCCGGCAGGAGAAGCACGCCTTTAACGGCAGTTACGAAGGGGCGTATCTCAACCGTATTGCCTTTCCCGTTGGAGGGATGGGCGCAGGAATGTTTTGCGTGGAGGGGACAGGCGCCATATCGCACATGTCGCTCAGGCATCGTCCCGATTTGTTTCACGAGCCGTGCATGTTTGCGGCAATACATGTGAAAGGCTTGGAAAACGGGACAAAAGTATTGGAGAAGTCCGTACCCGACCGGAAAAAATTCGGAGCGCCCGGTTCCGCTTTGGGAAACGGCGGCACTACATGGGGATTGCCGCGATTTGACGACGCCCGTTTCACCGCAAGGTTTCCTTTTGCCTCAATAGAATTGAAGGATAAGGATATGCCGCTGGAAGTGGTGTTGACGGCTTGGAGTCCTTTCATCCCTACCGACGAGGACAATTCCGGACTGCCCGCAGGCGCTGTCGAATATACTTTCCGCAATACCTCCGCAGCGGAGGTGGAAGCCGTTTTTTCGTACAATTCCCGAAATTTCATGTATGTGCACGGCAAAGGCGCTTCATCGGTGAAAACGATCGACAACGGATTTATCCTCTCGCAAACCGAAAACGAAAACGAGCCGCATCATCAGGGCGATTTTGCCGTTTATACCGACCAGCCGGATACCAGGGTGGACCGCCTGTGGTTCAGGGGAGGATGGTTTGACCCGCTGACCATTCGCTGGAACGATATTGTTTCCGGAAGCATCAGGGAAAACGCCTTTGAAGCCGGATCGCCCGGCGGTTCCCTGTTTGTGCCGTTTAAACTCGGAGCAAAGGAAGAAAAGACCATCCGCCTGTACATGACATGGTATGTGCCGTATTCCGATTTGCGCATAGGCGCGGAACCCGCCTCAAGGGACGATTTGCCGTCTCATCATCCCGATGCGGCAAAGTCCGATTCGATATACAGGGAAAAGGCAGGTTCGGGGAATTATCGCCCGTGGTACGCCGGCAGGTTTAAGGATATAAAGGAAGTCAGCGATTACTGGGCGCAAAACTACGACGACCTCAAAAAGAAAACGCAAACATTTACGGATGCTTTCCATAACAGTACCTTGCCGCCGGAAGTGATGGAGGCGGTAGCCGCCAATCTGACCATTCTCAAGTCGCCGACCGTATTCAGGCAATACGACGGGCGGCTGTGGAACTGGGAAGGCTGCGGCGATACCTGGGGCAGCTGTCACGGCTCGTGTACGCATGTCTGGAACTATGCGCAAGCCATTCCGCACTTGTTTCCCAATATGGAAAGAACGTTGCGGGAAACGGAATTTCTTGTAAGTCAGGACAGCAGGGGGCATCAGGCTTTCCGCACGAACCTGCCCATCCGTCCGGTGCGGCATGACTTCCACTCAGCAGCCGACGGACAATTGGGCGGCGTCATGAAAACATATCGCGACTGGAAGATTTGCGGCGACACCGAGTGGCTCAAACGGCTGTATCCGAGCGTCAAACAAAGTATCGACTATTGCATCGGAGCATGGGATCCCCGCGAAACGGGCGCTTTGGAAGAACCGCATCATAACACATACGATATTGAATTTTGGGGACCCGACGGCATGTGTACGAGTTTTTACGCAGGCGCTTTGCAGGCGGTCATCCTGATGGGCAAAACGCTGAACGACGACGTGAGCCGCTACGAGGCATTGCTGGCAAAGAGCAAGGCGTACATGGAAGAAAAACTCTTTGACGGGGAGTATTTTATACAGGATGTTCGATGGAAAGACCTCAACACGCCCGATCCCGTCACAGCGCAGTCGTTTCATTCCTCCTATTCGGCGGAAGCCAGGGCAATACTTGAAAAGGAAGGTCCCAAATACCAGTACGGCACGGGATGCCTGTCCGACGGGGTGCTGGGTTCATGGATGTCGTTGGTGTGCGGTATACCGGAAGTGATTGACGAAGACAAGATAAGCAGTCATTTGCGGTCGGTGCATCGGTATAATTTGAAAAGAGATTTGCGCGACCATGCCAACCCGCAGCGTCCGACCTTCGCCATGGGCGACGACGGGGGACTGTTGCTCTGCTCGTGGCCTAAAGGCGGTAAATTGCAACTGCCCTTTGTGTATAGCGACGAAGTGTGGACGGGGATAGAATATCAGGTGGCGTCGCATCTGATGTTTGAGGGAGAAGTTGAAAAGGGGCTGGATATTGTCGCTACATGCCGCAGCCGCTACGACGGGCGCATCCGTAACCCGTTCAACGAATATGAGTGCGGCGCATGGTACGCACGAGCGCTGGCAAGTTACGGGCTGATCGAAGGACTGACCGGCGTCCGCTACGACGCCACGGATGGAACGCTGTACATCAATTCGCGGATAGGCAATAATTTTACCTCCTTCCTTTCGGCGAATACCGGCTTCGGAAACGTGGGGCTGAAAAACGGGAAACCGTTTGTGGACGTCAAATACGGGAAAATTGACGTTAAAAAATGTATCCTGTCGGGAGTAGAAACGAAATTAATATCAAAATAAACATGAAAAAGTATAGTTATATAATAATGTGCGGGATCATGGCAATGTCATGTACCGGTGGTTCAATAAAAAACGTGAATATGGATCAATGTGAAAAGGGAACATTCGGGTACGATCTGAATTTCCTGTCCCGGAAGGACAGCATACATCTTCTGACCGATGAAACGGGCAGGGCGATGGTGATAGTGTCGGCAAAATATCAGGCGAAAGTATTTACTTCTACCGCCGCCGGCTTGCAGGGAACAAGTCTGGGATTTGTGAATTACAAGGCGCTGGACGCCGCAGAGCCGGATCCGCACATGAACGGGTACGGCGGGGAAAACCGTTTCTGGCTGGGACCGGAAGGCGGACGGTTCTCCATTTATTTCGCCACGGGCGACCGGCAGGTGTATGACAACTGGCATACCCCGCCGCCCATTGACACCGAGCAATGGGACATTGTTTCCGCCGGCAGGAAGAGCATCTCCATGAAAAAAGAAATGGAGGTATCCAATTACTTGGGCAACCGCTTGAAATTGCGTGCAAGCAGGGATATTTCACTGATCGAAAGGTACAGGATCACCGAGGAACTGGGCATTTCGCTGAGTCCGGAAACAGACGCCGTGGCATACCAAACCGTTAATACCATCGTCAACCTCAATGATTTCGAATGGACAGGAGAAACGGGCGCCGTCTGCATCTGGATGCTCGACATGTTTAATACCGCACCGGAAGCGGTGACGGTAATTCCTTTCCATGAAGGCGACGAAGCCCTGTTGGGAAAGACGGTTACTTCGGATTATTTCGGGGAAATCCCTGCCGACCGGCTAAAAACGGCAGGAAACCATATTTACCTGAAAACGGATGGCAAATACCGCAGCAAGCTCGGCTTGAACGCCAAACGCACTACAGCGCGTGCCGGAAACTACGACCCGGACGCCAAACGGTTGACCGTCATTGTGTACGAAACGGACAGGGACGCCGTTTATCTTAATCAGGAGTGGGATCCTGCGAAAGACCCGCTCATCGGCGACGCCATGAACGCCTACAACGACGGTCCGCTTGAGGACGGAAGCATCATGGGTCCCTTCCTTGAATTGGAAAGCGTTTCGCCTGCCGCATTCCTGAAACCGATGCAAACATTGTCGCACAAACATGCGGTGTATCATTTCATCGGTGAAGCAGCCGCCCTGAACCCGGTGGCGGAAAAAGTACTCGGCGTATCCATTGACAACATCACCAAAATATTCGGAAAATGAAACACGCCTTATGCCATATCATTTTTACGGGGATACTGCTGTCGTGCATGGCACACGGAGCGGTTGCCGTCGCGGGGGAATCTCCCCATAGCCTCGAAGCGGAACTGAAATGCCTTTACCGTTTGGATTTCCTGCCGCAATATCGCAGTGGCGCAGTGGAGCAGGTATCCAGTTACGACACTACAGGGATGAACGATGACGGCTTTTCCGGAAAATATTCGTACATCCGAAAGGAAGGGCGCAAACTGGTACTTGCCGACCTGAAAGGTCCTGGAGTAATTCATCGCATCTGGACGCCCACCCCCACCAACGATACCATCCAGTTCTATTTTGACGGGGAGGCAACGCCTCGGATCAGCATCCCCTTTATCGACCTGTTTTCGGGAAAAGTTTTTCCCTTTGTACACCCCGTTTGCGGCAATGAAGTGGGCGGATATTACTGCTATACGCCCGTTCAATATGGCAAATCGTGTAAGATCATGTACACCGGCGAGCGTATCCAGTTTCACCAGATAGAATGGCGTCCGTACCCCGAAAACGCATCCGTCGAAAGTTTTACGATGGACTGGAGCGCGGCGGAAAAGGAGCAGTTGCACGCCGCCTGCCGTTTCTGGAACGGGGAAACCACGCCGCAGGAACAGTGGAAACAGGCAGGATGGGATGTGAAGGAAGAAGTCCGGCAGTTTTCCGTTTCGCCCGGTGAAAATATTCCTTTCTTTACCGCCCGTAAAGGCGGGCGCATTGTCGGTATCCGAATGGAATGTGGAAACGCTTTGGAAGGGCAAAACAGGGATCTTGTTCTTTCGGCGCAGTGGGACAATGATCCTCTTCCGGCTATATACGCGCCCGCAGCGGATTTTTTCGGCTATGCTTTCGGGAAACCCTCCATGCAAAGTTTGCTCGCAGGCAGCAGCAACGGGGTGAACTACTGTTATATCCCCATGCCGTTCGGGAAGAAGGCGGAACTGAAAATGGTCTATGAAAAAAGACGGGACGCCGGGCAGCCGAGAATCGAACTGACAACAAGGGTTTATTATCTCGCGCAGCCCCAGGACGCCGAAACGGAAGGACGTTTATATACGGTACGCCGCAGGGAGATACGCCCGGAAGACGGCAAACCGTACCGTTTTGCCGATCTCAATGACAGGGGACACTACATAGGAACCATTCATCAGGCGCAGGGCTTGCAGCCGGGGATGACGCTGTTTTTTGAAGGCGACGATGTGGTGACGGTCGACGGAAAAATGAGGATACACGGCACCGGATCGGAAGACGCTTACAACGGCGGGTGGTATGCCCTGCTGGACAGATGGGACAGGGGAGTGAGCCTGCCGATACACGGTTCGCTCGATTATTCACTGCCCATGTGCCGGACGGGCGCTTACCGTTTTTTCCTGACCGACAAGCTGTCTTTCAATGAAAACCTGCTGTTCACCATTGAACATGGTCCGGAAAACAATCTTTTCCCTGTGGATTACACGTCGGTGGCATTTTATTACGGAAGCAAACCCGCAACAGAGGCAAAACCGGACGAAGCCCTGCGGACGGTATATTATCCGGAAGAACATGTGTTTTTTCCGGAGCTGATGGAACTGTCGATGGGAAGAAACGCCACGGTGGAAAACAGGGGACGGTTAGTGGCGTCCACCGAAGGAGAAGGAATGGTCAGGATATTGCTGAACGACATACCCGAAGGAAAATATACCCTGTTCCTGACGTATTTCCGAACGCCCGACGGCGGCGCCTTTTCGCTATGGAACAGGCAAAAGATGATAGCCGACTGGAAAGAAGTACATGCCGACCGGGAAACGCTCATGAAAAAGCAGGAATTGGGAACGGTCAATATCACCCGCCAGACAAATTCCATTTCCATCAGGATCAGGAAAACGGACAGGGGAAACAAATTTCATTTTGAAAACCTTCATCTTGAAAAATTAAATCATTAATTTTGAAAATTGGAAATGACCGGTGAAAATTACTTTAAACCGCGTCGTTTGAGTGAATTAAGAGTTAAGAATTAAGAATTAAATCAAATGAAAATCAAATGAATATGAAAAGATTGTTTTTATTGAAAATGAAACTCGCCTTATGCCATATCCTTTTTGCGGGGATGTTGCTGTCGTGCGCGGAACACGGCAACGTTACCGTCGCGGAAGATTTTTCCGGCAGCCTCGAAGCGGAACTGAAATGCCTTTACCGTTTGGATTTCCTGCCGCAATATCGTCAGGGCGTCGTGGAACAGGTGTCCAGTTACGACACTACAGGGATGAACGATGACGGATTGTCCGGAAAATATTCGTACATCCGAAAGGAGGGGCGCAAACTGGTACTTGCCGACCTGAAAGGTCCCGGAGTGATTCAGCGCATCTGGACGCCCACTCCAAGTAACGATACCATCCAGTTTTATTTTGACGGGGAAGCAACGCCGCGGATCAGCATCCCCTTTATCGACCTGTTTTCGGGAAAAGTCTTTCCCTTTGTACATCCCGTTTGCGGCAGTGAAGTGGGAGGATATTACTGCTATACGCCCATTCGGTACGGCAAATCGTGTAAAATTATGTACACCGGCGAGCGTATCTACTATCACCAGATACAATGGCGTCCGTACCCCGAAAACGCATCCGTCGAAAGTTTTACAATGGACTGGAGCGCGGCGGAAAAGGAGCAGTTGCACGCCGCCTGCCGTTTCTGGAACGGGGAAACCACGCCGCTGGAACAGTGGAAACAGGCAGGATGGGATGTGAAGGAAGAAGTCCGGCAGTTTTCCGTTTCGCCCGGCGAAGACATTCCTTTCTTTACTTCCCGTAAAGGCGGACGTATTGTCGGTATTCGAATGGAATGTGGAAACGCTTTGGAAGGGCAAAACATGGATCTGGTTCTTTCGGCGCAGTGGGACAATGATCCTCTTCCGGCTATATACGCGCCCGCGGCGGATTTTTTCGGCTATGCTTTCGGGAAACCCTCCATGCGAAGTTTGCTTGCGGGCAGCAGCAACGGGGTGAATTACTGTTATATCCCCATGCCGTTCGGGAAGAAGGCGGAACTGAAAATAGTCTATGAAAAGAGACGGGACGCCGGGCAGCCGCGAATCGAACTGACAACAAGGGTTTATTATCTTGAGCAGCCTCAAGACGCCGAAACGGAAGGACGCCTGTATGCGGTACGCCGCAGGGAGCGTCCGGAAGACGGTAAACCGTACCTTTTTGCCGAACTCAACGACAGGGGACACTACATAGGAACCATTCATCTGGCGCAGGGCTTGCAGCCGGGAGAGACACTGTTTTTTGAAGGCGACGAGGTGGTGACGGTCGACGGCAAAATGAGGATACACGGCACCGGGTCGGAAGACGCCTACAACGGCGGGTGGTATTCCGTGCCGGACAGATGGGACAGGGGAGTGAGCCTGCCGATACACGGTTCGCTCGATTATTCCCTGCCCATGTGCAGGACGGGCGCTTACCGTTTTTTCCTGACCGACAAGCTGTCTTTCAGCGAAAACCTGCTGTTCACCATTGAACACGGTCCGGAAAACAATCTTTTCCCTGTGGATTACACGTCGGTGGCATTTTATTACGGAAGTAAACCCGTAGCGGAGGCAAAACCGGACGAAACCCTGCGGACGGTATATTATCCGGAAGAACATGTGTTTAGTCCGCAACTGATGGAACTGTTGATAGATAGAAACACCACGGTGGAAAACAGGAGACGGTTAATAGTATGGTCCGTCTTGGGGAGCGGAATGGTCAGGATATTGCTGAACGACATACCCGAAGGAAAATACACCCTGTTCCTGACCTATTTCCAAACGCCCGACGGCGGAGCCTTTTCGGTATGGAACAGGCACAAAATGATAGCCGACTGGAAAGAAGTACATGCCGACCGGGAAACGTTAATGGAAAGGCAGGAATTGGGAACGGTCAATATCACCCGCCAGACAAATTCCATTTCCATCAGGGTCAGGAAAACGGACAGGGGAAACAAATTTCATTTTGGAAACCTTTATCTCAAAAAAATTAAGAATTAAGAATTAAGAATTAAGAGTTAAGAATTAAGAATTAAGAGTTAAGAATTAAAAATTAAATCAAATTAAAATCAAATCAAATCAAATTAAAATCAGATGAATATGAAAAGATTGTTTTTATTGTTGGCGGTTGCCCTGATGGGAACCGGTGCTTACGGGCAGGACCCGGGAAGCGAAATGTATGACCTGTCGAAAATCCGCAACGGATTTAAAAACAAACGGGTGAGCAGTTACGACAGGAGCGGCAATAACCGCGACCACCTGAGCGCCATCAAAGATGGAGAGAAAGCGACGCTTTTCGACGTGAAAGGCGCCGGGGTGATCAACCATATATGGATCACCATTGCGCCGCCTCCCGAAGTGTTGCACCGCAACGACATCATCCTGAGAATGTACTGGGACGGCAAAAGTACGCCTTCGGTAGAGTCGCCCATCGGTCCCTTTTTCGGACAGGGCTGGAACGAACGCTACAACTTTGCGTCCTTCCCGCTGGCGGCAGGTCCGGTGAACGGAGCCGGGCTGGTATCCTATTTTACCATGCCCTTTGCCAACGGCGCACGGATTGAAATCGAAAATCAGTCGGGCAAAACCATCAGCTCATTCTATTATTATGTCGATTATCTGGAAATGGAAAAGTTACCGAAGGATCTGGGACGTTTCCACGCATGGTACAACCATGAACTGACGGAGGCTTTGCCGCAGGGCGAAACCGAATGGGGAGCAGTCGGCAGGCAGGGTGAAAACAAAGACGGGAAGAACAATTACGTGTTTGCCGACATCAGGGGAAAAGGACATTTCGTGGGGATCAACTACTATGTGCATTGCCCTACGCCCATGTGGTACGGTGAAGGCGACGACATGTGGTTCATCGACGGCGAAACCGTTCCGAGCATCATAGGGACGGGTACGGAAGATTTTTTCAATACCTCCTGGTGTCCCAAAGAACCCTTTACCCATCCGTATTACGGCTACGGAAGGCTGAACAACGACCTCGGCTGGCTGGGACGCACGCATGTATATCGCTTTTTTATCAATGATCCCGTCTTTTTTGAAAAATCGCTGAAAGCCACCATTGAACACGGTCACGAAAACAACCTGACGCTCGACCTGGCAACGGTAGCCTACTGGTACCAGACGGAAGCGTCGGTATTGCCGCCCGCGCCGACCAAAGAAATGAGGCAGCCAAAGCCGATGATCAGCCCGAGAGACATCCATCAATGGCGGCACGAGTGGAGGAAAAACAGCGGAAATGACCCGAAACTCTGGGGAAATGAACAGATAAATAAATAAACCCGTAAATACTTGCATATCATGGAAAACAGGCATCAACAAGCGGTTCCGGCTGACAGTCTCGCCGAAGTCCTGCATCACATCAACACGGCAAAGGAAATATTGAAACCGTATTTACTGTCGCTAACGGCAAAGGACAGGATCAACATGCCGAAGATGGGCGACAAGTTGTTTTCGTTTGTGCGGAAAACCGGAGAAATTGCCGGGCTGAACCCGCAGTTCTGTCCGAGCTTTTTCGACAGGGAAGCCTTCCGGAATGACCTGACGGACGCCGTGGCGTTGCAGGACGTGTTCATCTCCATACAGCAACTGTCGCGGGGTGTGGAAGACACGATCATGATTGCCGGCAGCGAAGCCTACCTGCAGGCGCTCACCGTGTACAACAGCATCAGGATGGCGGCAAAGAACAACCAGGCCGGCGCCAAAGTGCTGTACGACGAACTTGCGGAAAGCTACCCGATGGCAAATCGAGGTAAAAGCCGCAAATCGAATGATAACGGAACGGATGAAAAATAGGACGGCATGACATCCCACACTCATATAGGAAGGCGTATCACCCGTGCGGGTAGCTCAAAGGCGCTTGAGAGTATCTCAAGGGTACTTGTCGGTACCTCAAGGGTACCTGAAAGTACCTCAAGGGTACTTGTCAGTACCTCAGGGGTGCTTGAGAGTACCTCAAGGGTGCCTGCCGGTACCTCAAGGGTGCCTGAGAGTACCTCAAGGGTGCCTGAGAGTACCTCAAGGGTGCC
>JAISRX010000224.1 GCA_031273395.1 Bacteroidales bacterium | reverse complement strand
TATACTGCATTCGGTTGAGTTTTGAGTTTTCGTACCCCGCACTGTGCTTCGCTTGTACGGGGTTATCAAAAGGCAACCCCTGTCGGGGTTGTGCACAGCCCTGCATGGACGTAAAACGTCGCAGGCGTTACCCTTTGATAACCCCGTATGAAATGCGGGGTACGACAGGCTAAAAAACACAAGATTATAACCGAGTGCAGTATATAAACATACGATGCCTTCGGCATCAAAACCATGATACATTATTTATTTCACGTTCCTTAATGGTTGCGTTTTACAGGAATGCAGATGATTTTTTGCATCCATGTTGCCGGCAATATGGCTGGGAGCAATCCTGACAGGATTGGATGCGCCCGCTGTGGCGGTACGTGTAATGGCAGGCGCAGGTCTTGCGCCTGTCCTCAATACAGGGGCGGGTACAAGCCCCGCCCCTACGATTGTTGCGACAGGTGTTCGGCGGATATCCGCAATGTTTTATCCCGTCATTTTTTTTATAAAGGAAATGTCTTACTTTCGCGCTTCCTTTTAATCAAGAAAACATGGCTGTATCTCGTTTTGGTGTTTCATTGGAAACCGAATTGCTGGAAGCGCTGGATAAATATGTTACGGACAATACTTTCCCGAACCGCTCACAGGCGATCCGGCAACTGATCGAACGCAATCTGGCGGAAAAGAAATGGCAGTGCAATCACACGGTTGCCGGCGCCGTCATACTGGTGTACGAACACCACAAGCGGGAACTGAGTTGCAAACTCATGGAAGTGCAGCACGACTATTTTGCGGAAATACTTGCAGTACAACATTTCCACCTGTCGCACGACTTGTGTATGGAGATCATAGCCATGAAAGGACAGGCATACCGGCTGACGGAACTTGCCGACAAGCTGATTGCGCTGAAAGGCGTGCGCCACGGGAAATTAGTGATGACGCGAAGCGATGAAATCATTGATTAGCGACGTCGGGGCTTTGCCTTCTGTTGCGATTTGCTGCCGTCCAGCAGTCTTTGCAGTGCAAACATTTCGTCGCGCAGGCGCGCCGCTTCCAAAAAATCAAGATACTTGGAGGCTTTTTGCATGTTCTTTTTGGTATGTTCGATAGCGTTTTCCAGATCTTGCCGGCTCATGTACCGCATCACGCGGTCGGCAGCCACCGTATCAGGAAATACCGAATCGGCATAGATTTTTGAATTTTTCCCGACCATTTCGTGTATGGTTCTGTTTCCCATGATGGAACTGAGCGCCTTGACGATCTGCGTCGGCGTAATGTGGTGTTTTTCGTTGTACTCCAGTTGTTTTTTCCGTCGCCGGTTGGTTTCGTCCACGGTTCGCTGCATGCTTTCCGAAACCGTATCGGCATACATGATCACCCGTCCGTTGATGTTGCGGGCAGCCCTGCCCACCGTTTGCGTGAGGGAACGTTCCGAACGGAGGAACCCTTCCTTGTCGGCGTCCAGAATAGCCACCAGCGATACTTCCGGGAGATCCAGCCCTTCGCGCAGCAAATTTACCCCTACCAGCACGTCGAAACGCCCTGCCCGCAAGTCTTCCATGATTTCCACCCGTTCAAGCGTTTCCACGTCGGAATGGATATAGCGGCACCGGATACCCATCCGCGTCATGTATTTTGCCAGTTCCTCCGCCATGCGTTTGGTGAGGGTAGTCACCAGCACCCGTTCGTTTTGCTCCTCGCACTGCCGGATGTTTTCCAGCAGATCGTCAATCTGGTTGAGGCTCGACTTGATTTCTATTTGCGGGTCCAGCAAACCCGTCGGGCGGATGACCTGTTCCACCATGATCCCTTCGCTTTTTTCCAGTTCGTATTCGGCGGGGGTGGCGCTTACATAAATGGTTTGATTGACCAGCGATTCAAATTCCTCAAAGCGCAGCGGACGGTTGTCGATGGCAGCCGGCAGGCGGAACCCGTATTCCACCAGATTGAGTTTGCGGGAATGGTCTCCGCCGAACATGGCATGGATTTGCGGTATGGTAACATGGCTTTCGTCAATCACGGTGATGAAGTCGTTCGGGAAACAGTCGAGCAGGCAAAACGGACGGGTACCCGGCAAGCGCCGGTCAAAATAACGCGAATAGTTTTCTATGCCGGAACAATATCCCAGTTCGTTCATCATTTCCAGATCGTATGTTACCCTGTTTTCCAAGCGTTTGGCTTCAACGGAATGTCCTGTTGACTCGAAATACCCTACCTGCTTGTGCATGTCATCCAGAATTTGATCGAATGCCCGCTGCTGGTTCTCCTTTGTAGTGACAAAAATATTGGCGGGGAAGATGGATATTTCTTCAATGGCTTCTTCCACAGTATTGGTGATGGGATTGAAAATGGATATTTCCTCCACATCGTCGCCCCAGAACACCACTCGACAACCTTTTTCCCTGTAAGCCAGAAATATATCGATGGTGTCGCCCTTTACCCTGAACGTGCCGCGCTTGAAGTCATGTTCGCTGCGGAAGTACAAACCGGATACCAGTTGATGCAGGAATTTATTCCGGTTGATTGTCATTCCCCGTTTGACGTAAATGGTATTTTCGTGGAAATCTGCCGGGTTGCCGATCCCGTACAGGCAGGAAACCGACGATACCACCACCACGTCGCGCCTTCCGGAAAGCAGCGAGGAGATGGTGCTCAATCGCAGTTTTTCTATCTCTTCGTTGATGGAAAGGTCTTTTTCGATATACGTATCCGTAGAGGGCAGGTAGGCTTCCGGCTGGTAATAATCGTAATAGGAAACGAAATATTCGATGGCGTTTTTCGGGAAAAAAGTTTTGAACTCCCCGTAAAGTTGCGCCGCCAGCGTTTTGTTGTGGCTCAGCACCAGCGCGGGACGTTGCAGGTTTGCCAGTACGTTGGCGATGGTAAAGGTTTTCCCCGATCCGGTAACGCCCAACAGCGTGTGGTGCCGGATACCGGAGTTAATGCCTTCCGTAAGCTGCCGGATGGCTTCGGGCTGATCGCCGCTCGGTGTGAAACTGGATGTTAACTGGAACAAATTCGTTGGCGGTTTTTAAAGTTTTATCGGACGTCCCTGATAGAAATCCAATACTTTGGTTTTGAAAATATATTCGTATTTGGCTTGCAGCAACTCGGACTGTGCTGCGGCAAGCTGCGTTTTGGCGGTATGGTAATCCAGGAAGTTCATCATCCCTACTTCGTAGCGCTGTTCGGTGTGCCTGAAAGCCTCTTCCATGGCTGCTACCGCTTTCCGTGACGCCGCGTAGCGGTTCATCGCCGCATTGGCGTCGGCATGCGCCTGTTGTATTTCCTTGTACAGGGTATTTTCGGCAAGCTGCAACTGGTATTGGGCATTTTGAAGGTTCAGGCGTGCATTTTTGACGCCTGTGTTGATCTGCCACCCGTTAAACAGGGGAATGCCAAGCCCTATGCCGATGTAGGAATTGACGCCGTCCCTGAGCTGCCGCCAGAAAGGATAGCCGTATTCCTCACGGCTCACGGGATCAAACAGGGAAGCGGAACTGGAATAGCGCGTACTGTACCCCCCGGAGAGCGTCAGGCTGGGACTGCGCGCGCCCCTGGCAACGGAGAGCGATTCGCGGGCGCTTTCCATCCGGTATTCGGCGGATTTTATCTGCGGCAAAACGCTTCCGGCGTGTGCAAATATGTCATCAACCGTACCTGCAAGCCCGGAAACGGTGATGTCGGGAAATTCCGGGCTGGCTACCCTGAAGTCCGTGCGGGTATCCAGATCCAGCAGTTGCGCCAAATTCAGGCGCGCCATATCCAGCGTGTTGCGCGCCGTTACCGCCTGCAATTCTTCCCGCGCCTCCTGTGCCTCCATGTCAAACAAATTACCTTCCGGCAGGCTTCCGGCTTCCACTAAAACGGCAGTGCGCGCCGCTTGCCGACGGGTGAGCAACAGCTGCTGTTCGGCAACGGCAAGCTGTTCCTCCGCGTGAATGATCTGCAAATAGTACATGACGATGTTAAGGGAGAGATCGTTTTTCAGTTTCTCCGTGTCCTGCCGGCTTGCCAGCAATGCAAAATAATTCCTGTCCACCGTGTTTTTCAGCTGCAATCCCCTGAACAGAGTAACGCTGCTGCTGACGCCGCCGGAAAGCGATTTGACCGTTTCGCCGTCCACTATGGAAAAAGTGTTCTGGTCGAGCACCTTGCCTCTCGACGAACTGAAATTGCCCGACACATTCAAATCCGGCAACCGGCTGAGTTGCGATTGCAACAGTGTGTTTTCGGCATTCAGCGTATTCAGTTGCTGCTGTTTCAACTGTATATTGTTCTCGCACGCATAACGGATACACTGCTCCAGTGTCCACACTTCCTGTGCCTCAGTCTTTTCAATACAGCTTAAAAAGAAGCATATAAACATAATGGCGTTTTTCATGCAATCCGATAGACCATTCACATAATACATGGCAAATATACGGATATATTTTGTATTTTTGCCTCCGATGGAAAAAATAAGGATCATATTATTGTTCGGCGTTGCATGTTTTGCGCTCTGCCTTGCGCCGTTTTTTGCTGCTGCGGCGGATTGTCCGCCCGTGCAGGATCACTGTGAACGGACAGACACGCTCAGGATGATATTTGCCGGCGACGTAATGGGGCACGGGATGCAAATCACCGGCGCGTGGCGCGACGGTGGCGATACGGCGTACTGTTATCATCCCGTTTTCCGGTATGTGAAGGATTATATTTCGTCGGCAGACGTGGCAGTTGCCAATCTGGAGGTAACCTTAGCCGGAGCGCCCTACCGGGGTTATCCGGAGTTTTCCTCTCACCTGTCGCTGGCGGTTGCCTTGCAGGACGCCGGATTCGATGTGCTGGCGACGGCAAACAATCATTCGCTGGATCGCCGGAAACAGGGACTGGAACGCACCATCGACGTGCTGGACAGTCTTGGTATCCGTCATACGGGAACATTCAAGGATTCCGCAGCGTGGCGACAGGATTATCCTTTGCTGGTGGAGCGGAAAGGCTTCAGGCTTGCTTTCCTGAACTATACCTACGGCACGAACGGCATTGCCGTGGAAAGTCCCAACGTCATCAACCGCAATGATACGATGCGCATGGCAGCCGATCTGCTTAAGGCGCGCGCGTTGCAGCCGGACGTCATCATTACCTTTATTCACTGGGGCGAAGAATACCGTAACAGGGAAAATGCCGCACAACAGCAGTTGGCGCGCTTTCTGGCACGCGGCGGCTCTCATCTGATCATCGGGGCGCATCCTCACGTGGTGCAGCCGTTTGCAAAAATCCCGGCAACAGACCGCGACTCGGCAGCGGTGATCTATTCATTGGGCAACTTCGTGTCGAACCAGCGCGACCGCTACCGCAACGGGGGGATTGTCCTCGACGTTACGCTTGTGAAAACCGACAGCGTTGTACGGGTGGCCTCGTGCGGTTACGAACCTTTTTGGGTGCATCGTTTCCCGGAGAACAGCGTTTCTGTTTTCCGGCTCATCGCGGTGAATGATTTTTTGCGGGGTCCGTCGAAGTACATCATCAGCGAGACAAACCGCAAACTCATGATGCAGTTCTACGAAGACCTCCGCCTGCTGCTCCCGAACCTGCCGTTCAGCGGTTACTACCGTCCGGAGGCGGAGGCGCATGACGAATAAGCAGTTCGAACCTTCGCAACCATACCGCAATTGCGGCAAGGATCCATCTGGTGATCAGCATCCACCACAAACCCGCTCCGATGGAGAGAAACAGCGACACGTCTTCCAGATTGCTATGCGATATGGCGATGTGATGATTCAACAGATCCGCGTCCCTTTTGCTGATTTTGCCCTGTCCGGTTTCTTCGATCATTACCGCAGCGCCGTATGCCAGTCCGAGTATGTTGGCAACGATCCACAGGAAAGATGTTTTTGCCGGCAAGCCGAATATCTTTAATGCCGGGCGCAGCGCCTTCGACAATATCCGGATCACGCCAAATTCCGTCAGCAGACGTTGCAGAATATTCAGGGAGAGGATCAGCGTTACCATTTTGAGCACCAGCCCGCCGGTTGTCCATAACCAGTCAAGCGCCATGTCTTTTAAGGATGTTTCCGCAGATAGCGCATGTGCCGCATGTGCCGTATCGCTGCAGGGCAACAGCCAGTTGAGCGCAAAAGCCGATACCAGCGCCGTTCCGGTACGCAACAGCACCATCCGCACTGCCGACGATCCCGTTTTCTTTTGCACGGCTGTTTCGATGATCATATTGTGGGCGCAAAGGCACATCACCGAAAGGATAGTCACCGAACGCAACCCAATGTCGAGCGCAACGGCAGTCGCAACAGCCGAATAGATGTTCACAAAATATGCGGAGATAAATACCAGCGCCGCTTCGCCCGGTAAACCTGCCAGGTGAAACAGGGGATTGAGCTGTTCGGCAAGCAGGTCGATCATGCCGAAGTATTGCAAAACGGAGACCCCCAGCGACACAACGACGGTTAATCGCGTCATCCACCATGCCGTTGCCAGAGCAGGACGGATGGCAGACCGGACGGCGCGGGCAACTCGTGCAAGCGCCGGAGCGCGATACGGATCAGTTTCCCGCAAGGTTATGATTTGTTTGTTCTGAACGAATTAACCAAAGCCATCACTTCATCGTCGCGAATATTTTTGTCGAACAGGTCGAAAAACAAATCAATCCGGTCGGCATATCTGTTCAGGCTTTCCTTGAGGATGGTCAATCCTTGCAGGCGGTCGTCGTTCAGCAGGTAGTATGCCGCCAGATGATAGCGCAGCAATGCCGATTCGGGATTGTTTCGAAGTCCTTCGGTGATCACTTGTTGCGCATGAACATATTTTTCCTGCATGGCATAGGTTTGTGCAAAATTGTCCCACAGTATCTCATCGTCCGGTATCAGTTGCGTCAGCCGTTTGAATAAACTCACCGCGTCGTCATACTGCCGTGCGCCGGTATATACCGAAGCCAGCGCAAAAATATAATCGGTATTTTCCTTGTCCAGCTTCAGCGCCTGTTCAATATACCGTATAGCCTCCCCGTAATTTTCCGCATCTGCAAAAATAAGCCCCATTCCAAACCATGCATCGGCAAAAGAGTCGTCAAGAGCCATCGATTTCCGGAAACAGGCTGTCGCCTTGCCGGTATTGCCTGTTTTTTCGTAACATTCGCCTATATAACAATACGCTGCGGCGCTGTCCGGTTCAAGACGCAGGAAATCCCTGTAAGTAACGACGGCTTCCTTATATCTGTTCATCAGGGTTAAGGTATTGGCTTTGTTGAAGATGGCAGATGAATAGTCGGGATTGATAGCCAACGCATAGTCGTAGGCTTCGATTGCCTTTTCGTCATCATCTTTTTTATTGTACACAATGCCCAGATTATACCATACATGTTCCGAAAACGGTTCTTCGTCCAGATATTTCCGGTAAAACAAAATGCTTTTGTCCGGTTCGTTGATCCGGTCGTAACAATAAGCCAGATCGTAATACACGTAATAATACTCAGGCTCCATCGCATATACCTTCAGAAAGTATTTCAACGCCATCTTATGCCGGTTGATCTGCTCAAAAGACACTCCTATGTCATAGAGTACGTCCAGTTTGTTTTCGTCGGCAAGGGAGAGGGCTTTTTCAAACTGCCGCTGCGCTTCTTTCGGCTTTCCCAGCATGTTGAGCGCCGATCCCTTCAAAAGGTAAACGGCATAATCGTCCGCCTCTATCTGCTCCAGCCTGTTGAGAAGGGACAAGGCTTTTGCCGGTTGACTGTTGTCAATCATTATCTCGGCTATTCGCAACTGTATGGAGGTAGCCGAAGGGTACAGATGCACGGCATAATCGGCTGCCTGAGCCGCTCGCGAAAAGTTTTCGGTATTCAGGTAATAATCAATGATATTTTCAAATTCATAAACGTCAAAAAAATACCGTTTATGATTCCTGATCATATCCTCATACCGGTTGACCGAGTTCAGTATCTCGTCGTCATACAAAAAATCATCCCTTTCTGACATACCATTTTTCTAAAAAAGAAACAGCGTAAAGATATGAATTTTTTTTTTGTTAACGATATTTATCCCAATTAACCTGATGCATGTCTTTTGTTTCATTGAATATCCGGTGAAAGGCGAAACTTGCTTTCAGATGGTGGGGCGTGTGCCCGTTGCCCAGTTTGAGGTAATCGGCGAGCAATTGTTTGTATTCCGGATGCACACAGTTCTCTATGATGGCATGTGCGCGCTGCACGGGCGATTTTCCGCGCAGATCGGCAATTCCCTGTTCGGTGATCAGGATGGAAACCGAATGTTCGTTGTGGTCGAGATGCGACACCATCGGTACAATGGCGCTGATGGCAGTGCCTTTGGCTACCGACGGGGTGGTAAAAATCGAAAGGTAGGCATTCCGTGTGAAATCGCCCGAACCGCCAACGCCGTTCATCATTTTTGTACCGACCACGTGGGTGGAGTTAATGTTTCCGAAAATATCGGCTTCCAGTGCGGTGTTGATGGTGATCAGTCCCAAGCGGCGGATCACTTCCGGGTTATTGGAGATTTCCTGCGGACGGAGCAGCAGTTTGTCCTTGAAGAAAGGCAGTTGGGAATAAATTTCGTCCATCATGGGATTGCTCACGGTAAAGGAACATCCGCTGGCAAACTTTACGCGCCCCGATTTCATCAGGGAAATCACGGCGTCCTGAATTACTTCGGTATATATCTCAAAAACGGGGATGTTTTTGTTTTCGCCCATAGCGCCAAGTACGGCATTGGCAATGTTGCCCACTCCGGATTGAACCGGAAGGAATGAAGCGGGGATACGTCCGGTTTTCATCTCGCTGACCAGAAAATCGGCCACGTTATTGCCGATTTTTGCCGTCGTCTCGTCAACGGGGGCAAATTTACCGCCTTCGTTTTCCAAATCGGTTTCCACCACCGCCACTATCTTCTTCGGGTCAATTTTGATGTACGGCGTCCCGGCGCGATCGGAGGGCGCATAAACAGGAATAGCCCGACGATGGGGGGGATCAGCCGGTTCATATATGTCGTGCATCCCCCGTATTTCTTTCGGATGCTTGCGGTTGAGTTCAATGATGACTTTATCTGCCAGCCGGCACACGGTGGGAGCGATGCCTACGCCGCATGTCGGGATAATTTCACCGTCGGCGGTAATGTCGGCAGCTTCAATGACGCCTACATCTACTTTTCCGAGAAAACCGTAGCGTAACATTTGCGCCAGATGCGACAAGTGCATGTCGAAATAGGGCGCTTCCTGCCCGTTAATGGCATTCCGCAAATCGACGTTCGACTGGTAGGGCGTCCGGAACTTGACGGCATGAGCGCGCGCTAACACTCCGTCGATACTGTCGCCGGTCGACGCCCCGGTAAACATGCCCACTTTGAAAGGATTGCCTTTTGCATGTTCCGCTTCGGCTTTCTTTGCCAATGCAACGGAAACGGATTTCGGACAACCGGCTGCCGTAAATCCGCTAAACCCGATATGGTCGTCATGACGAATAAAATTTGCCGCCTCTTCGGCGCTCATTACTGGAAATTTGTTCATTTCGCTTTTAAAAAATATTTTTAAGAATAATCAAAAACTTCTGCTTTTTATGCGCTGCAAAAATAACAAATTTCAACTAATTTTTTTACAAGATTAAACTGTAACTTTTCCGTATTTTATGCACTGTGGATTGTTATATGCCATGTTTTCAGAAGTTTATTCCAATTTTAAGGATCATAACGGTATGTAAAAACGTAATATATTTATTTTCAAAAAATAATTTAATGAAATAAAAATCAATAAAATACAAAAATCTTCCGTGAAAATCAAAACCTTGCGGACGGATGGCTAAAAAATAAACAGCCTGATTTTACCTTCGGCGAAGCCCTCATCGAAGCTAAATGCACCCGACGCAACAGCAGTTTACATTCGCACAATCGGCATTTCAGGCATAAAAATAAATGGCATCTAATAACTCATGCTATACAGTCCCTGACTTTTTGTTGGCGACAGCAAACTCGGAAGGAATTCAATGTGAATAACCTGCCTTCGGGGTTCGCGGACGCATAACAATAATTTTTTATCATTGTAAATTTTGGTGCGGTTGCCCTGGCACAAACCGCTGGATTCGCCGCCGCGAAGACCCGGATTTTGCGCCCGTTTCGAAAGCAATTGCGAGTTTTTCAAAACTGACCGTTTGCACTTTGCACAACGCACAGATGAACATTCCAAAGAACTTTATGCGGGCTAAATTCATTTTACCCGCCGGTGTTTGTTGCAAAACCGAAATTAATTGAGTACTTTTGCACTCGACCCTGAGATTTTTCGATTCCATTGTAACTATATGGTTATTAGCCACAAAGGTGCGAAAACTCAAGGTTTTTTCAAAGTTAAAAATGGTTATATTTCGCTAATAATTAAATAATTATGAAATAAAATGGATTTTTGTCATGTACTAAAATATAATAATTATACTGAAGGAGATAAAATATGTTTGACAAACTGGTAAAATTAAACTGTTTTTCCGGGAATAAGATGTTAAAAACATTGGCTAAAAATCTGTTGGAAAAATTTTATTCGTGTGAAATAAACTGTACGGAAACAGATAAAAGTGTTTTATTTGCTCATCATGCACGGGGTTGTACAATTGCCGCTTCCAAAATTTGTGAAAACGTTGTGATCTATCAAAATGTAACCATCGGTTCAAACATGAGATATAATA
>JAISRX010000260.1 GCA_031273395.1 Bacteroidales bacterium | reverse complement strand
GCGCATCCGGCGGCGTCTTTGGGCGGGGTTTTCCCCGAACATTTGTGTTCGACGCCGTCCTTAAGTGTGGTTTCCTCCGAACACTTCTGTCCGGAGCTGTCCTTAAGTGTGGTTTGCCCCGGACATTCCTGTTCGGCGTTGTCCTTAAGTGTGGTTTGCTCCGAACATTCCTGTCCGGCGTTGTCCTTAAGTGTGGTTTGCCCCGAACACCCATGTTTGCCCCTGTCCTTAAAAATGGAAGTCATCAAATATATAAACCGGTTAAAATAAATAGAGAAACATGAAAATAAACAAGTTTCAACAGCGGAATCTCCGCAATGCGGAGCATCTGCAATTTGTACGGTCGGCGCTGCAAATCTTCGGAAAACACAACCCCGACGCTCTGGGCGTCCGTCCGCAGTACGACGAACTGCTGCGCTTGCAGCAGGAAGAGGAGAGCGCCATTTCGGTGGAACTCGGCAGCGCGCTCACCCGTGAAAAGGACGCCGCCGACAGCTATCGCGACAGGCGGCACAGCGTCCTGTACCACTACGTGAAGTCGTTCACCTACGACGAAACGGAAGGCGAACTCTTTGAAGCGGGCTGGAGGATACTGCGCATCATCATGCAGGTGGGCAATCCCACCCGTCTGGGCGACCACGCCGAAACCACCATGCTGGTCAAGCTCAAAAACGAACTCGCGCCCTATCATGCCGACCTCCTCCTGACAGGCGCACAGCCGCTGCTGGACAAGCTGACGGCTGCCAACGACCGCTTCGTCGCCCTCGACGAACAGTGCCGCAACGACAAAACCCAGCGTCCGGCAGGCAACGTGAAAGCCGTGCGCCTGAAAACGGACGCGGTGTACCTCAGCATGACGGACGCCATCAACGTGTTCATCGTGCTGCACGGCGAAGCGCCATACGCCGCCCTCGCGAAAGACCTCAACGCCCTGGCGAAGGATTACGCCACCCTGCTGGCGCAGCGCAAGGGACGGAAACCAAAAGACGAAGACGGCGAACAGTAAACCACCACCGGCAGGGGCGGGGTTTACCCCCGCCCGTAACGCCGGATGAACAATGAACAATATGGTCAACAAGTTGATATTGGGCGATAACCTCGAAATACTGAAAGGCTTTGAAAGCGAGTCGGTGGATTTAATCTATCTCGACCCGCCGTTTTTCAGCAACCGCAATTACGAAGTGATCTGGGGCGACGACGGCGAAATCCGCAGTTTTCAGGATCGCTGGGCGGGCGGCATGGATCATTATATCGGATGGCTCAGGGAACGGGTGGAACAAATGCACCGGATACTGAAACCGTCGGGAAGCATCTTCCTGCACTGCGACTGGCATGCCGACGCTTACATACGGGTGGATATTCTGGACAAAATATTCGGAATGAATCATCTCAGAGGGGAGATTGTCTGGAACAGAGCGTTTGCTCATAATGATGCAAAAAAGAAACTTGCAGTACTCTCCGATACAATATGGTATTATTCAAAATCCGAAAATTTCGTTTATCATCCGATATACCCGAATACAGGAGATGATTACAAAAAAAGGTTTAATTTGACGGATGAAAACGGAAGACTGTATCAAAGTGTTCCAATGGACAGTCCGAATCCGAGACAGAATTTAATGTATGAATGGAAAGGATATCCGCATCCGCCGAAGGGTTGGCGATATTCAAAAGCAGAAATGGAAGAATTGGACAGCAAAGGCGAAATTATCTATCCGGATAATTCACAGGGAAGGTTAAGAAGAAAAAAATATTGGGATGAAGCCAAAGGGGCATTATTGGGAAATGTCTGGACGGATATACAAAACGTACAGGGTCAATCCAAGGAACGTATCGGTTATCCCACCCAAAAGCCCATTGCCTTGCTTGACAGGATCATCAAAATGGCAAGCAATGAAGGCGACAGTGTTCTTGACCCGTTTATGGGCGGCGGCACAAGCATTGTTGTTGCCCAGAGGACAAACCGCCGGTGGATAGGCATAGACCAGTCCGTACAGGCGGTAAAGGTAACGGAATTACGATTGAACCAACTGCCGCCGAGTTTATTTGATACATTTACCGTTCAGCTGCACAAATACGACTACGACACGCTTCGCTACGGGGACGCCTTTGAATTTGAAAGCTGGATTGTGCAGCAGTTCGGAGGATCAGGCAACGCAAAACAGCGCAACGATCTCGGTTTGGACGGCAGGATGCCGGACGGCACGCCGATACAGGTAAAACGAAGCGACAACATAGGGCGCAACGTCATAGACAGTTTCAAATCGGCAGCGGAACGGAACGACGCCAAACTGTTTGAAAAAAACAGGGCAGCCGGCGCTCCGGTGGGCTATGTCATCGCCTTTTCGTTCGGACGCGGCGCCATTGGAGAGGTAGCCCGCCTGAGAACGCACCACGGCATTATTATCAAGCTGGTGGAAGTGAAGGATATTGTTCCGGTCTCCATCAAACCGGCAATCGCCGTCGAAATCAACGAACTCGCGCGTGATGCAAAAGGCGTGCGCGAACTCGAATTTGTCGCATCCGGCAGCAGCGAGGCAGGGATTGAGTTCTACAGCTGGGATTTTGAACACAACGCCGAGGAAGGGTTCAAGCCGGCCGTCGTTCTCGACAGGGAAGGCAGGCAAACCCACAAATTCAAAGCCGGACGCCACAGCATTGCCGTCAAGGTAGTGGATAACAACGGACTTGAAAACATTGAAGTCGTCCAACTGAAAGTAAACGGAAGTGTAGAACGGTTTAATACGGAAAACACATGAGGACGGAAATGGAAATATATGGCGTCAAGCCGTCGGTAAATGCTTTTAACGAACTGAAATATTTGTTATGAACACCATAAAACAAGTGGAAATTCGCGGATTATTTCACCAGTACCATCTGAAATGGGACTTGCACGACGACGTGAATGTGCTGGTGGGCATCAACGGGAGCGGGAAAAGTACCATTCTGCGGAGCGTGGACGCGCTGCTTTCGGAGAAACACATCTTCCTGAAAGGGATGAAGATAGACGTGGAAGTCTCCTTTTCGGACCATACGGGCATGGCGTATTACGGGAGTTCCGGACTGAAAAGGGACGCGCCCGCGCCGGTCAAACATGCGTACATCACCACCTTCGACGTGCCGCTGAAGGACAAAAGAGCCATCGGGCAGCATGAAACGCCGCTGGACAAGGAACTGCAAAGGGTGATATATACCATCGGCAACCGGCAGAAATCATTTTCGAACTACCGGCTCAAGGCAACCAACTTCCCCGAGCAGGCAGAGAGCATCAACCGGAGGATAGAAATGCTCTTCGGGTCGATTGACCGCCTTTTTGCCGAAACGGGGAAGAAAATAGAGATCGACAGGGAAAACAACAGCCTCGGCTTCCGCATGGGCGAATCCCTTATCCCGCTGGATAAGATTTCCACGGGCGAAAAACAGCTGCTGATCATCATCTTTACCGTCTTCCTGATGGAAGAAGCGCCTTACGTCCTGTTGATGGACGAACCGGAAATTTCGCTCCATATAGGATGGCAGCAGCAGCTGATTGATATTATCCGGCAACTGAACCCGAACAGCCAGCTGATCATTGCCACCCATTCGCCTTCCATTTTCGGCGACGGATGGGGAAACAAAATATTTTTTACGGACGATTTAATTCAATAACCGGCAATGGAAACAGACAGAAGGGATACATATTACAGACAGTTGGCGCTGGACTTCAGGAACAAGGCAAAAATCAACCGATGCGTTGCGGCGGTGCATCTGGAATCCGATTTCGACAAGGTTTTCTGGAACGGCATATTCAAGCATTTCGTGCCGGAATATGCCTTCGATTATGTCACCTATTCGCGAACCATCGACAACAACAGGGCGACGGGGTGCAGCGCCTGCCTGAAATACCACCGGCTGGGATGCCTGTCCGACGAATTTTTCGTCTGCATCGACAGCGATTACCGGTATTTGCTCCGGGAAGAGGGAATAGACGTCAGGCATTTTATCTTCCAGACCTATACCTATTCGCTGGAAAATCATTATTGCTATCCGCAAAACATAGCGCATGCGGCGGACAAAATGGGATGGAACAGCCGCCTGTTCGACTTTGAGTCATTCCTGAAAAAGTACTCGCAGACGCTGTACGAGCTGTTTATCTACCACCTGATTTCACTTTCGCGCAACGACGGAAAGTTTCCGCCCAACGTGTTCAGAAAATATCTGAACATAGACCCCGTAACGCCGGATGCGCGCCGGATGATTGCGAAACTGCAAAGCAGGGTCAAGTCCAAACTCATGGATTTGAAACACCTTTATCCGGACGTCGACCTGTATGAAGTCAAGGAGCATTACCGGCAGGCAGGGTTGAACGAGCACAACGGATACCTTTACTTCAGGGGACACAACGTGTTTGAGCAGGTGGTGCTGCGGATAGTAAGGCTGATTGCCGGCAGGGAGAAAAACCGCGCCGCCCGGCACGGCGACGGGGCGAAGGAACCCGTTGCCGGAATACGGAAAAGCCCGGTCAAATACCTGCTGGAAGACATTCATTTTGATCAGTATCCCGAAATCAATAAAATAAAAAGAGACGTCAAAACTTTTTTTCAAAATAATTAGCCCATGTTATATTATCTATTTTCCTATTTGGACAGGCAATTTGATTTTCCGGGAGCGGGGATGTTCGGTTACATCTCGTTCCGGTCGGCGATGGCGGTGATCACCGCCCTGTTTATCGCTTCGTTTTTCGGCAAGCGCATCATACGGTTTCTCAGGAGGAAACAGGTAGGAGAGTCGGTGCGCGACCTGGGGCTGGAGGGGCAAATGAGCAAACAGGGAACCCCTACCATGGGAGGCGTCATTATCCTGCTGGCGCTGCTGATTCCGGTGCTGCTTTTCGGGGACGTCTGCAACATATACATCATACTGATGATCATCACTACCGTGTGGCTCGGACTGATCGGCTTTCTGGACGACTACATCAAAGTGTTCAAAAAGGATAAAAAGGGACTGCACGGGCGGTTTAAGGTATTGGGACAAGTCTCGCTGGGACTGATCGTGGGGCTGACCTTCTATTTTTCCGACGACATCGTGGTACGCGAACGCATCCCCGCGCCGCAGCCGGTGACGGTGCAAACGGCAGACGCGCCCGTTCCGGCGCGCGAGTACAAAACGGTGGACGTGAAAAGCACCACCACCACCATCCCTTTCGTGAAGGAAAACGAATTTGACTACGCATGGCTCGTCGGATGGCTGGGCGCGGGCGCGAAGGATTTCGTATGGGTGGCGTTTGTGCTGGTGATTATTTTCATCGTCACCTCGGTATCCAACGGCGCCAACATCACCGACGGACTGGACGGGCTGGCGGCGGGAACGTCGTCCGTCATGGGGATTACGCTGGGCGTGCTGGCTTACCTGTCGGGCAACATGATTTACGCGGACTACCTGAACATCATGTATATCCCCAACACGGGCGAACTGGTGATCTTTATCAGCGCGTTCATCGGGGCAACCGTCGGGTTCCTGTGGTACAACACCTATCCCGCGCAGGTGTTCATGGGCGACACGGGAAGCCTTGCCATCGGCGGCATCATTGCCGTGTATGCCATCCTGATCCGCAAGGAACTGCTCATTCCCCTGCTGTGCGGCATTTTCCTCGCCGAAAACATCTCGGTGATGATACAGGTAAGCTGGTTCAAATACACCAAGCGGAAATACGGCGAAGGCAGGCGCATCTTCCTGATGTCGCCCCTGCACCACCATTACCAGAAAAAGGGCTATCCCGAACCGAAAATCGTCACGCGCTTCTGGATCGTGGGCATTATGCTGGCGGTGATCACCATAGCAACCCTGAAAATGAGATAGGATGAAAACGGAAAACAAGTTGATACCAAATAGCGTAACCGCATGAACAAACATCTGATCATAAAAAATTTCGGACCGATCCGACACGTTGATTTGGATCTGCTTGATTACAATGTGCTGATCGGACCTCAGGCGACGGGCAAAAGCACGATTGCCAAAATGCTGTATTTCTTCCTGTCGCTCAAGGAAGACCTTTGGGATTATATCCGTCACCCCGGCAACGAAGCGAATAAAGCGGATTTTGAGCGGAAAATACGGTTGAAATTTGCGGGTTTCTTCGGGACGGCGAAAGTTGACCCGCAGTTCCATGCCCAATTCCGGTACGCTTACGGAAAAGAAATAGAACTGATCCACCGCGACGGATACGTGAGCGCCGTTTATTCACGTGCCATGGATTCGGAAATGGACAGGATATTTCAGGAAGCAAATAAAGCGTTTGTCGAGCTTGCTTTTTCGGGTGAAATACTCTCGATCATCAACGGTGTGTTTGGGGAAGGAACAGTAGTTTATATTCCCGCCGGAAGGAGCATTTTATCCACCCTTCCCGATTCGTTGCAGCAGCAAATTCTGGGCAAAGCGTCCATGACGGAGCCGGACAGACAACTGCTGGATACCCCGCTGATCAATTTCATCGACCGCATATCGGATCTCAAACGCATCTTCGACAAAACGCTCGACGAGGTCATCGCCGAAAAACAAGCCACCGCGCCCGTGTATTTCCAACCGGACAAGCCCCGGCTGGACAAGGCGAAAGAAGTGATCGAACGGGTGTTGAAAGGAAGATACTGTTACGACAAAACAGGGGAGAAAATAGATGTGGGCGATGCTTCCGTAAAACTGTCCTTCGCTTCGTCGGGGCAGCAGGAAGCGCTCTGGATTTTGATGCAACTGTTTTACCTGATTTTAAATCAAACCAAAGCATTTGTCATCATCGAAGAACCGGAAGCGCATCTTTTCCCCGAAGCCCAGAAATACATTACCGAACTGACGTCGCTTACGGCAAATATCAACGGCAACCAATTGCTGGTAACCACGCACAGCCCGTACATCCTCACCACGCTCAACAACCATATTTATGCGGAACAGGCGGGACGGTGGCAACGGGACAGGGTTTCAAAAACGGTCGACCCTTTGATATGGGTGGACGCGCAACAGGTAAACGCCTGTTATGTGGATGGCGGCACGACGCGCTCTATCATGGACGACGAGTTGCGCCTGATTAAAGCGGAAGAAATAGACGGAGCGTCGCAGATAATCAATGAAGAATTTTCAAATTTATCGGAAACAGATGAATTACAGGGATAAATTAACAACGCATATTGAGTTTTCGGACAGTCGGAAGGAAGTGGTACTGGCGGATAAGGGACATTCGGACATACGCTATGTCGCCCATAATCCTGCCGGGCGCACGGTATGTGTTTTCCGCGTGGACGGCGGTTTGATCTGCGATAACGAGCCGAAATGCGACCGGCTGATGGTTGCCGAAAGCAAACATTCCGTGCAGCATCCCGACTTTTATTTTGTAGAATTGAAGGGAAAAGATTTTGAAACGGCTATCCGGCAATTAACCCGGAGCGTCGATCTGCTGATTTGTCGGATCGACTACCATTCCGTCCATTGCCGTCTGGTGATGTCGAAATGTCCCACTCCCGATATAGGAAGCAGCAACAGGATAAAACTGGAACGTAAACTGAAAAGCATGAACGGTAATTTTAAACGGCAAAGCCGTCAATTGGAAGAAACGATATAATATGAATCATACAATGGACAACAAGCGAATAGTGGTATTGGGAGCAGGCGAAAGCGGTACGGGCGCTGCCATTCTGGCAACGCAACAGGGGTTTGCCGTGTTTGTTTCGGATTCGGGCGTCATCAAGCCGAAGTACAGGGAATTGCTGGACAAGCACCTGATACTGTACGAGGCGGGAAATCACTCGATGGATTTGATCCTCTCTGCCGGCGAAATCATCAAAAGTCCCGGAATACCCGACAATTCGCCGGTGATGCAGGCAATTCTCCGCGCCAAAATCCCGGTGATTTCCGAAATAGAATTTGCTTCGCGCTACACGCAGGCAAAAAAGATATGCATCACGGGGAGCAACGGGAAAACCACTACCACCAGCCTGATCTACTACATGATGCGTCAGGCGGGGATGAACGTGGGCATGGCGGGAAACGTGGGCAAAAGTTTCGCCTTGCAGGTGGCGGAAGAAAATTTCGATTATTATGTGCTGGAACTGAGCAGTTTTCAGCTGGAAGGGATGCACCGGTTCAAAGCCGATATTGCCATCCTGCTGAACATCACTCCCGACCACCTCGACCGCTATGACCACAGTTTCCAGAAGTACATCAACGCCAAAATGCGTATCCTGCAAAACATGACCAAAGAGGAGTATTTCATTTTCTGTTCCGACGACGAAATCACTATCCGCGAACTGGAAAACATCGTCCTTGCGGCGCAGTCGCTGCCCTTTTCCGCCAAAACCATACAGTCGCCCGGCGCATGGATGGAAAACAACCGGATACATGTGGATTTCCGGGACGATTTGTTTTCCATGCCGCTGACCGACCTGTCGCTCAAGGGGCGCCACAATGTTTACAATTCGATGGCTGCCGGCATTGCAGGTCGCGTACTGGACATCCGCAAGGAAGACATCCGCACCGCCCTGTCCACGTTTTCCGGCGTGGAACACCGGCTGGAGCGGGTGCTTAAAATCAGGGATGTGGTGTACATCAACGATTCGAAGGCTACCAATGTCAATTCCACGTGGTATGCGCTGGAAAGCATGGAAACGCCGGTGGTGTGGATTGCCGGCGGAACGGATAAGGGCAACGACTATAATGAGCTGCTCCATTTGGTAAAGGACAAGGTACACGCCCTGATTTGCCTTGGCGCGGACAACAGCAAACTGATAAAGGCGTTCGGCGGGATTGTTCCGTGGCACGTGGAAGTGAAGTCGATGGCTGACGCCGTAAAAGAGGCGTACTGCGTAGCCCGCGCCGGCGATACGGTATTGCTCTCGCCGGCATGTGCAAGTTTCGACCTGTTCAACAATTACGAGGACAGGGGAAAACAGTTCAAGCAATATGTCAGGGAATTGTAGGTCATCAACGGATAATAACATCTTTTTAAAAGGCAAATGGATTTTTTGAAGAAACATTTTAAAGGCGATCTGAATATCTGGGCGATCATTATAGGGCTGAGCGTTTTTTCCCTGCTGGCGGTGTACAGCTCGACGGGAACGCTGGCGTACAGGTTTTCCGGAGGAAATACCGCCACGTATATCTTCCGGCACGGCATGTTTCTGAGCATCGGGTTGCTGGCAACATTCATCCTGCACAAATTCCCGTATAAATATTATGCGCGGCTCTCGCAAATCTTTATCTGGATCATCCCTTTGCTGCTGGCGATTACCCTGTTCATGGGGGTGGACGAAAACGACGCCACACGCCGGCTCTCCATTTTCGGAATGACCTTCCAGACGTCCGATGCGGCAAAGCTGGTACTGATCATGTTTTTAGCCCAGTGGCTGGCGATAAAACAAGACCGTATCCTTGATTTCAAAAAAACGCTTTTCCCGGTATTCTGCATCATCGGGGTGGTGTGCGTGCTTATTTTGCCGGCTAATTTCAGCACGGCGATGTTGCTGTTCTGCACCAGCGTGGTGCTGCTGTTTGTCGGGAGAACGTCCGTCAAACAACTCACCGTTTTGTGCCTCATTGCCCTGGTGATGGGAAGTTTGCTGGTGGGCGGGTTATACGGACTGCACAAGGTGGGGGTGAGAAACGTCATTACCCAGCGCGCCGTAACGTGGGTGAACAGGGTGGAACGGTTTGCGGAGGGACAGTCGGACAACGACTTCTCCGGAAATTACCAGGCAACGCACGCCAAGATAGCCGTCGGCACAAGCGGTTTCCTTGGGAAGGGACCCGGCAACAGCGTCCAGCGGAACTTCCTGCCGCATCCGTATTCGGATTTCATTTTTGCCGTCATCATCGAAGAATACGGGATAGCGGGGGCTGCCATAGTGCTTTTCCTCTACCTGAACCTGCTCTACAGGACGGTGCTGATTGTCCGAAAGTGCGAAAAGACGTTTCCGGCATTTCTGGCAATCGGCCTGGCATTTTCCGTCGTGTTTCAGGCGATGATCAACATGTCGGTAGCCGTGGGACTCATCCCGGTCACCGGACAGCCGCTTCCGTTCATCAGCATGGGCGGAACGTCCATGCTGTTTACCGGCGTCAATTTCGGCATTATCCTGAGCATCAGCAGGGAGATAAAGGGACAGGAAAAACAGCCGGCGCTTCCGGAAACGGACAGCCGGCAACAGGAAGCGGTAAATCAACAAGTAGCGTCATAAATGGTTTGAATATTAAATAAGGAGAACATGAATTATTCGGATATGCCGGAAGAACGGCAAACAAGTACGGACAATCCTTACCGCCGCATTATCATCAGCGGGGGAGGAACGGGGGGGCATATTTTCCCCGCCATTGCCATTGCCAATGCCCTGTCGGCGCAATACGCCCCGCTCAGGATTTTGTTTGTAGGCGCCGAGGGACGCATGGAGATGAAAAAAGTGCCGGAAGCGGGCTACAGGATCATCGGATTGCCGGTACGCGGGTTCGACCGGAAACATTTGTGGAAAAATTTCGAGGTGCTTTACCGTCTGGTGAAAAGCCTTTTCATTGCGCGCATCATCATCAGGCGCTTTCGTCCCGACGCGGTGATCGGGGTGGGCGGCTACGCGAGCGGACCGGTGCTGTTTGCCGCATCCCGCAAAGGAATACCCACACTCATTCAGGAACAGAACTCGTATGCGGGAGTCACCAACAGGATACTTGCCAAACGGGTGAACAGGATATGCGTTGCATACGAAGGCATGGAACGCTATTTCCCCGCGGACAGGATTACGGTGACCGGTAATCCCGTGCGGGAATCGCTGCTGGAATCCACCGTCATGCGCGAGCAAAGCATGCTGTTTTTCGATTTCGCCGAAGACAGGCCGACCATTCTGTCGCTGGGCGGGAGTCTGGGGGCGCGCACCATCAACCGGAGCGTGCTGGGCGCCCTGAACGGGCTTCCCCATGACATCTACATGATATGGCAAACGGGAGAGGAATATTACGAAATTGCCCGACGGGCGGTAGCCGACAAAAATCTGCAAAGCCGCATAAAGGTATTCCGGTTCATTGAACGGATGGATCTGGCTTTTGCCGCCTCCGATCTGGTCATTTCACGGGCGGGGGCAAGCACCATTTCCGAACTGTGCATCACCGGAAAGCCCTGTATCCTTGTCCCGTCGCCCAACGTGGCGGAAGACCACCAAACCAAAAACGCCATGACGCTGACGGAAAAAGGCGCAGCCATCATGATTCCCGACAGCGAAGCCGGCGACAGGCTGATGTCCGTCGCCATTGCCACCGTGCAAAACCGGAATGTACTCGAACCGCTCGCCGACCGTATCCGGATGCTTGCCAAATTCCGCTCGGCTGAAACCATTGCGCACATCGTCATGGAAATAATGAACAGCAAACGGCAAAAGAAATGATACGCGAAAACATACTTCACCTTGGCAGGCGCGTCAATGCGCTGGCGGAAATCGGGCTGACCTACTCTTCCGATCCTTACGACGTTGAACGTTACGGGGAACTGCGAAGCATCGGCAGGCAAATCATGGGACTGCTTGCCGGAAAAGAGCCGGGCGAAATGGAGCCGCTGTTCCTGAACGAAAAGGAATATAAAACGCCGCAGGTGGACATACGGGCGGTGGTGTTCGACGACGAACGCCGCCTGTTGCTGGTGCGCGAAGCTGCCGACGGCAAGTGGTCGTTGCCGGGCGGGTGGGCTGATGTGGGCTTGACGCCTTCGGAAGTAGCGGCAAAAGAGGTAAGGGAAGAAACAGGTATGGAAGTGGAACCGCAACGGCTTATTGCGGTATTCGACAAGAAATGTCATCCGCACCCGCCTCACCTGCACTATGCCTACAAGATATTCATCGGGTGCGGGTTGCTGGGCGGAAAACCGCAACCGGCTTTCGACACGCTGGAGGTAGGCTTCTTCCCGGAAAACGGAATGCCCGAACTCTCGGAAGAACGGGTGACGCCGCAACAGGTAAGCCTGATGTTCGAGTTCCTCCGAAATCCCGATAAACAGGCAATGTTTGATTAAACGAAGTATAAACGGACGATCATGATATACAGTCAAAACATATTATTTCGGATGCATGCCTCACGGACGGATAATGAACGGTTCGGGCGTGTTTCTTCAGCTGTCCGGCAGTGCCTTTCGGTACTCCGGAGATGCCTTTCGGTAGCTCAGAGATGCCTTTCGGTTCCCCGGAGGTGCCTTTCGGTAGCTCGGAGATGCCTTTCGGTTCCCCGGAGGTGCCTTTCAGTACCTCGGAGGCGCCTTTCAGTACCTCAGAGGTGCCTTTCAGTACCTCAAAGATACCTTTCGGTACCTCAAAGATGCCTTTCAGTACCTCAAAGATGCCTTTCGGTACCTCAAAAATGCCTTTCAATACCTCAAAAATGCCTTTCGGTTCCCCGGAGATGCCTTTCGGTTCCCCGACATTTTTCCGGAGCCGTCGGACTTCATTTTATCGGCATTCACCAAACCAATATTTCATCATTCATCATCAATAACCCATGAAAAGAGTTTATTTTATCGGCATCGGCGGTATCGGGATGAGCGCGTTGGCGCGCTACTTCAAAAGCAAAGGGTATGAGGTGTCCGGCTACGACCGCACGGAGACCGAACTGACCCGCAAACTTGTTTCGGAAGGCATCGAGGTGCGCTATACCGACGATGCGGCTGCCATTCCCGCGGCGTACCGCACGGACAAAGAGCAGACGCTGGTGGTATATACCCCTGCCGTTCCCGCCGCGCATGCCGGCATGAGCTGGTTTCGCGGGAACGGGTACCGTCTGGTGAAACGCTCCGAAGCGCTGGGAATGATTTCCGCCGGGAAACGTACCGTTGCCGTTGCCGGAACGCATGGGAAAACAAGCATCTCCACCATGACGGCTTTCCTGCTCACCGAAGCGGGGGGCGGGTGCGACGCTTTTCTGGGCGGCATCTCCAAAAACTACCAAACCAACCTGTTGCTCTCGCCCGGTTCGGAATATTTAGTGGCTGAGGCTGACGAATACGACCGCTCGTTCCTGCGCCTGCATCCTTTCATTGCGGTGGTGACGGCTATGGACGCCGATCATCTGGACATTTACGGGACGCACGACCAACTGAAAGCGGCGTTCAGGGAGTTTGTGTCGCAAATACAGTGCGGCGGGGCGCTGCTGAACAGGTTCGGACTGGAACTGACCGCGCCGGCGGGCGTCACGCGGTTCACCTATTCGCTGGATGACGTGCGTGCCGACTATTACGCGGAAGCGGTGCGCGCGGACGCCGGATGGTATGTTGCCGACATACGCACCCCGCAGGGCGTTGTAAAGGAGGTTCGGATCGGGGCGCCGGGCATGGTGAATGTGGAAAACGGCATTGCGGCGATAGCGGCGGCAAGTCTGGCGGGCGTTTCGCCGGAGAAAGCCGCGCGGGAAATGGCTTCGTTCGCCGGAGTGCAGCGGCGGTTCGACTACCGCGTGCGCCGTCCGGACATTGTCTTTATTGACGATTACGCGCATCATCCCGAAGAACTGCGCTTTACGATTGCGTCCGTTCGCGAACTGTACCCCGGCAAACGGATCACGGGCGTTTTCCAGCCGCATCTGTACAGCCGTACCCGCGATTTCGCCTCCGGGTTCGCGCAAAGCCTCAGCCTGCTGGACGAACTGATTTTGCTGGACATCTATCCTGCCCGCGAAGAACCGATAGCGGGCGTTTCCTCGCAAATCATCTTCGACGGGGTAAGCATTGCCCGCAAGCAGATGTGCCGCAAGGAGGACGTGATCGACATCCTGAAAGAACGAAAACCGGAAGTGTTGCTCACCCTGGGCGCCGGGGACATCGACACGCTGGTGGAACCCATCGAACGGTTCATATTGAACAATAAACTCGGAATAATTCATTGAAACGTATTTTAGACATAATATTCTGGATCGGTTTGGCGGCATATTTTCTGATCGCCATGAGTTTCGTGTCCGCACGACAGGGGGGGATTGTCTGCACCTCCGTCGAGGCGTGTATCCTCGACAGCCTGCACAGCCGGTTTGTTACCGTCCGGGACATCCTCCGGGTGGCGGATCATCCCACCCGGAAGCTGCGGGGGAAACTGCTGGACAGCATCCATGCCGCGAAACTGGAGGAGCAGCTCGTGCAAATGCCGCCCGTCCTTCACGCCGAAGTGTATAAAACCGCCGACGGGACGGTACATGTGGACGTCACGCAACGGACGCCGGTGTTGCGCATCATCAACCGCTACGGCGAAAGCTATTATCTGGACGAAAGCGGGCAAGCCCTCAGACATGCCGACCGCTACAGCGTGCACGTACTGGTGGCAAACGGACATATCGACAGACGCGCCCCGGACAGCAAAGGCTTCCGTGTGCTGCACGCCAGCCCGACAAACGGAAAACGGGACATCATACGGGAATTGTTCCGGCTGGCGCTGTGGATGAAAGACAACAGGTTCTGGAACGCGCAGATACAGCAGATATACGTCAATGCCGACGGCGACATCGAACTGATCCCAAGAGTGGGATCGCACGTCATCCTCTTTGGAAAGGGCGACAGGATAGACGAAAAATTCGCCAAACTCGAAGCGCTGTACCGCAACGGTCTGAACGTAGCCGGATGGAACAGGTATGACGCAATCAACCTGAAATACGACGGACAAATTGTCTGTACCAAAAGAGAACAGTAATAATAGAAAATAAATCATAAAATAAATAAACAGTAAATATCATGGAAAATACCCCTCAATATGTAGCCGCGATAGACGTAGGCACCACCAAAATTGCCACCCTGCTGGGTAAGCGGACGGAAACCGGGAAAGTGGAAGTGGTGGATTTCACCTGTTCCAATTCTAAAGGCATCCGCCGCGGAGAAGTGCTTAACCCGGAAGAAGCGTCCGTGGTGGTGAAGGAAACGGTTGCCAGCCTGCAAAACAGTACCGGCATCCGCTTTTCGGAAGTGTTCGTAGGCGTTGCCGGACAGCACATCAACATACGTAAAAGCCGCAGCTTCATCAACCGGCAGGACGCCGACGAAAGCATCTCCGTCGACGACGTCGGCAAACTGAAAGCGGATATGAGCAATATCCCCCTCGAAGAAGGCAAAAAAATTATCCATATCCTGCCGCGGGACTATGTGGTGGACGGCGAACCGAACATCGCCAATCCGGTGGGGATGATCGGCAAACGCCTCGAAGGGAATTTCAACATCGTGGTGGGCAGCAGCGACTCGCTCAAACGGGTGGAAAAATGTATCCGGCAGGCAGGGCTGACCATCCGGGAAATCATCCTTGAGCCGCTTGCCTCCTCCGACGCCGTGCTGTACGACGAAGAACGGGAAGCGGGTGTGGCGCTGGTGGACATCGGCGGCGGAACTACCGACATTGCCGTGTTCTGCGACAACGTGCTGGTACATTCGGCGGTGATCCCTTTCGGGGGAAACGTCATTACCAAAGACGTCAAGGACGCCTGCGGACTGAGCGAGCAGGTGGCGGAAGAGGTGAAGGTGCAGTTCGGCATGGCGCTGGCAAACGAAGCCGACGAAAACAAAGTCATCGTCATTCCCGCCAAAATACCCGGACGGGAGGCGAAAGAAATATCCTTCCGCAATCTGGCGAACATCATTCAGGCGCGCATGGAAGAAATCATCGACGCCATCCTGTTCCACATCGAAAATTCGGGATGCGCCGACAAGCTGGGTTCGGGCATCGTCATTACCGGCGGCGGCTCCATGCTCGCCCACCTGAAACAATTGTTTCACTACCGTACCGGAAGGGAAGTGCGCATAGGGCTGCCGGGCGAACATCTGGCAGGCGACACGGAAAACATCAACGAGCCGCGTTTCGCTACCGGGGTGGGACTGCTGATGAAAGGTTTCGCCCATATAGACGAACATCAATGGAGCATGCACACCGAACCGGTGCGGCAACAGCCCGTGGAAAACGTCGAACCGGAAAACCGCAACCCGGAAACACCGGCAACGTCCGCATATCCGGGAAAGGGATTTTTTGAAAGAATCAGAAAGGAACTCATCGGGTATTTTGAGGATGAACCCAAAAGCTCCATGTAAGTGATGGACGCCACGTCTCAATACGTTGCCGCAATCGACGTTGGTACTACCAAAATCGCCGTTTTGCTGGGCAAACGGGCAAAAACCGGCGACATGGAAATCGTCGGTCTCGCCTGTTCTTCTTCAAAAGGCATCCGGCGGGGAGAAGTACTCAATCCGGAAGAGGCGGCTGTTGTGGTGAAGGCAACGGTTGCCGATCTGCAAAACAGGACGGGTGTTTATTTTACGGAAGTGTTTGCAGGGATTGCCGGACAGCACATCAGCATCCTGTCCAACCGCAGTTATATCAACCGCCGGAACGCCGACGAGAGCATCTCCGCTGATGACGTCAACAGACTGAAAGCGGATATGCACCATATTCAACTCGAAGAAGGCAAAAAAATTATTCATATCCTTCCGCGGGACTATGTGGTGGACGGCGAAACCGATATTGCCAATCCGGTGGGGATGACGGGCAAACGTATCGAGGGAAATTTCAACATCGTAACAGGCAGTAACGCCTCGCTCAAGCGGATAGACAAGTGTATCCGGCAGGCGGGGCTGAGCGTCAGGGAAGTCATCCTTGAACCGCTTGCCTCCTCCGACGCCGTGCTGTACGACGAGGAACGGGAAACAGGCGTGGCGCTGGTGGACATCGGCGGCGGCACTACCGACGTTGCCGTGTTCCGCAACAATGTGCTGGTACATTCGGCAGTCATCCCTTTCGGGGGAAACGTCATCACCAAAGACGTCAAGGACGCCTGCGGACTGAGCGAGCAGGTGGCGGAAGAAGTGAAAGTGCGGTTCGGCATGGCGCTGGCAAACGAAACCGACGAAAACAAAGTCATCGTCATTCCCACCAAAATACCCGGACGACAGCCGAAAGAAATATTGTCCCGGCAACTGGCGCACATCATTCAGGCGCGTATGGAAGAAATCATCGACGCCATCCTGTTCCACATCGAAAATTCGGGATGCTCCGGCAAACTTGGTTCGGGCATCGTCATTACCGGCGGCGGCGCCATGCTTGCATGCCTGCAGGAGTTGTTCCACCTCCGCACCGGCATGGAAGTACGTATCGGATTGCCGGTCAACTACCGGGCATGCGGGATGGAAAACATCAACGATCCCCGCCATGCTACCGGCGTGGGCTTGCTGATGAAGGGCTTTGCCCACATGGACGAACATCAGTGGGCAACCACCGTGCGGACAGTCGAAGCCGCACCGCCGGATACGATCGGAAAAACCGGAAAAACCGAGAAACCTGTAACTATATGGGACAAGCTCAAGGACAATATAGAAAAAATTTTTAGCGAACCGGAGAGTAAAATGTAAAAATATGATTTCAAGGCATGATCGGAACTTTAGTTAATGCTGCCGCCATTGTTGCGGGGAGCAGTATCGGACTGGTATTAAAAAAAAGCCTGCCCGAAAAATACCAGACCGTGTATTTTCAGGCGGTAGGGCTGTTCACTTTATCGCTGGGCGTCAAAATGTCGCTGGACATGAGTTCGCCGCTGCTTGTCGTGTTGAGCCTTGTGCTGGGCGGATTTGCCGGTACAAAAATGAGGCTCGACCGGAAAACGGAGCATTTCGGAAATTATATCAAGGCAAAAATCCGGTCGAACAGCGACCGCTTTACCGAAGGATTGACCACCGGATTCCTGCTGTTCTGCATAGGGGCGATGACCATTGTCGGCGCCATGGAGGAAGGATTCGGAAAAACATCCGATTTGCTGCTGACCAAATCCGTCATGGACTTTTTTTCATCCGTCATGCTGGCGTCGGGATTAGGCGTCGGCGTGCTGTTTTCCTTCATCCCGCTACTGTTGTTTCAGGGAGGCATCACCCTGCTGACCTCCCTCGTCGGCAACAACATCCCACCCGAAATTGTTTCCGAAATGATGGTGGTCGGCGGCGTGATCCTGACAGCTTTGAGCCTTTCCCTGCTGAGAATAAAAAAGATCGACGTGGTTAACTTCTTACCTGCCCTGCTGCTGATTTGCCTTTTCATGTGGATGAAGATCAATTTTTTTTGATGATTGCCGCGAATTGAAAAAATAGCGCAGGGGCGGGTCTTGCGCCCGACTTTCTACCCGCTCTTGCGAAGATGGGGTGTGACGGCGTTCAAGAACAGCCCTGACGGACAAATTTTACACATTGGCTTCGTCAAGCACAAAACACGGCTTCTGTATGAGAATGGCATTAAAGAAATCAGTCGCAGAGGCATTTATATACTGCACTCGGTTATAGTCTTGTGTTTTTTAGCCTGTCGTACCCCGCATTTCATACGGGGTTATCAAAGGGTAACGCCTGCGGCGTTTTACGTCTATGCAGGGCTGTGCGCAACCC
>JAISRX010000250.1 GCA_031273395.1 Bacteroidales bacterium | reverse complement strand
GGGTTGCGCACAGCCCTGCATGGACGTAAAACGCCGCAGGCGTTACCCTTTGATAACCCCGTATGAAATGCGGGGTACGACAGGCTAAAAAACACAAGACTATAACCGAGTGCAGTATACATCCGATCAGTGTACCCGCTCATTGCCGGTTGTCTTCCGCCAATTGTACGGCGGTGACTTTTTCTCCGGTCACGGTTAAGTGCATGGCAGCTCCCATCACAATGGGGTAATTGTCGTTGTCGTGTCCGGCGGGAAAATCAAACACTACCGGAAAATCATACATGTCCGTATATTCGCGAATGATCTCATAAGCTGTTTTGCCGAAGGAGGGATGCGTATCTTTCATGTCGGTCATGCCGCCCGCCAGCAAGCCTTTCAATCCTGCCAGCTGTCCGCTGAGGCGTAAGGTATTCATCATCCTGTCCAAATGATGAAGGCTTTCATTGACGTCCTCGATCAGCAGGATGCGACCCTCCGTTTTGCACTGGTATGGCGTGCCGTTCAGGCTGTACAGCACCGACAGATTTCCCCCCGTAACCGGCGCGATTGTTTCTCCCGTCCGGTTGAATGGGGACGGCGGTAATGAATAGGACGGCATTTGCCCGAACAAAATGTTGCGCAGGTATTCCCACGACAGCGGCAGGCGTTCCGGCAGCGTCCCCCGCAAATCAATGGGCATTGCTCCGTGTATGCACTGTTGATGCAGGGTATGATTCCAGTAGGACAGCAAAACGGATATGTCGCTGTAGCCCGCCAGCCATTTCACTCCGAACTCCGGCGCGCATAGGTCGAGCGCCGGAAGCAGTCTTCCCGCACCGTAGCCGCCCCGCGCGCACAACACGGCTTTAATTTCGGGGCGGCGCATCATTGCCGTCAAGTCGTTCAGGCGTTGCGCGTCGCTGCCGGCAAATAAACGTTCCCTTAAATACAGGCTGTCCCCCGGTTCTACCTGCAAACCCCACGACCGGAGCAGCGTTACTGCCGGCTGCCATTGAAACGGTTCGGCATGGTATGCGGGAGCTATAAGACCTACCGTGTCGCCCTGCCGCAAAAAAGGAGGTGTGATCATTGCGCTTGTTTTTTAGAGGCGTAAAATTAATAAGATGGTTGCATTTTAACAAATTTCGCAACATGTAAAAAAATAATGCTTATTTTTGCGCCCGATCTTCCATACCCGTACCCTGTAATTCTTTTTTTGAGGTGCTGTGAAAAACAACTATCTTTGCAGCCGGATTTCAGATATAACGGAGATAACAATTGAAGATGAATATCAAAGGTAAAATAAAAGGCATAAAGTACAAAGTTTTTCTTTCGGAAGAATTGCCATGTTTCGACATTAAAACGTTTGATATCAATCAAGCAATGTCTTTCTGTATGATATTCGACAACAAACATTCCTTTGCCGTTTCAAAATGGGTATCGCCCAAACGGACACGATCGTATCCATACGAAAGAGTATATAATACGCTGAATATATCAAGGAAAATCACCATCATTCCGATTATTAAGGATGAAGGAAGTGCAGGCGACAGAGATTTCATCCAATGGGATACGGTTTCACTGATGTTCTTTTGGATGTATTTGTCGTATTTGCATACTATGACAAAGCAGAAATAAATCCGCGAAACAATAAAAAAATCACTCATCAGCAATTCAACAACCAATACGTCATTTCCAAGATCAAAGAAATTGAACAGTATCACAGTTCTGCCCTGCATTGGAATTTAAATGAGTTACAAAATAATTTGCATGCTATTATTGATAAAGTAAAATCATGTTATGCTGAAATAGAAAAACAAACAGGAGTATCTTTGCATAACATCAAGGGAATAGACAATTTTAAAACCAGAATAGGACATGACGTATCATTATTCATGGAGTTTTCACGGGGAAAAGCACAAAAAGCGCAATCCCGCGAAATTGCAGTCACGCAGCCCAAAGAAAGTTTATCAACTCTTAGCAAAACAAAAATTACCATCACCAATTATTTAGGCGGACAATATTTCTTTACTGCCGATGAGATGGCTATTGATGAAAAAACAGTTTATCTGATCGAAGGAAAACATACGAAAAAAGGACTTTTACCTAATCCGGGTGATATAAAAGACGGACTGTTGAAAATGATATTGTATTCCAACTTATGTGATGTAACGGTAAACAATGTAAAAATGAAAAGTGAAGCTGTTCTTAGTCTGACCTCTGCAAAAATCAACGGTGAAATATCCTCAAAAAGTTCTGTAAGAGAAAGAACGGATTTTATTTTGAATAATCGTTTTTCCCCTGCTCAATCTGTTTTAATAAACGATATTTTCAACGAGGCAACGGAAAATAATTTCATCCTAAAAATCGGTTACGCAAAATGATAAAAAGTCCATTACGATATCCGGGCGGGAAAAGCAGGGCAATTGATACAATCGCAAAACTAATTCCCGATTTTGACGAATTTAGAGAACCTTTCTTGGGAGGAGGATCGGTGTTTATTTATCTCAAACAGCGTTATCCGCATAAAAAATTCTGGATAAACGATTTATATACGGAGTTATACAGATTCTGGTCTGCAACGCAAAACGACATTGACGCTTTGACCGATAAAATATATGAATGGAGAAAATCCTATCCGGCAGGCAAAGAATTATATCAATTCCTCAACAATAATATGAACAGCTTCAATGATTTGGAACGTGCAGCCGCTTTCTTTATTTACAACCGCATTACCTTTTCCGGAACAACTTTAAGCGGAGGATACAGTGAAGGCGCTTTTACAGGACGATTTACCCAAAGCAGTATCCAGCGTCTAACTCAATTGGCTCAAATTATTAAAGGTTCAACCATTACCAATTACGATTATCAGGATGTTATCAGACAAGAAGGAGAAAATGTATTTATTTTTCTTGACCCTCCTTATTATTCGGCAACCAAATCGGCATTATACGGCAAAAACGGAAATTTACACAAATTGTTCGATCATGTTCGTTTTGCGGAAAATATGAAAATCTGTCCGCATAAATGGCTCATTACCTACGACGACAGCAACTATATCAGGGAACTGTTTTCGTTTGCAAACATTATCCCATGGAATCTTACCTACGGAATGAGAAATGTTACCGAAAATTCAAATCAGACGGGTAAAGAACTGTTTATTTCCAATTATATCGCCGCAACAGCCCTTCAACCGAAAAACAGACAACTGAGTTTATTTTCCCAAAGTACCGAACCTCTCCAAACAGTTTGAATCAGGTAAGAAGGAAATCATAGATTATTTTCATAGCGCCTCAAAAAAAGAATTAACCCAAACATTATTATTCAGGACAGAGTGAAAAAACGAATTAATATCATTACGATGGGATGTTCCAAGAATCTGGTGGATTCCGAACGCCTGATGCGGCAGTTGCATGTTGCGGGCATTGAGGTGATGCATGACGCGCGGCTGGACGAAGCGCCGACGGTCATCGTGAATACTTGCGGGTTCATACATCAGGCGCGCGAAGAATCGGTGAACATGATCCTGCAATGCGTGAACGCCAAAAACAGGGGCGTCATCGAAAACCTGTTTGTGATGGGATGCCTGTCCGAAGTCTATCAAAAGGAGCTGGAGAAGGAGATACCGGAAGTCAACAGGTATTTCGGCGTGCGCAGTATGGAAGAAATCATCCGTTTGCTGGCGGACGACCGGCTTCCGGACGCGCGCAACGAAAGAACGGTAACTACTCCGCGCCATTACGCCTACCTGAAAATTGCCGAAGGATGCGACCGTACCTGCGCCTTCTGTTCCATTCCGCACATCAGGGGAGCGCATCTTTCCGTGCCGCCGGAAGACCTCATGGAAGAGGCGCGTTTCCTTGCGGCGAACGGAACAAAGGAATTGCTGGTGATTTCGCAGGACATTACCTCCTACGGAACGGACCTGTATCGCCGGCAAATGCTGCCCGAACTGCTGAAACGCCTTTGTACGGTGGACGGCGTCGAATGGGTGCGCCTGCATTATGCCTATCCGCTGCATTTCCCCATGGAACTGGTGGAGATGATGCAAAACGAACGGAAAATATGCCGGTACATCGACCTCCCCATACAACACATTGCCGACAGGGTATTGAAAAACATGCGGCGAAACATTACCGGCGCGGAAATTGCGCGACTGATCGACGACATCCGCAACAAAATGCCGGACATAGCCCTGCGCACCACCTTGATCACGGGGCATCCGGGAGAAACCGACAGGGATTTTGAGCAACTGGCGCGGTTTGTAGAACAGACCCGTTTCGACAGACTGGGCGTTTTTACCTATTCGCACGAGGAAAATACCTATGCCGCCAAGCATTACAGGGACGGCGTCCCCGAAAAAGTGAAGCGGGAACGCGCCGCTCGTATCATGGAGATACAAAAAAACATATCGGAAGAACTCAACCTCCTGAAAAAGGGGAAAATATGGAAAACAATCATCGACCGCGCAGAAGGAGACTACTGGGTTGGGCGCACCGAATACGACTCCCCGGACGTGGACATGGAGGTGCTTGTTCCGCTAAAGGATCGTCCCCTGCAAATCGGGCGTTTTTACCCGGTGCGTATCACGGACGCCACCGAATATGATTTATACGGGCAAATAACGGATGATTTTTAACGCACAAACTTGTAAGTCAGGAAAAAATCATGTACGTTTGCAGCAAACAGAAAAAGTATGACCGGAAAATACATTTTATGCTGTATGGCTGTATGGTTAGCCGCAGCAGATGCATATTCGCAAACGCCGAAACAGTTCGGCGAAGATATTGACCAATACCCGCAGGTGGTGGCAAACATGTTTCGGGCGGTGAAAACCACCGAAGAAGAAAAAGCTTTTACGGAAAGGTTTTCGGAAATCTGGCAGGGCAATATGTTCGACGCCGACGAAAAAACCCGGATTGTGAAACTGTCCGATTTTTTTCTTGCGAAAAAGGCGCGCAACATCCATTATTTTGCATTATGGCGGTGTCTGTTGCTGTTCAAAGAGCCTGCCAACAGTTCAAAAGGCTACTCCGCATGGATGAAAGCCCTGCACGAGACATGCAGCGACAAGCGGTCAACGCCCACAAGCGTGCAGGCGTTGATGAATGCAACGGAACAGTTGCTCGCCCGCAGGACGGTATGTTCCGGTGCGGGGAGCGAGTGGCGCACCGATACGGATGATTTTTGGTTTGACGACAGCGACGGAACGTTGTCCGTCGTTTTTGGGAGCGGCAACCTCTATTGCCTTTCAAAGGGCGACAGCATTGCAATTGAGCAAACGGCGGGACGCTACGACATGACCGAGCAAAAATGGACGGGCGTCGGCGGAACGGTAACATGGGAGCGCGCCGGTTTTGCGCCGGAGGACGTATTCGCAAAACTCGGAAAGTATGTCATCGACATGAAAAAATCACAATATGAAGCCGATTCGGTGATGTTTCTCCACAAAACCTATTTCCCGCAGCCGGTGCAGGGCAAACTCATCGACAGGGCAAGAGCCGATCAAAACCCCGGAACGGCGCTTTTCCCGGAGTTCCATACCTACGGGGAAAGGTATGTATTTGAAAACATTTATCCCGATATTTCCTACGAAGGAGGCATTGCAGTGCATGGCGCGCGCCTCAGCGGATTGGGGACGGACGAAGAAAAAGCGTTGCTGCGCATCACGAAAGGCGACAGCCTGAAGTTTTTTATCCGCTCGAAAAATTTTATTTTCAGAACCGACCGCATCAACGCGCAAAACGCATCGCCGGTGATCTACTTCGGCGAAGATTCCATTGTGCATGTAAATCTCTCGTTCGTTTATCTGGTGGCTACGAGAGAGGTGAATTTCACCCGTTCGGACGCGGCTTCTTCCCAAGCCTCCTACAACAATTCCTATCACAAGGTCGATATGAATTTCGAGCAGCTGGTCTGGAAACTCGACGAACCTTCAATCAGTTTTTCCATTACGCGCGGAGCATCCATCGGACGGGCGGAATTTAAATCGCAGGACTTTTTCCAGCGCGAGCAGTTCGAGCAAATGCAATACTTCGACAAGGCGCATCCGTTGATACAGCTTAAGAAATGCGCGGAGGCATTCGGCGTCGCGGAGTTTCCGCTGGAAGTATATGCCGGCTTTATCAAGGGACAGATTGCGGACACCCGCAACAGGATCATCCATCTTGCGAAACAGGGCTTTGTGGCCTATGACGGCGACAACGACTATATTGCGGTACAGCCCGTGCTGTTCAATTATTTGGAGGCGGCAGCCAAAAAGAAGGACTATGACGTGATCAATTTGCAGTCGTTGGTCAATGCGCCGGAAAAAAACGCCGTTATGGACGTCGGAACCTATGATATGGATATATACGGCGTGGACAGGATCGTGATCAGCGATTCGCAAAGGGTGGTCATCGTACCCGACAACCGGACGCTTACATTGCAGAAGAACAGAGCCATCAACATCGACGGGGCGGTCGGTGCGGGACAGCTGGTACTTTACGGAGATTCCATGCATTTTGACTACGACGACTTCAAAATCAATTTTCACCGCATCGATTCCATGATCATATACGTGCCTTCGGGAGAAAAAGACGGATTGGGCAAGGATAAAATGAAAAAAGTGCAAAACGTGATACAGACATTATCGGGAAATCTTTTGGTGGATCGCCCGGACAACAAGTCGGGACGGTTCAGTTTGCACGAATATCCCGTACTGAACAGCGACAGCGCCTCATACGTATATTACGGATCGACGAATATCGAAGGCGGCAGTTATAATAACGAGCGTTTTTACTTTGAAGTTGATCCCTTCATACTGGACAGCGTGGAACATTTCGCAAAAAACCGGGTGGTGCTGCCCGGACGGTTCGCCTCCGCCGATATTTTCGACGACATGCGGCAGGAACTCGTCGTGCAGCCCGACTATTCGCTGGGGTTTGTTTATGAAACGGGGGACGAAGCAATTGCCACATACGGAGACGCACGTTTGCAGGCGACGGTCACGCTAAGCAACAAGGGATTGAGAGCAAAGGGGCAACTCAATTTCCTTACGGCGAGCATCCATACGGACGAGTTCAAGTTCTATCCCGATTCGATGAATGTGCTGAAAGCAAAAGAGTTTGTCCTGAGAAAACAAACCGCCGCCGAAGGTACCGAATACCCGGAGGTACATTCCGAAGGCAACAGGATACACTGGCAACCCCACAACGACAAAATGTATATCTACAAAGCCGACAAAACATTCGGCATCTACAATCAAAATACGGAGTTTGACGGGACTTTGCTGCTCGCCAAAACAGGTTTGTCGGGGAAGGGACGATTAGACATGAAGACGGCGGACGTTCGCTCGGAAGACATTGATTTCCGGACGGAGGCTTTCCGTGCGGACACCTCCCTGTTCAGGCTGCGCGCGGCGGAAAACGCCCCTTATCGCTTGGTCACCGTCGATAGCGTCAGGTCGGAAATAGATTTTCCCGCACGGAAAGGTCAGTTTGCCGCCATCAGGGAATATGCGCTGGTGAATTTTCCCGAAAACAGGTTTGCCGCCTATATGGACAGGTTCGATTGGGATATGGAAAAGGCAACGGTGAGGATAGGAGGGGACACAGCGCTTCATCCGTTGAAGGAAGCAAAAGATTTTAAATACAAAATACCGGGCGAAGGCAAGGGCATTCGCTATTATTCCACCGCACGGACGGCAGATTCGCTCAATTTTGTGGCGTCATCGGCAATTTTCGACTATGCGGGCGGGCAAATAAAAGCGGAAGGCGTGAAACTGGTAAAAACGGCGAACGCCTTAGTATTTCCGTTCGAGGAGAAGCTGACCGTCACCTCCGACGGATTGCTGAATATGGAGGAAAATGCACTGATCGTGTTCAACGATACCCTGCAACAGCACCGCATCCATTCCGCAAAGGTGAACATTACAGGCAGAAATTCCTTCACCGGATCGGGAAAGTACGATTATACGGACGAAACGGAGAAAGTAACCGTGGTGGAGATGACCGGCGTGGTTCCGGACAAAACGGGAAAGGTGACAGCCGGCGGGAGCGTTGCCGAAAAGGACAGCTTTATGCTCAGCCCCTTCTACCGTTTTCAGGGAAAGATATCGCTCTCGTCCGAAAAGCAGTACCCCGAATTTGATGGCGTCGCGCAGATAGTTCAGGAATGTGAAATGCTGACGCCCGACTGGTTCAAGTTTGCATCGGAAGTAAATCCCGGAGATGTGAAGATCAAGGTGGATGAAGCCCCCGTGAACAGGCAAAACGCAAAGATATACAACGGCATATTTATCGCGGGCGATTCGGTGCATATCTATCCCGCATTCTTTTCAAAGCGACGCCATTATGCCGACAAGCCGCTGATACAGGCGCAGGGGGTATTGTCCTACAACCGCGACTCCATGATTTATTACATTGCCACGGAAGAAAAGCTGCAAAACCGCGACACGCTGGGTAATTTGCTGGCGTACAACCGAAATTCGTGCGTCATAAGCGGGGAAGGGCGCATTTCCCTTGGCGCGGACTTGGGCAGAGTGACTGCGGAGGCGGCAGGACGAGTGGTGCACAACATGTACACAAAAGAAACCTCCATGGACGTGATGCTTGCCCTCGATTTTCTGTTTGACGACGCGCTGGCGGCAGATATGGTCGCAAAGATCGACAGTATGCCCAACCTTGCCGGAGTGGACATCACGCGCCGGCAGTATGTGAGGAACACCAACGAATGGCTGGGCATGGCGCGTGCAAGGGCTTACAGGAACGAAGCTGCTCTGGGCAAGGTAAAAGCCCTGCCGGAAGAACTGAACCGCACGCTGATGATCACGCAACTAAATCTTCAGTGGAATCAGGCGCGTCGATCCTACAGATCAACGGGTAAAATCGGGGTGGGTAATATTATGGGGCATCAGCTGAACCGTATGGTGGACGGACTGGTAGAAATTACCAAGCGGCAGGGAGGGGACGTCCTCGACGTTTATCTGAAAATCGACGACGGAAAGTGGTTTTACTTCAACTATGCACGCGAGGTGATGCAGGTTATTTCGTCGGACATGAATTTCAACAACCGTTTGATGACCATTCCCGAAAAACTGCGGAAATCGGAAGAACGGAGACCGGGATATACCTATATGATCGCATCGGTGGACAAATTGAGCGAGTTCCTGCTGCAAATGAACCGCAGGGCAGCCGTTGAAGAGCAGGAGAAAAACCCTTTGATCCCCGTTGAACCCGCGCCGGAAGAAACGCCTGAAGAAGCGCCCGTAGTGGAAATAGAATAGCGGCGCTCACATGTACTTGTAACCCGTCGTTGATTTCCTTTGCCTGTCTTCCAGCAGCGTATTGACTGTCCGTTCAAAGAGCATCAGCGCGCCCTCGTAGCCGAGTATCCTGTCGTGCTGCGCTCCTATGCGGTCGTGAATGGGAAAACCTGTACGGATGATGGGAATATCCAGTTCGCGCGCGATATAATACCCTTTGCTGTTGCCGATAAGCAAATCCGGTTGCAATTCCTTTGCCGCCTCCGCGATCTGTTCAAAACTGAATCCCTGTCCCGTGCGAATATCGTCCCCGTAAAGGTCGCCGAGCGTCGATTGAAGCGTCTCCTTCAGCTTTCCGCTTTCGCCGCCCGTGGCGCAAAGGACGGGACGGATGCCCGTTTCTGCGGCAAAGGACGCCAGCGCTACCGTTAAATCCTCTTCCCCGTAAATGATCGCCTTTTTTCCCGACACGTACTTGTGCCCGTCCACATACAGGTCGATCAAACGCCCGCGTTGCCGCCTGTATTTTTCGGGAACGGGGACGCGGGCAATATCGGAGAGGATACTCATCAGCTTGTCCGTCTCCCTTATGCCGACGGGCAGCCCCGTTCGCACAAGCGGTACGTCAAACTGTGCGTTCAGGTATTCGCCTGCCGATTGCGTCATGAAATTATTTTTGATGCGCCCTCTCGCTCCACCGGAATTGAGGATATATCCCAACTCCACCGACACAGCCGCCAGCGCGCTCCTGCGCAGTGCATCAACGGGCGTCCCTCCTTCCGGAATACGGCAGTAACTGTCCCACGAAGTGCTGTCCAATGTATCGGAATAATCGGGAAAAAGCATCGCATCGACGCCAAAATCAACAGCGATCTCTTTCAGGTGACGAATATCTTCCGTAGAAATGAAATTATTGAACAGATTAATATGTCTTCCCGCCTTTCCTTCGGCGGAAGCAAGCGTTTTTACCGATGCGAACACCGCCTCCTGAAATCCTTCATAGTGCGTTCCGCAATAGCTCGGCGTAGAAGCAAAAATCATTGCGGGCAATCCTTCCCGTCCCGCGTGAATACTTTGGTACTCGCCGATCAGCCGCTGCACGTCCTCTCCTATCGTTTCGGCAAGGCAGGTGCTGGCAATAGCGATGACTTCGGGATGATACTGACTGATGATATTGTCTATTCCCGTGTTGAAATTTTTGTTTCCTCCGAAAATCGTTGTTTCTTCGCTGAAGTTGGAAGAAGCAATATCCATCGGTTCACGGTAGTGGCTGATGAGATAACGCCGGATATAGGTGGCGCAACCTTGCGATCCGTGCAGCATCGGCAGCGATCCGGAGATCCCTTTAAACGCCACGCACGCTCCAAGCGGCGCGCATTGCTTGCACGCATTACAGTTCATGCTGTTGTTGTCCGTCATGATATGTTATTGATTATTGATGAGGGATGATATATAATATATGGAGAAAAAATAATTATTGACGAAGCATTGCCGACACTCCGTTATTTACGGATTATCTCCGGCGCTGCATTTTTCATTTTTCATTTTCCATTTTCACCTGTTAACGAACTTCCACACGGGGCTGCTGACTGTTTCATACACTTCCTTTGCGAAGTTGAGCATCCCGTCGTATCCCGCAAGTGCAAGTTTTCGTTCATGATTGTGATCGCAGAAGCCGATACCGAGCTTATAGGCGATAGGACGTTCCTTTACTCCCCCTATAAACAGTTCCGCGCCGGTTTGTTTGACAAATTCCGACAGTTCTACCGGATTTGAGTCGTCCACTAAGATACATCCGTCGTCGCAGATAGATTCCAGCAACTTATAATCATCGGTATTTCCGGTTTGCGTTCCGGCAATGACCGTTTGTATTCCGATCAGCCGCAACGCTTTAACAAGCGATATGGCTTTGAATGCGCCTCCCACGTAAATGGCAGCCTTTTTCCCCTGAAGCGCCTTACGATACGGCTCAAGCGCCGGAAGGAGATGTTGCAGTTCATCGCGCACCAATGCCCGCGCACGTTCCATGATGCTTTCGTTGTCAAAATGCTTTGCCACTTCATACAGCGCGTCCGACATATCCTCAATACCGAAGTACGACACTTTAATGAACGGCACTCCGTATTCCTCCTTCATCCTTTTGGCAAGATAAATCATGGATCCGGAGCATTGCACCACGTTCAGCGACGCCTTGTGCGCATTGCGAATATCGTCAACGCGCCCGTCTCCCGTAATGGAGGCAAGTATGTGTACTCCCGTTCTCCTGTAATAGTCGGCAAGGATCCACAGTTCCCCGGCAAGGTTGAAATCGCCGAGTATGTTGATGCTGAAAGGCGATACATCCGTCCTGTTTCCTGTTCCCACTAATGTAGCTATGGCGTCGCAGGCGATTTTATAACCGTCTTTCTTCGATCCTTGAAATCCTTCGGACATCACTGGGATAACGGGGATCATTTTTTCCGCTTCCACGCGCCGGCACACCGCTTCTACGTCGTCGCCGATAACGCCCACGATGCAGGTGGAATAAACAAACGCGGCTGCCGGTTGATGTTTATCGATCAGTTCCGTCAATGCGTCGTACAATTGCTGCTCGCCGCCGAAAATAATATGTTTTTCGCGCAAATCGGTGGAAAAACTGCTGCGATGCAGTTGCGGACCGGACGACATGGCTCCGCGTATGTCCCACGTATAGGCGGCGCACCCGATGGGACCGTGTACCAGATGCAGCGCATCGGCAATGGGATACAGCACCACCCGCGAACCGCAGAACACACATGCCCGCTGACTGACCGAACCTGCAATGCTCGGCTTCCCGCCAACAAGCCCGGAGTTATCCCCCCCTTTGGTGATTATTTGTTCTTGCCTTTCTTTTATAAACATACCATATATATATTAAAAAATAAGCCCGACAGTATTTTATTTCCCGTCAGGCTTACTGTTGGCTCGGAAGCCCATATCGGTAACGAAAAGCATCATACTCCACACACTTATTATTCACCCGTTACCCAAAATATGTAGCTTCCGAATTTTAATCTCCTGTTTTTGAAGTTAAAATTTATATTTCCGCACTCCACAATCCGAGTTCCCAACTCCGAAATTTGACTTCCGAACTCTAAAATCCGAGTTCCGAACTCCACAATCCGAGCTCCGAACTCCACAATCCGAGTTCCGAACTCCAAAGTTTGAGTTCAGAACTCCAAAGTCCGAGTTCAGAACTCCAAAGTCCGAGTTCCGAACTCCAAAGTTTGAGTTCCGAACTCCGAAGTTCGAGTTCAGAACTCCAAAGTCCGAGTTCAGAACTCCGAAGTTTGACTTCCGAACTCCGAATTTTTACTTTCAAAGTCAAAATTCCGTATTCCGAACAGATTTTCGGCGCTCTCCGGCTTACACACCGGTTTACACTTCACTTCCGGAGAGGTCGGAATCGGAACCGGCGTCCCTGTGCTTTACTCTGACGAAGCGTTTTCTCAGTTCTTCATACACCGCTTTTGCACCGGCTACGCCCTGTGCTGCCGCTATCTTCACCGAATTGTAAAATGCCAGGGCGCTTTGGTATGCTTCGCTGCCCGCTTGCATTGCCGTATCGGATATACTTTGATACAGCTGCTTTGCGCCGATAATGGCTTTCAACAATCCATGAGCGTCCTTGTAATCAATCTCAAGGGCTGCCATATCAAGATAGCGCGGCGCCAGTTCCGGATTTTGCTTGGCAAGTTCCAGTGATTTCCCTACAAAACTAAGCGTTTTTTCGCCCATTTTCGGTATCGACTTCCGCTGTACGGGGGACAATACGATGCCATAAGGACGTATCAGGGCGATGGCTTCGTCGATTTTTTGCTGTACCTGCTGAATGACTTCATCAGGAATTGCTTGCGTATGTTCTTTTGTCATGATAAAATTATTTTATATGTAACATGAAACTATCAGGCACAAAATTATAACTTTTTACATACATTACACACACTCGCGAAAAAAAAAATTTATTTTTACATTTGAAATTCCATTTTTTCTTCCGGACAATTCCTGTCGTAATGGTCGAGAAAGGCGTCCAATATCTTGATTACGATGTTGGTAGCGCCCGTATAGCCGACGCTGGGGAAAAAATTATGCCCCGGACGGTCCACGATAGGAAAACCCATCCGGACAAATGGAATTTGTTCATCGCGGGCAATATATTTTCCATAGCTATTGCCGATAAGCAAATCCACCGGTTCCTGTTTTATCCATTGATGCAACTGAAACATATCCGCACGTTCGCCGCTGTGGAATTTCGCCTCCGGAACGGCTTTGCCGAGCATCTCCTTCATGCTCTCGTCGAAGTGTTTACCGGGAGTTCCCGTCACAATATATACCGGCTTCATGTCGAGGGTCAGCAAAAATTCCGTCAACGGGATGAGCGTGTCCGGATCGCCGAAAAGCGCGACCCTTTTTCCGTAGAGGTATTTGGCATTGTCGGCAATCAGGTCGATCAGGCGTCCGCGTTCTTCGGTCAGTTCATCGGGAACAGGCACATTGGCATGACGGCTCAGCGAAGTAACAAACCGGTCTGTGGCTTTTAACCCTATGGGAATTTCCACCACTTCAAATTTTATCTTGCACTTGTTTTCGAGTTTCACACAGGCGTCTTCCGTTGTGTAGGCGCCAAGTCCGATAGTGAAACGACTGTCGCCGGTAGCAATCATTTCCTGTATGGTGGTGCCGCCGTCGGGATACATCTTGTATTTTCCCGTGAGCGGCGCATCCAGCACGCCAGACATGTCCGGGAAAAGAATGGTGCGCGCTTCCATCACGGAGGCTATTCGCTTGATTTCACGCATATCCGACGGTTCCATCCATCCGGCTACCAGATTGACCACATTTTTTTTCTTCAATGTGGCTGTGGAGAAGAATTTGATAAACGATGACAATTGATTGGCATATCCCGTGATGTGCGTACCTACATAACTCGGCGTATTACAGTAAATAACGGTTTTTCCTTCGGGAATTTTGCCGTCTTCGCGCGCTTTGGAGACAATTTGTGTAAGGTCGTCGCCGATTGTTTCGGACAAACAGGTTGTGTGAACGGCAATTACGTCGGGTTCATACACCGTAAAGATCGTATCAATGGCGGTAACGAGGTTCGACGATCCGCCAAAGACGGACGAACCTTCGGAAAACGAGCTGGTGGAAGCCATTACAGGCTCCTTGAAATGTCGTGTGAGGGCGCTTCGGTGGTAGGAGCAGCATCCCTGCGAACCGTGGCTGTGGGGCAGGCATCCGTGGATACCCAGCGCCGCATACATCGCCCCTACGGGCTGGCATGTCTTGGCAGGATTGATGGTGAGCGCCTGCCGCGCCGTTTCTTTTGCTGTGGTATGACGTAACAACATGATCAAATATGATTTTTTGTTTATTGAATATTAATTTTTTGATAAAAATTTATTGATTTTTGAATTGCTTGATGCACGACGGAACAGTTGATGATAATTTTTGATGATTCAATTTCTCCTGTCCCGACATACATCCTCCGTTTAATAGACAAATTGTGCTTCAATGTAATCTTCACTTTCCCAGGGCGCTTTCACTTCCTTCCAAATGCTGCACCCCACCATCATTTCGATGTCCCGGTAGAAATTAATGGCGCCTTTGAAACCGGCATAGGGACCTCCGGCGTCGTAATTGTGGAGTTGTTTTAAGGGAATGCCCATTTTTTGTACGCAAAACTTCTCTTTGATACCGGCGCAAAAGACGTCGGGATGATAACGTTCGATCAGTTTCTCCATTTCGTAATGGCTCAGGTCGTCAATCACCAGCGTTCCCTGCCGCATCTGCCGCATCAGTCCCTCGTAGCCGTTAAATTCCATGCCTCCGGCTTCCAGAAGTTTCAGTTCCTCATCCGTTTTGCGCGGACGGTAACGTGTTTCATCTTTCGATACGGTAATTTCCTCGATATTACGGCTGTCGGCGTCTATCTGTATGGTCGGGATAACGCGGCGTCCCTCATAGTCGTCGCGATGCCCGAATTCATACCCGGCGGCGATGGTGGTCATGCCGAGTTCCTCAAACAAATCCTGATAGTGATGCGCCCGCGAACCTCCAACAAAGAGCATGGCAAGTTTTTCCACCGTTTTTTGGCGGGCTTTTTCACAGGCAGTCTTCACCGCCACAAGTTCTTCGGCAATTACCGCCTCTACACGGTCGGTCAATTCCTTTTCGTCAAAATACTGGGCGATTTTTCGCAACATCTTGGCGGTAGAATTTGCGCCGAGCGGCTGCACCTTGATCCACGGGATGCCGAAAGCCGTTTCCATCATTTCGGCGACATAGTTAATGGAACGGTGACACATCACCATGTTGAGGTCTGCCGTGTGGGCGTTCTCAAAACCCTGTATGGTGGAGTTTCCGCTGAAAGTAGAAATCAGATGAATGCCGCATTTTTCAAAAACACGTTCCAGTTCAAAGGCGTCGCCGCCGATGTTGTACTCGCCCAGCAGATTGACGCGGTATTTGAGGCTTCCGCGCACCTCGTCGTCACGTCCGATGAGATTTTTAAACAAACCGTTGTTGGCAATATGATGACCCGCCGACTGCGATACGCCGCGGTATCCCTCGCACGAGAAGCCGAAAATGTTAATCCCCCCGCCTATTTCTTCCGTCATTTGACGCGCCACGCGATGCACGTCGTCGCCGATCAGCCCGACGGGACAGGTGGAAAAAACGGCAATCGCTTTCGGGTGAAAAAGTTCGTATGCTTCCCTGATGGCTTGTTTGAGTTTTTCCTCGCCACCGAATACAATGTTCGAATCCTGCATATCTGTTGAAAAACAGTACGGGATGAAATTTGCGTCGTCCTCTGTCGGAGGTTTGGTCTGGTTTCTTCGCGTCAGCCACGAATAAAATCCGCATCCTATCGGTCCGTGCGTAATGTTGACAATGTCGCGCGTAGGACCCAGCACCACGCCTTTACATCCTGCGTAAGTGCATCCGCGTTGCGTGATGATGCCCGGAATAGTGCGCACGTTTGCCTGTATCACGGGTGGCGACTCCGGATCATTGACCATGATGCCTTTTGCCCGTTTTTTGCCCACTTTACCGGGGTACTTGCGTATCACCTCTTCCCGGAACTCTTTCAATCCCGCAATCAACTCGTCGGTTGCTTTTGTTTTATCTTCTACTGCTATCATCTTTCAAACTGATTTTTTTTGTTCATTGTTTACTATTCGTTATTCATTGATTTTCCTTTCAATCAAGCGTTGCGTTGCCCGATTCTCCGGAATGGACGCTATATGATCCCAATGCCTCCACGACAAATATTTTTCCGTCTCCGCTTTTTCCGGTTTGATTGACTTTAAGAATGGTTTCTATGGCAATATCCTTTTTATCGTCGTTCACCACTAAAGTAATCATCCGTTTGGATTTCAGGCGCGGCACTTCCGGGATAAGTTCAAGGGCGGCTTGCTTTTGCTCGGCGTCATATATCGCCGCCTTGATTTTATCAAGATCGCCGTGTCCCTGTCCGCGTCCAAGCACGGACATTGCCGTGAACGAAGGCAAGCCCGCATCGGCAAGCGCCTCCTTCGTTTCCTGCATTTTGGCTATGCGTATTACCGCAAGAATTAATTTCATTTTGACTGTTTTGAATTTAACATTTGTGATGTATTATTCTTCAAAGATTTACTCCTTTTTTCCATTGGAAATGGTGTAAGTTTCTACAAGCGGCGTAACAAAGATTTTACCGTCGCCCGCCTGTCCCTTTTCACCCGACCGTGCGGATTCGATGATGGTTTCTACCACAAAATCCTTGTCCCTGTCCTGTATGACAATCAACAGTAAATCTTTGGGCAACTCATCATAAGTGACGTTTCCTACTTTCAAACCGCGCTGTTTTCCCCGCCCGAAAACCGATATTTTGGTTACTGCGGGAAATCCGGCATTAAACAAGTCCTTCATCACCACCGGCGACTTTTCCGGACGTACTATTGCTCTGATCAATAACATAAAATCCTCCGTTTTTAAGATATGAATACTGTTTGATTAGTTCAAAATACCGAACCCGACCAGCAAATCTTCCAGTTCCTGCATGGTGAGCGGCGTAGGGATCACGTGCATGGAGTTGTCGTTGATTTTTTTGGCGAGCGCGCGGTATTCGTCAGCCTGAGAATGTTCCGGAGCATGGTCGATCACCGTTTTGCGGTTGATTTCGGCATGTTGCACCATGTTGTCGCGCGGCACGAAATGGATCATTTGCGTGCCTAACCGTTTGGCAAACTCTTCGATCATGTTGGCTTCGTTATCTACTTTGCGCGAGTTGCAAATAAGCCCGCCTAACCGCACGGCGCCTACCTTTCCGAACTTTGAAATGGATTTGCAGATGTTGTTTGCCGCATACATCGCCATCATTTCACCCGAGCAGACGATATATACTTCCTGCGCTTTCCCGTCGCGGATGGGCATGGCAAATCCTCCGCATACCACATCCCCCAGTACGTCATAGAAAACGTAATCCAATTGCTTGTCGTCGTCGTATGCGCCAAGTTGTTCCAGCAGATTGATGGAGGTGATGATGCCTCGTCCGGCGCAACCTACGCCCGGTTCGGGACCGCCCGATTCCACGCAACTTGTGTTTTTGAACCCGATTTTCATCACGTCGTCCAGTTCTACGTCTTCGCCTTCGTCGCGCAAGGTATCCAATACCGTTTTTTGCGCCAACCCGTGCAACAGCAAGCGCGTGGAGTCCGCTTTGGGGTCGCATCCTACAACCATTACTTTTTTGCCCATTTCAGCCAGGCCGGCTACCGTGTTTTGGGTGGTGGTAGATTTTCCGATACCGCCTTTCCCGTAAATTGCTATTTTACGCATTATTTCAAATTAAAAATTATAAATTATTTACTTTAATTGATTACATATATTAACTGATTTTCGATTTATGACAATATGATGTAATCATTTTTCGATATTCAATTAATAACCGTAATCATCCGTTGCCAATCAAAGGATGTGCCAAAGACAGGATTATCGTTATTCAATAAAACACATAATGTATTAAAATATTGACGTACAGAACCGTATTCAAAAAGAAAAAAAAAGAACATGGAAGCGTCTCAGGTAAAAAGTTTCCAAAATGTAGGAAAAAAAGCGGATTTCTACAAAAATGTAGGAAACAGGGTCGGTGAAAAACTCGTGCCGAGCGTCGGCAGCGGCGCGTTTTTTCCGGCGAAGTTTCAACTGCGCCGGATTCCGCGTCTGTCGCGGCAAGGAACACCCGTTCGTACCGGCAGGCAAGCCGACGAGCGTGCGGGCTTTATCCGCGGAATGCGCCCGAAGATCATATTTTCAAAAAATAATTTGTCCGTTTGCCGAAAATCATGTAGGTTTGTCCACGAAAAAAATGATCAAATCACATGAAATTCGGTGTAGTAAATTTTCCGGGAAGTACCGGTTTTTCGGATACCGTGTATGCCTTGCAGTACATTCTGGAGCAGGAGGCAGTGCAGATATGGCACGAAAATGTTACCTTGCCTCAGGTGGATGTGGTGGTGTTGCCTTCGGGAGCGTCTTTCGGCGATGATCCCCAACCGGGCGTTAAAGCCGCACAATCGCCTGTGATGGGCGCCATTAAGCGTTTTGCCGAAAACAATGGTCTTGTGCTGGGCGTCGGCAACGGATTCCAGATATTGTGTCATGCGCATTTGCTGAATGGGGAACTGACGGAAAACCAATCCCGTACTTTTGTGGGGAAAAATATTTTTGTCAGATCGGGTAATTCCTCTACGCCCATCACGCGGCTGATTGGCAAATCGCAACTGCTGCAACTGCCTATTGCACACGCTTTCGGCAGGTATCAGGCAGATGCGGAAACGATGCGGGAGTTGCATCAGAACGGACAAATCCTGTTGCGGTACTGCAACGACGACGGAACGATTACCGCTCTTGCCAATCCCGACGGATCGACGGACAACATCGCAGCCATTTGCAACAAAAGCATGAACGTTTTCGGCATGATGGCATGTATCGAACGCGCGGTAGATCCGGATCTGGGCAACGTTAACGGAATGGTGCTGTTGCAGAGCCTGATAGCGGACGCATAAGGGGGCGCATCACCGGCGAATACTCCAGTCAATGGGCGTTATGCCGTGCTGCCGGAGGTATTCGTTGGCTTTTGAGAAATGTTTGCATCCGAAAAAACCGTTGTGAACGGAAAACGGCGAAGGATGAGGCGCTTCGAGAATCAGATGTTTTTGCGCGTCGATCAGTTTCTTTTTGGCGCGCGCATAGTTGCCCCAAAGCAGGAACACGATATGTTCGCGCCCGACGGACAAGGCTTCGATCACTTTGTCGGTAAACGGTTCCCACCCTTTGTTCTGGTGCGATCCGGCTTCGGCTGCACGGACGGTCAGCGTTGCGTTCAGCAGAAATACCCCCTGATCCGCCCACGATACCAGATTGCCCGACGAGGAAGGTGGGACGCCCAGATCGTTTTGTATCTCCTTAAAAATATTCGCCAGCGACGGCGGAACGGTGATCCCTTCCGGCACGGAGAAACTCAGCCCGTGCGCCTGTCCTTTTCCGTGATACGGATCCTGTCCGAGTACGACCACCTTCACCTTGTGAAACGGGGTATGCGCAAAAGCATTAAAGATCAGCGATCCGGGAGGATACACCACATACCGGCGTTTTTCCTCCACCAGAAAAGTTTTGAGTTCCGAAAAATAAGGCTGTTCAAACTCACCGGCTAATACGGCAAGCCAGCTTTCTTCAATTTGCGGGTTCATACAATTGAATTTTTGATGATTAACTGTTCGTATTTCCTTTTTCTTCCGATAAAATATCGAAATGCTACATTTTTGTGATAAACGCAAGACGGAAAGGTTGCCGGTGGGGTAAATTTGCCGTATCTGCGTTTCAGTTTCAGGAACGCGCGGTGCGCCTTCCAAACGGATACAATGAAGGTTTTGCCCGACAATAATCCGTAAATGCCCGACGCATAGTCGAGCGCCATGCGAATCGCGATAATGCCGCGATGGTTTTGCGGGAGATTTTTGTACAACATCAGCAAATTGTTGCGATAGTTCAGGAACATTTTCAACGGAGTGTTTTTCGGCAACATGCCGCCTCCTGTGTGATAGACCGTCGATTCCGGAGTGTACCACACGGTATGCCCGGCGTTTTTCCACCGCCAGCACAAGTCAACTTCCTCCATGTGAGCGAAAAAACATTCGTCAAAGCCGCCTGCTTCATGAAAAAGCGACGCCTTCACCATACAACATGCGCCCGTTGCCCAGAAAACTTCCGCTTCGTCGTCGTATTGTCCGGTATCTTCCTCAACGGTATCAAACAGGCGTCCGCGGCAAAAGGTATATCCATACCTGTCCATCAGCCCGCCTGCCGCTCCGGCATACTCAAAACAGGCGCGATTTGCTTCCGATTTGATTTTGGGCATGCAGGCGGCGATGTTCGCTTTCCGTTGCATCATTCCGATCAGCGGCGGCAACCACCCCGGCGTGACCTCCACGTCCGAATTGAGCAACACGTAATACTCCGCGTCTATTTGTTGCAGGGCGCGGTTATATCCTTCCGCAAACCCGTAATTCCTGTCCAACTCAATGATGCGTATCCGGCTGAAATGTTCCCGCAGGCAGGACAGCGAATCGTCGGTAGAAGCATTATCCGCCACAATGACGGAAACGCCCGGAAGTTGCGAGTATGCTTCAACAGACGGAAGGAAGCGTTCCAGAAAGTGCCGTCCGTTCCAGTTGAGGATCACGACAGCCGTTGTTGCCTCGCCGGAGAAAGTTATGTCCATTTCGAAACGGGAAATAGCATTGCGGAACATGCTGCGGAAGAAGCGCCACTGCATACGGTATATGCGCCGGAAAATCCGTCGTACCCCCTGTAACATGCACGGGAGTATAATGTCCGAATATCATTTGAACGGCGCGTGCGCATAAAATTGATTTTTTGTGTCATGTTCCTTAAAACACGGCAAAGATAGCAATTATTTTTTGTACAAAAACAGGCATTTATATTTTTCGGGCGAATTTTTTTGAGGCGCTGTTCATTTGCCGGTCCAACACCTGCTTCTCCCTTTCATGATATTGCGTTTGAAGGTTGAATCGGATGCATGAGGATATTTTTTGGTTTTTGAGTGATGTCCGAAAATTATTGTACTTTTGCACATTGAAATCGAATAAGATATGTCGAAAGAAACCATACATATCCGCGCACAGGATAGCGAAGCCGATACATGCAGAAAAGATGTATTGCCCAAATTGTATGACGCCGGTTGGTCTGACGATTTGATCCTTGAACAGCGGACATTTACAGATGGCAAGATTATTGTTGTCGGACGGAAAGCCAGACGAAAGAAAGCCAAGCGTTTCGACTATCTGCTGCGCTATGCTCAAAATTTTCCCATTGCTATTGTGGAAGCCAAAAGCAAATACAAAAATGTCGCCGACGGTTTGCAACAAGCAAAGGAATATGCCCAAATGCTTCATCTCAAATTTGTATATGCTACCAACGGAAAGGACATTATATACTGCATTCGGTTGAGTTTTGAGTTTTCGTACCCCGCACTGCGCTTCGCTTGTACGGGGTTATCAAAAGGCAACCCCTGTCGGGGTTGCGCACAGCCCTGCATGGACGTAAAA
>JAISRX010000181.1 GCA_031273395.1 Bacteroidales bacterium | reverse complement strand
TAAAAATTTAAAAAAAAACTATGTTTCAGAGATACAATATTAAAATATATATATATATATCGCGAGAGAGTCTCTCTCTCTCTCTCTCTCTCTCTCTCTCTCTCTCTCTCTCTCTCTCTCTCTCTCTACGATCGGTCTGTAATATTCCCTCTCACTGATGGTTACAGGGAACATAAACGATATTTTATGAGAGAAAAATTGCATAAAAATATGGTGGGTTAAGGGGATAAAATTACGACAGGCAAAATTACGAAGAATATACTCCCTGCATGTTAAAAATACATTAAATAATTGTGAAACGAATATTAATTCCGGATGTTCCGCATCATGCAGGTTTCTTCCTTCCGGCAAAAAATGTCCGTGACATGCCTTTTCGCTGATTTTCACAGGAAATACGACAGATATGACATAAGGGAAAGATGGCATGGGCATTGGTATTTTATTCATTTTGATACTTGGTTTGGTGTTCTACCACAAAGGCGCAAAAATCATGGAACAGATTTTTGTCCTGCTCTGCGGCGGCATGATACAACTGGTACAGCGCATCGCAGTCCTGATAATACGCTATTCTTTTGCTGGTCAAAATACCGTTTTCCCTGAAGGCTTTCATGTAGTCGTACAGTCGCGATCCCCTGTTCCTGTCACCGACAAATACGGATAGATCAAACTCCAGTTCCATGTCCAGCCGGTACAGTTTCGCTACGTTGCAGGCTTCCGTCAAGCGCGAATAAGGCGTGTTGTCGTTGAAAAAATAATTGGGTTGCAGGTAGGCGTAATTGAATTTGAGCGCTTGCCAGTCGTAATAATCGGGGTCTGTTTTCCAGTAAGGTATCCAGTTGAAACTGTATTTTTTCCCGTTCAGACAGGCAGCTACTTCGGCAAGGATGGTCTTTGTGTGCAGGGATTCTTCGGCAATCCAGTAAAAACCTGCAAGTTCCACGTGTTTAAAATTTCCTTCGTTAAACCGCGCTTCCACATAGTCAATGAACCATTTGCAGGCGGTAATCCTGTCGTCGTTTCCGGTAAAGTCGAGTTGTTTTCCGTCCACGCTGCCCCAATAATCGGCGGGCAATTCGGCGTAGTGCGATCCGGGTCCGGCAACTATCGGTTCGGGCAACCCTATCACCACCTTTCGTTTTTCCGCCGGCGCGCCCAATCTCTCCGTAACGGCGGCAATGCAGTCATCCAGCGCGTAAACGCCGTTGTTTTCGGTAAAATAATAATCGGCTTGCCGCTCCCATTCCGTTTTTCCTGCCGGTTGCCCGTAGTAGCCCGTGGCAAAAATTCGCTGCTTCCCCGAAACGCCGTTGGTGATTTCCAGAAAAAGAAAACCGTCAAAAAGCCATTGTTCTTTCTGCGCGCGATCCGTATAAGAGACGTAGGGCGCAAAATGTTCCCTGTTCCACGTTGCGGTTCTGTGCTTCCCTCCTCCGTAAATCAGCACCATGTCGGTAACCGGCAATATTTCCGCTTCGGGCGTTTCCGTCCCGGACACGTCGGATGCCGTTTTCGCATCAACCGACTGCCTGTCCGCACAACAAACGAACCCGGTAAAAACCAGCGTAGCCCATGCCATCACTGCCGCCCATCCTGCATATTTAACCATTAACTCCATACGGTTCCGATATTTTTATCAAGGCAAAAGCGTAGCGCTTTTGTCTCCAATAATGTTTGCGCAAAGATACATTATTTTTTCTTAAATCCAACAGTTTTGTAAAAAAAATTTTTTTCTATAGTATTTTTGTAATTTAATTTATTTTTCTGTTGACTGATAATGAAACGCCAATCCGTATTGCCGCCACATGCCCGATTTTTGCCGTATAAGGCATTTTGTATTGAATAAGGCTATTAGGATTTTCCGCAATAATGCCTCCGCCATTTCTGCCTGTTTGATTGCATAATAGCGACTGCCAATGACGAAATTCACCGGCAACCCTGCGTGTTCGCCTTTTGCCGGGCAGTCCCTGTCGGAACGGCATCTGCGCATTTTTTACAATTTAAATTTATTTTTTCCGTACCGCATCTTTTTCCAAAAAAATGTTTTATATTTGCCGCCGGTTTTGGTGTGAGTTGTTCCGTTCGGGACGGCTCATGAAAAGGGAATCAGGTGAAAATCCTGAACAGACCCGCTGCTGTAAGCTTCGCAGAAAGTCTTTGCACAATACTCAAACCACTGTTCCACGGGGAACGGGAAGGATGTTGCAAGGAAGAAGCAAGTCAGAAGACCTGCCAAAACGGTAAAAGTTAAAGCTTTCGAGGAATAAGGCTTGAGACGGACATGGCAGGCGGAAATTCATGTAATATTATCCTCCCCCTGCAAGTTTATCCCGATATGTTTGGTTTTTATTCCTGTACGAAAGCGGTTTCATCGAAAGATGACGACGGCTTTTTTTTGCGTTCTTTGACATTTCCCCGTAAAAACGGATGACCGTGGCAATGATCCGTACTAAGGAATGGGAAAATAAACGATACGTGGATACATTCGGGTGGCATGCTGTCCGTAAGCTAAAGCATACGGTTAATAAAGTGTCGTCCCTGCGGGACTTCGCCGTATGGGGGCTTGTGCTGTCCGTAAGCTAAAGCATACGGTTAATAAAGTGTCGTCTCTGCGGGACTTCGCGGTCAATTCCACCCCAGGTCTGCTTTGTGCGACTTCGGCGACTTCGCGGTTAATTCCGTTTTTCGGGACATCAAATAAAAGGATTTGTTGCATGGCGGCTGCCGAAAGCTGTCCTCGCGCATGCAACCGGTCGACAACAATAAACGGGGATGCCGAAAACCGTACAGAGTAGGCGTAATTAAAAAAAACAGTATCATGAAAACAAAAAATTTTCTGATTGGAATGGCGTTTGCCGCTTTGGTCGGCAGTGCGTTTGCTGGGTGCGGCAATAGCGGCGGCGCCCGCAGTGTGAACAGCGCAGGGGATGATCCCCTTACGCTAGATCTCAAAGACTCCATTTGTGGCGTCAGTTGGAAAACAGATGTGTACCAGCCGTGGTATGACGATGCTGCGGGTTATTGGGAAGGTACATACATGGACATTGATTCTCTGTGTTTCGGCGAATTTGTGTTCGATCACTTTGGTGCCACCTATGGATCCACAGGCTACTGGGGCGGTTTTACGTTCGGACGGAACGGCAGCACGACCAACTACGGTTACCATGCGCCGGATTCTACCGGCAGCGTAGATTGGATTCCTCACCAGTGGGGCGTGATGGCGGGAGGAGGCATCAAAACCGTTGCTGGTGACAGCGTCGAGGTGCAAAAAGGACTGCCTTACCTCGTTGCCTTCGGCTCCAGCATTGATGTGTGGCTCAAGGACAATGTCCCGTTTTTGCCGGTAGGCGTCTTTATCTGCAACCACCCGTGGCCTTACTGGGGAAATCTCTACGGCGACGGATTCGCAAGACCGCTGAATCAGGAAGGCGATTACTTCAAGTTGCTTGTGTATGGAGTAGATGCAAACAACAACACTATCCTGCTGAAAGAACATCCTTTAGCCGAATATGACACTGATACCTTATATCAATCCCGCAAGTGGGAGTGGGTGTCATTGCAAGATATTGTAGATACCATACAGGTAAAAGCCCTTCGGTTCAGGTTGGAGACTACCGATGTAGGTGAGTTCGGACCCAACACCGCCTTTTATTTCTGCATGGACAGGCTGCAAGTGGTGAAAGGCGGCGCAGCGGTTGCTGCAACAACCGTTGCCCGAAAAGCTACCGTACGCAAAGCCGAAGAACTGCTACCCGAAAAACAGGAATTTGGCGATTTCCTGACGATGGGAACCCACAAGGGCGGTGCAGCCGTGATTTACGGAAAAGACGGAAAAGTTGTGCTGAAAACCACGCTGAAGTCGGGAAGCAACAAGGTAGATACCCGGAAACTGCCCGCAGGCGAATACCTGTTGATACACCATCACCGAACCAGGCAGTTGATAAAAAAATAATATTCACATGGGATACAGGACGTGACGGGCGTTATGTCCTGTATCTTTTTATAAAAAATTAAAAAATATTGTAGTAATGAAAAATTTATATGTCCTCAAATATGTTTTCTTTTTTCTTATGCCGGCGTTATGCGCAGGAATAGAAAAAGTGCAGGCGCAATGCGACTACACCGATAACTTTGCCTCACTGCCGGTATTGTCATGGCCCTCCGACACCATAAGGTTAGACGGGTGGAAAGTTTTATGGTGTTCGCATACTCAAAATAGCATCGAATTAACCTTAAATGGCTCTCAGCGAGCGAGAGCCGGTTACATGGCTTCCCCTGTTTTTAAGTATGGTTGTACCCACATAAAATTTTCCCATAAAGGAACGGTAACCGCACAAAAGAAGTTCAGAGTTAGTGTAATGCAAAACGGCACGGAGGTTTGGTTCAAAGATGTTACACATACAGCAGCAAGCGGTACTTACGTCACGTTTTCGGAAGCACTAACAACTCCGGTTACCGGCAAATTTCAGGTGGTGATAAAAAACACAAGTGCGTCTACTGGTGCTGGGGGTGGCTATCTTGTGCTTGTCATCAAAGACCTCTGCATCACCGCCAACCCGGGCAACTACACATCCGCGCCCGGCGTGAGCATCACCGGTCAGGCAGCGCCCGGCGGCGGCTTCTGGACTGCCACCGCAAGCCTGGCGTGCGAGCAGGGTAGCGCCGCTGTCTATTACACCACCGACGGCGCTACGCCTACCGACCAATCTACGCTTTACGCCGAAGCATTTGATTTGACGGCAACCACGCACATCAAAGCCATTGCCATACGCAACGGAATATCAAGCGCGGTGACGGATACCACAATCACCTTTGTTCCGCCTTTCGCGCCCACCGTGAGCGTCACCGGGCAGCCGAAGGACGGCGGCGGCTACTGGACGGCTATCGCAAGCCTTGCCTGCCAACCGGACAACGCCGAGATACGCTACACCACCGACGGCTCAACGCCTGCCAGCCAATCCGAGCTTTACTCCGCGCCGTTTCCCCTGCCGGCAACCGCGACAGTGAAAGCCATAGCCATATTGGGCGCGTTGCAAAGCAGCGTATCGGAAGAGGTCATTACCGTTGCCGGAGCGCAAACGGCTGCCCTGCCCTTCACGGAATCCTTTGCCGGATCGCTCGGCAACTGGTATCCCTACAGCCAAACGGGCGATCAGGTATGGACTGCCAAACAGGACGGCAACACCTTTGCGGAGATGGACGGCGCCGACGAACAGATCGTTGCGCAGGACAACGAGGACTGGCTGATTTCGCCTGCCTTCACCGCCGCCGAAGGCTGTTCCCTTGCCTTTGCCTTTGCTTCGGCACAGCCGTTTAGCAGCGGCGACCCCGTCGTGCTGAAATACTCCTCCGATTACGCCGGGGTGGGCGACCCTGCCGTCGCCGCATGGGATGACGCTACCGGCGTCACGTGGGCTGCCGGCGCCGCGTGGACGGAATCGGGCGAGATACTGCTTGCGGCAACCGCTCCCGTGCGCTTTGCCTTTGTCTATACTTCCTCCACGGGCGGCGCCTCCGTCTGGCAGGTGAGCGACATCCGCGCATACAACAGGGACTTTACCCCTCCCTCCGCGCCTTCCGACCTCCGGGCAACGCCCGCCGAAACGGGCATTGACCTCTCGTGGACAGCCTCCGACGACAACCTGGGCATTGCCAGCTACGCGGTGTATATGAACGGCGACAGCCTGACGCACATCGCCGGGACAGGCTGTACGGCAACGGGACTGACCGCCGGCACGGAATATACGTTTTCCGTAACGGCTGTGGACGAAGCGGGCAACCGTTCGGACGCGGCGCAGGTAAGGGCAACCACCCTGCAGGCGACCGGCGTGGAAGGCTTTGAAACCGGCGCGGCAAAGGCATACTGGGCGCGGGGCGCTGTAAGGCTGCTGTATCTGGAAGGGCATGTATGCCGCATTTACACGACAAGCGGGCAGTTGCAGGAGGCGTTCGTGGCGGCTTCCCCCGACGAAACGCACCCCGTTAGCCTTCCCGAAGGAATCTATATCCTCACGGCGCAGAAGGCAAACGACCGGAAAACGTTCAAATTGAAAATTGAAAAATAAATCCGTTTCATGAGCAGGGCAGATTGTCCGCCCTGCCTTTTGGAAATGGGAAATAAATAATGTATGACGCTTTTGAAGTCGAAAATATCGTATGTTGATAGAAAAAAATGTTGTGTTTAAAATTAAAATAAAAATATGAATAATGCAAGTATCATGAACAGTAAACATCACCGGGAAACGGAAAAATGCCAACTTTCCACAGCAAAGTTCGCAAAGGACTTTCGCAAAGTTCGCAAAGGAAATAATGCCGACAATATAAATTCTGCACCCTTTGCAGTTGTTTTACGGTTAAATCGCCTTTTATGGAGGAAATTTTCCATTTCCCTTTTTTCATTTTCCATTGTATGGTTGTTGTTTTTCTCCTCCGTCGGGAAGGTTGCCGCGCAGGGCAACTACTCTATCACCGTCCCCGAAGGGGCAAGCGTTTATGTGGGGTCGAAAGGCGCCGCCCATTACGTGCCGTTTACCGAAAAGACGCCGGTGGATATTTCCCCTTCCGGCGACGGCAAAACGGTTTACCGGTACAGCGTCAGCGGGAAACACAACTACCGCGTGAGCATGCCCGGCAAACTGACCCACACGGGGGTGTTTACCCCAAGTTCCTCCGCCACGGGGCTTGAAATCACCCTTGCCGACCTGAACTCGCGCAGCCCGAAGGAACTTGACCGCAATGTACTCAGCAACGGCGGGCGCAACATGGCGGACGTTTTCCTGAACATCAACGAGCGCGGATACCTCAGGCTCGCCGGCGGCAATACCTACCGGCTGCTCCATCTGCGCAACTGGCAGGCAATAGACAGCGACGTAAACAATTATTTCCTCGAACCGGACTACCACTACCGGGTGGTGAACGAAAACGGCGCGGAGGACAACAGCGTGGTAACGGTAAGCCCTGCCGGATTGATCACCGCCGTGGGCGCGGGTACCGCCATTGTGCTGGTCGCCTACGACGCTTTCATCTGTTCGTCGGCAAACGTGGGACCCTTTTTCGGAGCGCTGTGGACCGAAAACACGGGCGTGTTCGTGGTGTCGGTGGATGCGCCTGAAACGGGCATCGAACCCAACATGCGCATCAGCGAAATATGGAACGCCGAAGGCTCGGCAAAGGTAGCCGACACCTTCATCGACGCGGAGATAGACGTGCTTTACTACGAAGCGTCCACCGGCGGTTTCGACTACACCTTCTCCCCCTCAAACGTGACTTCCGTAACGCTGGCGCGCCCCGCAATCGTAGAAACGGACGGCGCTGCCTCCCTGCATTACGGCGGCTTTTCCGACGAGGGCGTTACCGCCAACGACGACGGCAGCTACACCGTGCGGCTGGTACACGGGCGCAACATCGTAAAGCTCAGCGCGCCGACAGGCTCGGAATATCAGGTGATCAGCGCCAAGCCGGTCACCTGCGCGGTGAGCAACGCTACCCGTCCCGGACAGCGGTTCCAGCCCGGCGACGAGGTGTCCGTCACCTTCAACACGCTCTACCACCCCTGCAACAAGCTGGCGGGCATCTACAACATGAGCGCCGGCATACAGTACACGGGCTTCAATACGGATTTCCCGCTGATACTGAGTCCCCATCAATACACCTTTGCCAGCGGAGCGCAAACCTACAGCGTAACCATTCCGGCGAACTACGACAGGGAAGATTTCGAACTGGTGAACGGAGTGCTGAAAATCAACGGGTACGGTAGCGTGTACGGCGCCCACCGCAGGATTTTGCCCAACGAAGGAGCGCTGCCCAACCTGAACGCAAGCGTCCACGCCGCCTATTTCGGGATACTGCCGAGCCTCTATTTCCGCCTTACGGACAAACCGGGCAAGCCGGCAAACCTCAAAACCGAGCGGACGGCAACAAGCATCACCCTCTCGTGGGACGCTTCGATAGACGACGAAAGCATAGCCCGCTACAACATCTATCTGAACGGCGCAAAAACGGACGAGACCACCCAAACCGACTTTATGCTCGCAGGACTGACGCCCGAAACGGGATACACCGTCGGCGTGGAAGCGGTGGACAACAAGGGGAATTTGTCGGATAGAACCTCGGCGCGCGTCACTACGCTTGCCGAAGGAACGCCCTCCAAACCCTCCGGCTTGCGGCTGGCAGGCAGAGACGGAAGCGCGGTAACGCTCGCATGGAACGCCCCAACGGACGGCATTGCCGTTACTTACAACGTGTACGTGAACTTGTCGCCGGAGAAATCCGGCATTGACGGGCTAACCTGCACGCTCGCCCTTGCCGAGAGCTATACGCACTCCATCCGGCTGGAGGCGGTCGACAAGGTAACAAACAAGAAATCCGAACAGAGCAATGCTCTCCTTGTGAGCATCCCCGACGTCACCCCGCCCACCATGCCGGGGAACCTCGCGGCAACGCCTGCCGGAACAGGCGTTATCCTCTCGTGGACGGCTTCCGTCGACAATGACAAAAGTACGGGCGTTACGGGCTACAATGTGTATGTGAACGGCGAAAACACGGCAACGGTAACGCAACCCGAGTACGCCGTCACCGGCTTGACCGTCGGCACGGAATACACTTTTGCCGTGGAAGCGACGGACGCTGCCGGAAACCGATCGGAAAAAGCGCAAATTACGGCAAGCATACAGCCGACCGGAACGGAAACCTTCGAGGAGGACGCCGCAAGGGTTTACCATGTCGCGGGAACGCTCAGGGTGTTGCATCTGGAAGGGTACGTATGCCGTGTTTATACGCTGACCGGACAACAGACGCATGTGTTCCGGACGCTTTCGCCCGACGAAACGCACGCCGTTCATCTTCCCGAAGGAATATATATTTTTACGGCGGAGAAGGAAAATCAACGAAAAATATTTAAATTTGCAGTGTCAAAATAATTTTAAATCATCATTCAAATGAAGACAAATATCTTTTTAGCAGTATTGTTGACGGCAACGACCGTCATGTTGTCGTGCAAATCAAAAGACGACGCCAAAAGTTCCTCATGCAACATCGAGTCGTTCAAAGTCGGCAACGACACATGGGAGATCAGCGGAACGAACATCACGCATCTGTACCCGAAAGGCACGACCCAAACTCCCTTGACGCCCGTCATTACGGTGTCGGACAAGGCAACGGTGAGTCCGGCTTCGGGCGTAGAGCAACAAGACTTTTTTACCGCCTCCGGAGTACGCTATACGGTGACCGCTGAAGACGGTAGTACCCAAAAAGTCTATACCGCAAAGGCAACAGTGTCGACGCAGCAGTAGAAAACCGGTCAAGTCTTTCGCGTAATTGTTCCGCGCACTGCGTAAGGGCGACCGCAAGTGTCGCCCCTACCCCTGTCGCCGCAATGGTACGTGTGATGGTAGAGACGTGGCATGCCGCGTCTCTACGGCGGCGGAGGTATTGGTGCGATTGTCCTGCCCCCGTAATCCTAACAGGATTCAAATCCCTGTTTGCGTTTCGGGATAGTTGGGGCTGTACAGCAGGGAACTGTCGCGGATGACTATTTGACCGTCCTTTACAAAATCATCTCCCCGTTCCGCAAGATGGGCAAGCATCTCTTTGCGCATGGCGTCCAACCGCTTTTTGTATCCGGGCAATCCTGCAAGATTTTTCAATTCCGACGGATCGCGGCTTAAGTCGAACAACTGTTCCTCGCCTGTGGTGAAAAAGCGGATGTATTTGGTTTTTCCATCGGTTAAGGCGCACCAGTAATTCAACCTGTCGTAACACCGGGCATGTTCCAGATCAATATATTTCCGCCATTCCGGTTTTTCGGCAAACGCCAGCGGCAACAGCGAACGTCCGTCCATATCGTCGGGGACGGTGGCTCCGGCTGCATCCAGAAAAGTGGGCAAAAAATCCCTCAATTCCACCGGCGCATCCACCTTTTTCCTCCGCTTCCCGCTGCCGGCGGATTCAGGCCACTTTACAATAAAGGGAATTTTGGATGATCCCTCGTAGGCGTACGTTTTGCGCCAGTGATGATGATCGCCCAGCATGTCGCCGTGGTCGGCGGTAAAGCAGATCAGGGCGTTGTCATACATTCCTCTTTCCTTCAGGGTTTTGATGATTTCGCCCACCTGATCGTCAATAAAAGTGATGTTGGCGTAATAATGCCGCCGCGAATTTTGGGCGTATTCATTCCCGAAATTCCCCCAGGGAGCGTCCTTATCCGCCTGTGAGGGGTCTTTCGGTTCGCTGTGCTTTCCGCACCAGTCGCCGATGGCGGGCGCCGGTATGTCCGCGTCGCGGTACATGTCCAGATAGCGTTTGGGAGGATCATACGGACTGTGCGGACGGGCAAACGATATTTTCAGGAACAGCGGACGGTCGTCGTCGTAATTGCGGATCAGTTCGCAGGCGGTTTGCCCCGTCCATGTGGTGGGATGCAACTTTTCGTCCAGTCGGTAAATGTCCGCACGATGCTCGTTCCAGCCGATACCGGTTGCATCGGGGTTCTCTCCGGGCGCATGGAGTTGAAACCATTGCCGGTAGTCGCTGACAAAATCGGGCGTTTCGCTTCTTCCGCTTTCATCCACCAGCGTCGCATGGAAGCCGTGAAGCGACTTTTGAGGATACCAGTGCATCTTGCCGACGCCAAAAGTGTAGTATCCCAGATTTTTCAACATGGCAGGCATCTCGTATTTGTAACGCGAAGCCACCCGTCCGTATCCCAGCATACCGTGATGCCACGGCGAAAGTCCCGTCAGCAGTCCGGTGCGTGCGGGCGTGCTGCTGGGCGTGGACGAATAGCCGTTCACAAAAAGCGTCCCGTCTTCCGCCAGCGCATCCAGACAGGGCGTAATCACGACGCGATTGCCCATGCAACGCAAAGCGTCTCCCCGATGCTGATCGTCCATGATCAATATGATGTGCGGCTGTTTTCTTTGCCTGTCCTTCCCGGGCGGCACATCGTGCTTCGCCTGTAAATCCTGCGACCGGAGGTATGAACAGTGACCCGCTCCGACGCCGGCAATAACCGAATTTCGTAAAAAATCCCGACGTTTCATAAATTTTGTATTTGCGATTGATATAAGATGACGCTACAAAATATATACCATAAATTACATGTATTTGTTCATCCGCATAAATCAACCCGAATAACGGATCATTACGCTTGCGACAAAAAACACGGAATCAAGGCATACCGGCATGTTCGGGCAAACAGACGGATGCGGCGGTAAAAAACGGAATGGACAGTGAGAGGTGATGGTTTAAGGACTGTTTTGTTTAAATTAAGATGAATTTGGCATAATTTTTGCAGTAAATATTTTAAATTATTATGTGATATTGAGTGTTGTAGGTATGATAAAAATTTATTCAAGATGAAACAATACACACACATTGCCAGAGACGGCGTCCTATTTTACTAAACCTGCAATTATTTATCAGGCAATTAGGGATTTATTCAAGTCCATATTTATATCAAATTTCATAAATCTGAAATAATATGAATAAGTTGTTAGTAATTACATGTTTAGAAATGTTTTTATTTAGTTGTTTCCCTATTTATAGGTATAATTCAAATAACAATATGGAACAAACGATACAAGAACGGCAAGTGTATAATTTTGCGGAAATTCCCACAGAATTATTAAGCCATATAGACAAAATGGGGATAGATAGTTCTTCAATACTTAATGAGTATGAGGGAAGATATTTGAATTTTATTTTTAAAATAAATCCTCAAGATTTTAATCTTGTCGGGAAAAAGATATCTTTTAAAGGAAGTAAAGTGGATTTTTTTAAGGACGAAAGAGAATGGTTTTATCGTGGCGAAAAATCCGGTGTTGGTGGCGCAGTTTTGTATATTTTCACTGCTGCTCAAAAAGCGGAAACCGGCGGAGATGACGCGGCGATTGTGTATTGGAGCAAATTTGTAGTTCCTATTGAAGAAATTGTTACAAAGTTGCAAAAGCAACATTAGGATTTATATTGGTCTGTAAATTGGGTGATGGAAGAACGCAATCGTGATAATAAATTGATAATAACCGGAGATAAATTAATCCAAAATGGGACTGACGTGGCGAAGCTATGTTTGCATATCATCAGTCCGACAGGCCTATGTCAAAAGAGGAATAAAAAATGAAAAAGTTATTTCTTTCGTCATTTTTCCTGTTTTCGTCGCTTTCATTCGCCGGAAAGGTTGACCATGCCGGAATCGTTACCTGCCGCGACCAGCCGGGCAGTTTGCGGGTACTCACCGACGCCGGCAAAACAACAGTATCCCGCTATTGGTACGATGCATGGGGAGAGCGCAAGCGTGTTGCAGGCGCCGATATTACCATGCGCGGTTTCACCGGTCACGAACATCTGCCTGCGTTGGAGGTGGCTGTAATGGAAGTAGAAACCGTCTGTGGAAAAAACAGTTACAGGAATTTGCCAATGAAACGGCTTACATAATATATGTCAGTCATTTTCCTCCCGGCACAGGCAGGTGGAACAAAATAGCACATCGTTTATTTTCTTATATATCAATTAACCGGCGTGGAAAACCGTTGGAAAGTTTGCCGGTGATTTTAAGTTTAATCGGTGCAACAGTCACAGAAACAGGATTGAAAGTAAAAGCCGTTCTTGACGAGACACAATATGAAACAGGAATAAGAATTAGCGACGGGGAACCGGCAAAATGCAATATAACAGGAAGTGGTTTTCATGGTGAATGGAACTGTTGCATTCAGCCTAATTGTTATATTTATTTATTGATGTTCCTATGGAGACGCGAAGGTGATGCATATTTCAAATATTTCATGTAAATTTGCGCAAAATTGACGTCATGAAATCAGAAATTTACCGATGAACAGCAATCCGATACTAAGCACTTACCGGTCGAGAATGCTTTACACGGGCATCTGGGTAACGCTGTCCTGCGGGCAAATGCTCATTGTGAGTCTGGTCACCGGTTTGCCCTTCGAGTATGTTTTTGCGGACACGGTCATCTTCCACCTTTTGTTTGCCTGTTGCATTATCCCGTTGTGGTATCCCGTCCGCTTCAACGGGTGGGAGCACCAGACGTGGCGTTTCAATCTGGCTGCACATTTTGCGCTGGCTTGCGCTTACCTGATTATATGCCTCACGATCGGATACCTTGTTGCGGCGTCCATTGCACTGAGCGACGAGGCTTACCTGTCGTTCCTGAACGCTTCCATCTGGTGGAAAATCATCGAGGGACTGATCTATTACATCATAGCCATTCTGATGTATTACCTGCATGTATATGTAGAACAGCTCAACGAAAAAGCGACCAACGAAATACGGCTGAACAGGCTGCTGAAAGACGGTGAACTGAACCTGCTGAAATCGCAGATCAACCCCCATTTCCTGTTTAACAGCCTCAATTCCGTCAATTCGCTGATCGTTACCGACCGGCAGCGGGCGCAACAAATGCTTGTGGCGCTCTCGGACTATCTGCGTTATGCCGTGTTGTCCACCAATCGTGTTTATTCCCGTCTTGAAGACGAAATGGAAAACATCACGCGCTATCTGTCCATTGAGAAATTGCGCTTCGGCGACAAATTAGTGTATGAAGCCGACATTGATCCTGCCTGCCTGCCTGTGAAAATCCCCGCAATGCTGCTGCAACCGCTGTTTGAAAATGCCGTCAAGCACGGCGTTTACGAAAGCCTGCAAACCGTCCGCATCACGGTAAAGATATGCCACACCGCGCGCGGTCTGCACATTGAACTGAGCAACGACTGCGACCGCGAACAGACTTCCCTGAAGAAAGGCGCGGAAACGGGTATCCGTAATGTTCGCGAACGTTTGCGACTCCTGTACGGCAATGCGGCGGATTTGCACATAAAAACGACAGCCGGAAAATTCACGGTCACACTGATAATTGAATATGATGATGAATATGGAAATGGTACGCATAATAATTGTTGATGACGAAGCGCCCGCGCGCGACCTGATCAGGTACTACCTGCAGCCGTATCCCGATGCGGATATTGCGGGAGAAGCCGACAACGGGTTCGACGCCATGAAGCTCATACGGGAACAGCAGCCGCAACTTGTTTTCCTCGACGTGCAGATGCCCAAACTGACGGGTTTTGAAATGTTGGAACTGCTGGACAATCCGCCGGAGATCATCTTTTCGACGGCATTTGACCAATATGCCATACGCGCTTTTGAACTGAACGCTGTCGACTATCTGTTGAAACCGTATTCAAAAGAACGTTTCGACGCGGCAATGCAGAAAGCCCTGTCGCGGATTGCCTCCGAAGCGCCCGTCCCGGACGCCCTGCACGCGCTCAAAAACACCGGCGCCGCCCTGCCCGATGCGCTGACACGCATTGCGGTAAAAGACCGGCAACAGATTCATGTCATCTCGATACACGACATTGATTTTATTGAAGCCGACGGCGATTACGTGAAGCTGCACACCGCAAAAAACACCTTCCTGAAGGAGAAAACCATGAAGTATTTCGAACAGAACCTCCCCGCGCAACAGTTTATCCGCATACATCGTTCGTACATCGTCAATGTCAACGAAGTATCGAAAATCGAGCTGTACGAAAAAGAAAGCTACCGCGTGTATCTCAAAAGCGGTCGGTTGCTGAAAGCCAGCACGGGCGGATACAAGGCGTTGAAAATAGCGGTAAGCCTGTAATTGTTGCGGAAGAGATGATAATTTCATATTTTTTTACACGGTAGTGTATGAAATCCGATATTATCATGTAAATTTGTGACAAAATGTATATTATGTCACATCTGTCTTTTATTGTTCGTCACATACCCAATGCCATCACGTGCTGCAACCTGCTTTGCGGCTGTTTGTCCCTTGTTTTTTCCTTCGGCGGACAACCGCTAATGGCGTGCTGCTGTATCTTTGCGGCAACGGTTTTCGATTTTTTCGACGGTTTTGCCGCCCGTAGCCTCCGGGTACATTCCAGCATCGGCAAGGAGTTGGATTCGCTGGCAGACATGGTTAGTTTCGGGGTTGCGCCGGCAGGGATCATGTTTTTCCTGTTGCTCTCGTCGATGGAAGCCCGCGGATACGCCGTTGAAATGTACGCTTGCGGATGGCTGCTGTCGTTGCCGGCATTCATCATTGCCGTTTTCTCGGCGCTCCGGCTGGCAAAGTTCAACATAGACCCGCGGCAGACCGATTCGTTTATCGGCTTGCCGACGCCGGCAAACGCCCTGTTCATCTCTTCGCTGGCGTTCATCGTTCGAGGAGACGGAATAGCTGCCGCCATCGCAGGAAATACCTGTTTCCTGCTGGCTGCCACGGGGGTGTTTTCCTTCCTGCTGCTGGCGGAACTGCCGCTCTTTTCGCTTAAATTCAAGTCCTTTGACTGGAAAAACAATAAGGTGCGGTATGTTTTCCTGACGCTTTCGGCAGTGATACTGGCAATTTTCCGGTGTTCCGGACTGGCGCCGGTCATCCTTTTGTACATTTTGCTCTCCCTGTCGGTCAAGGCGCTGTGCCATCAACATAAACCGCAAAAATAGAAAGTGATAACTTCATTCGGATGAATTATCTGGCACATACATACCTGTCGGGCGATAATGATGATGTGAAAATCGGAAACTTTCTGGGCGATTGGGTAAAAGGAAGCGACTATCTGAAATACTCGGAAGACATTCGTACCGGTATCCTCCTGCACCGGAACATCGATTCGTTTACCGATCGGCATCCGATTGTACATCAGAGCATGACCCGCTTTCAGCCGCGTTACTCCAAATACGCCGGAGTGGTCATCGACATTTTGTACGATCACTATCTGGCAAAAAACTGGAGCGATTTTAACGCCATGCCCCTGCGCGATTATGTGAACAGAATGCACAACCTCATGCTGAACAACTTTGAAATCCTTCCCGAACGACTTCAAAACTACCTGCCCGGCTTTATGAGCGAACGCTGGATTGAACGCTACGCCACCTCCGAAGGGATACGCGACGTGCTGGACGCCATGTCGAAACGAACCTCCCTGCCCGATGAAACGGAATTTGCCATTAGCGTGATGGAAGCGCATTACGACGATTTCCGCCGCGAATTTTTCGATTTCTTCGGACAAATCATTGAATTTGTAGAAACAAAATTCATGATCTCCATCAGTACAAATTCATCATAGCACCCGGCAAAAATATAAGGTTACGTCATGATCTTCATGTGCAAGGCATACCAACCATGACATGATAAAGGCAGCGGTCGGACATTTTTTAGACCCGACCCGGAACAAATGCAATCACTGTTATGTGTATTTTAAGTGTAACGGACAAAATTAATGGCTTTTATCCCAAAATGTCCATTAGCCGGTATCCTCATATTGAACTTCGATGGCATGGAATGTGTGAAGACAGATACGACCTCGAAGAGGTCGCATGTTTATAGAACGAATGTTGATGGAAAATTCGACCCCATCGGGGTCGCATGGCACGGATAGCGTCCCCGATTCTATAAACATGCGACCCGTTGGGTCGGTCGGCGATGCCTAATGGACATTTTGGGTTTATTTACAAATCCGCGGTTACACCTCTCATCATAAACGGAATTATCTTTGCACCGTCAGGACGAAGCGCTACGAAAAAGAACAAAACATTGAGCGGCATGGACAAAAAGAAATATGAGCGGCAGTATTCGGCGCGCAAAAAGGCATTTGTAAAAAAGGCAATAATATCATATTGCCGGCACGGAAGAAAGTAACCTGCCGGTTTGCGTCATGACTGATGAGTGGACACTCTCACTATCTGCCGGCAAAAAAAATCAAAAAAATGTAACTTTTTTTTGGGATTCTCGTTACATCATAAAAATAAGATGTATCTTTGGAGCAATTTTAAAATTAAATTTTACAGGTATGGCATATCATAAACAAACGCCTGAAGAAATCAAGGCAAAAATAGACAAGAAGTTGAAACAGCGGAAGTATCATCTTCCGGTGATAGGACATTTTGCGGATCGCAGCGTGTTGTTCGCTTCCATTTTACAGGCGTCGGAAGTGACAGGCTTGCACTATTCGCTGATTTTCGAGTCGTGTATCGGAAAAATCTATACGGCGGGAAACATTGTGTGGGAGTATCAGAAAGGAAACCATTACATTAAGTATAAGGCATACTACATCAACGTGCAGGACAAATATACCCGCTATTCCACTTTCAACGGATAAGATTCGACGGGTCGGCGCCATCCTGAAATCCCGCAGGCATATTGCTGTACGGGATTTTAGGATCAGTACACCAATACCAGTTTGAATGTACATTCAGGCGGCGGACGAAAGGCTCCGGTATAAAAATCGCTGAAAGTCAGTTTGAAGGCGATTGATCCGGGTGTAACGTCATACGAATAGTGCACGGAGAAGGGGTATTCCGTTTCTTTTCCGCCTTCTTCTTCTACTATGTCCATGTCATAGTAGGTATATGGCAGGGTTGTTAATACTTTTTCTCCCTGATCATCGGCAAATTCATAATAGCAAATCACTGCGCCCTCCCTGTATATGGCGTCCGTTAACTGCGGTACGTCGTCCCACAGGCTCCAATAATAGGAACCGATCTGATTTTCTCCGCCTACTAATTGCCAGTCATCTCGATGCACCGTAAAAGTAATGTTGTGCCATGTTGACACCAGTCCATCCCGCCCATCCCGTCCGTCTTTTCCCGGAGGTCCTTCACAGGCGCTTAGCCCTGTCATTACGACAGCCGCAATTAAAAAATTTTTCATATCCATTATATTTTCAGTTCAACAATCCGGTTTTACATGACAGTGTTGTGCCGGTCACAAATTTCGGTACAAATATAGTACCGAATGATGATCATAAAACAAATATTTTGTAAAAAAATGCAAATTGTTCTTTTTCAGCCTTTTTTTACCGCGTGCGTTCTTTGGTAGTGTCATGTTCTTATTGATATAATCACAGGCAATTTGAATGCGTCGTCCATATTCCGGTTCTGCTTTATAATACCGGCACTCAATGCGGGAGTACGGGGCGTAAAAGTTTTATCCGGATTTTTACTCAGC
>JAISRX010000065.1 GCA_031273395.1 Bacteroidales bacterium | reverse complement strand
CGCGGGCTAATGATTATCTGGCGCATATTCAGTGGCTGCAAAACTCTGCGCTTATCTATAAAGCTGTTGCAACTTATACGCCAAAAATTCCGCTCAAATTTTACGAAGAAACAACTGTTTTTAAGGTTTTTATTTGTGATGTAGGCTTGTTCTGCGCAATGATGAATGTGCATTCAAGAACAATTTTAGAGGGAAATGCCTTATTTACGGAGTATAAAGGCGCATTAGCCGAACAGTATATCTGTCAGCAACTTTTTAACCCCAACGACAGCATTTTTTACTGGACAACAGAAAAATCTACCAACGGAATTGATTTTTTGCTGGAAGCGTGGAACACTTCCGTACCCGTTGAAGTAAAATCGGGATTCAACACACAGGCAAAATCGCTCAAAGTATTCAGAGAGAAATATCAGCCGAAATTAAGTTTTCGCCTCTCGCTGAACGACTGTAACCAGTCAGATGATTTGATTGATTTACCGCTTTATGCAGCACATTTAATTCCAAAAATAATAGAAGCATATAACAGAAACGAACTCTCAACTTAAAAAAATAATTGAATATGAAACGATTATCCTCATTTTTCCTGCTTTGCATTTTTGCAACAACAATGCAGGCACAAGGCGTTTCCGAATGGCTGCAAACCGCGCGTACCGCCTTTCGAACGGCGACGACCGCTACGATTATTTTTGGAAACTTGTCCCTGACGAAGCCTTTGCCGATGAATTTGTCCATGTTTATCGCCTGTTTCGCCTCACCGCCGAAAACGGAAAACTGCCCACCCTCTGAAATTCAATAAAAATATGGCGTCTCCAAAAAAAATAATCTATATTTGCAACTTATTTTATACATGTTCAAAATGAAAAGATGGTATTGTTTGTTATTTTGTTGCGGTTGGATCACCGCATCTTGCCAATCCCTTCCGCCTGCCGGTGGCGAAACTTACGCCGAAGCTGCCGATCCGTCTCCGGACGTCCATGCGGACTGGAATAAAGTTTCAAAGCAACTGAATGTTTCATTCGGCAGTATTGACGAGCGTTATGCGAAATCGTCCGTTCCGGCGACAGAGCGCGTTCTGTCGTGGCAAGGGTGCGGATGGCGCGGAGAGCGCGTTTCGGCTCAAGCGCTGGTCTGGTCTCGGGAAGCCATTGAGGGGATTACATGCGAATTTACGCCGTTCAAATCATCGACCGCCGTGCTGGATGCGACCATTGCACAAGCGCGCTTTGTCCGGTATGTGCTTACCGACGTTTTCGAACCCGGCTGCGGGCACAGAAAACCGGAAAATTTTCCGTCATCGCTGGCTGCCGACATGCTGGACACCCTCCGCCGTTTCCATCTCGAAGCGCAAACCACCCGTCCCGTATGGCTGAGTTTCGACATTCCGTCCGAAGCCGCACCCGGCGTCTATTCGGGTGCGTTAACCATATCCGCCAAAGGGCGGAAAAAGCAAAAACTGGACATCACCCTCGAAGTACTGCCGCAAACTCTTCCCCCACCGTCGGAATGGCATTTCCACCTTGATTTGTGGCAGCATCCTTCAGCCGTGGCGCGCGTGCATCAGGTGAAACCGTGGTCGGAAGAACACTGGGCATTGCTGGAAGCCCCCATGCGTTTGCTTGCCTCCGCAGGACAAAAAGTGATCACCGCCAACATCAACAAAGACCCCTGGAACAACCAGTGTTTCGATCCCTACGAAGACATGATCGCATGGAACAGACAGAAGGACGGATCATGGAGGTATGACTATACGGTATTCGACCGGTGGGTGGAATTGATGATCCGGCTGGGCGTCAAAAAACAGATCAATTGTTATTCGATGATTCCCTGGAATTACGAATTGCACTACTACGACGCGGAAAAGGAAACTTACGTGAATGTGCAGGCAAAACCGGGCGAGAAAACATTTGAAGAAATATGGACGCCGTTCCTGAAAGATTTCAGCCAACACCTGAAAGAAAAAGGATGGCTGGAAATAACCAATATCGCTATGGACGAGCGACCGCCAAAAGATATGAAGGCGGTGCTGGATTTTTTGCGGAAAACGGCACCCGGAACAGGAGTGGCTTTGGCGGACAACCACAAAAGTTACCGGCAGTTTCCGATGCTCAAGGATATATGCGTGTCATTCGGATCGGTTTTCGAGGAGAACGATCTTTCATTCCGCAAAAACAACGGATTGATCAGCACCTATTATGTGTGTTGTTCCCATCGGTTTCCCAACGTCTTTACCTTCTCCGACCCTGCGGAGGGCGCCTATATCGCGTGGTACGCCACGGCGGCGCGCCTCGACGGCTTCCTGCGCTGGGCTTACAACTCGTGGACGGAGCATCCCCTGACGGATTCCCGTTTTCGGACATGGCCTGCCGGGGATACATATATAATATATCCCGGAGGGCGAAGTTCCATCCGTTTCGAGCGGCTGCGCGAAGGAATACAGGACGCCGAAAAAATCAGGATACTGCGCAATAGCTTAGCGGCGTCTTCGAAAGGCGATGCTCCGGCAAAGCTAACCAAACTGAATGAGGAAGTAGCCAAATTCAATACGGTGGATATACCGGATGCGCCTCGCGACATGTTGCGCAGCGCTAAAAAAGTGTTGGAAGAATTGAGCAGATAAAACAATTCAATTTGAGATAGTTATATATTTTCCCGTGCGGATTGAATCAATTTTTGGAGATATTTTTCCCAAAAATACAATTTTTATGTTATTCGTATCAAAATATATATTACTTTTGCAAATTCAAGTATGAACAACATAATGTCTAATTTTATTAAATTTTTAAACATAATTTTTTTTAATGGCAACACAAAAAACAGAAGAGTTCGATAATGAACTCGAATTGGAACCCAAAGAATTACTTGCCGTCGAGGAGTCGGTTGAAAATCGGGAAGATGTAGCCGACGTTGAGGAAGAAGAGGAATCTTTTGAAGATGAAGGCGCCGAAGAAGTAGTTCAGGAAATCAAAAAAATCAAAAAGGAAGACATATCCCTCGAAAATTTCAACTGGGATACCTATTCCAACGCGCCGAACCTCTATTCGGACAGCGATCGCTCACAAATGGAAGCTATGTACGACCAAACACTGTCGTCCATAGTTGAAAATGAAATTATTGAAGGAACGGTCATCGCCATGAACAAACGCGAAGTGGTGATCAATATCGGCTTCAAGTCGGAAGGTGTTGTCAGTATGAACGAATTTCGCTACCGTCCCGATCTGCAAGTAGGCGACAAGGTAGAAGTATATGTGGAAAGCTCGGAAGATAAAAAGGGACAATTGATCCTCTCACACCGCATGGCGCGTTCCATGCGTTCGTGGGACAGGGTCAATCAGGCGCTCGAAAACGACGAAATCATCACCGGTTATATCAAGTGCCGGACAAAAGGCGGGATGATTGTGGACGTTTTCGGTATAGAGGCATTCCTGCCCGGTTCGCAAATCGACGTGAAACCCATCCGCGATTACGACGTTTTCGTGGGCAAAACCACCGAATTTAAGATTGTCAAGATCAATCATGATTTCAAGAACGTGGTGGTATCTCATAAGGCGCTGATCGAAGCCGAACTGGAACAACAGAAGGCGGAGATCATTTCCAAACTCGAAAAAGGACAGGTACTGGAAGGCACCGTCAAAAACATTACCTCCTACGGCGTGTTCATTGATTTGGGCGGCGTGGACGGTCTGATCCACATTACCGACCTTTCGTGGGGACGGGTAACGCATCCTGAAGAAGTGGTAGAACTTGACCAGAAGCTCAACGTGGTGATCCTCGACTTTGACGATGCAAAGAAACGTATTGCACTGGGATTAAAGCAGCTGACCCCACACCCGTGGGATGCCTTGGACGCCGGTCTGAAAGTAGGCGATACCGTTTCGGGCAAAGTAGTAGTCATTGCCGATTACGGCGCTTTCGTAGAAATATCACCGGGCGTGGAAGGCTTAATTCACGTATCGGAAATGTCGTGGTCGCAACATTTGCGCAGCGCACAGGAATTTCTGAAAGTAGGCGATGTGGTGGACGCCCAAATCCTGACGCTGGATCGTGAAGATCGCAAAATGTCGCTTGGTATCAAGCAATTGAAATTAGATCCGTGGAATACGATTGATGAAAAATATGCCGTAGGCACAAAACATCTTGCCAAAGTGCGTAATTTTACCAACTTCGGCGTATTCGTGGAAATAGAAGAAGGAGTGGACGGTTTGATCCACATTTCCGACCTGTCATGGACAAAAAAGGTGAAACATCCGTCGGAATTTACGCAAATAGGCGACGACATCGACGTGATGGTACTCGAAATAGACAAGGAAAACCGCAGATTGAGTTTGGGACACAAGCAACTGGAAGAAAATCCGTGGGAAGTATTTGAAAGCATCTTCACCGTTGATTCCATCCATGAAGGCACGGTCATCGAAATTTTCGACAAAGGCGCTATCATTGCCCTCCCATACGGCGTGGAAGGTTTCGTCACCCTGAAACATTTAGTGAAAGAAGACGGAAGCATAGCCAAAATGGACGAAAAACTGGATTTCAAAGTAATAGAATTCAACAAGACTTCCAAACGCATCATTTTGTCGCACAGTCGTATCTTTGAAGAACCGAGAAAAGATTCTTCAGGATCATCCAAACGTTCGGCACATGACGACACAAAGCTGGTAGCCAAGAAACTGCAGGCATCTATTGAAAAGACCACCTTTGGCGATATATCCGAATTGGCAGCCTTGAGAGACGAAATGTCAACAGACGACAAGGGCAGCAGAAAAAAAGCAGCGAACGCTTCGGAAAAAAAACCAAAAACCGATAAAAAAGACAAACCGGTTGCCGAAAGCGAAGTTGCGGAGATAGCGCCTGAACCGGAAGTTGCAAGCGACGCAGCGGAAGCCCAAATCAACGCCGGTGAAAGCGAACCGGCGGAAACAACCGCTGAAAGCGTACAAACGGAAGAAGTTGGCGACGCCGTAACGGAAGAACATCAGGCGGAAGCGGAAGAAAAAGAATCCGAAACGAACACCTCGTCTCAATCCGATGAAGAATAATTCAAATATTACCTAAATAGATTTCAGTTATGGACTTTAAAGTAGAACAACAGCCGAATTATACGCTAATCAGAATTTTATCCGAGAAACTGGATACCCGCATCGCTCCGGGACTTAAATCGGAACTGGTGCTGATCTCCGGAAATGGGGAAAAGAATGTGATCCTTGATGTGAGTAAATGCCTTTATTGCGATTCATCGGGCTTGAGCGCTATTCTTATTGCCAACAGATTATGCAAGAACACCGGAGGCATATTCGTCCTGACCGGACTGAGCGAAGCCGTAGAGCGTTTAATCACCATTTCTCAACTGGATACGGTGCTGAACATCATGCCCTCTATTGACAATGCCGTGGAAATGATTGAGAACGCTTGATCCTTATCTACGTATTACGTGCATATAAACCGGGAATGGCAGTCTGCCGGCTGTCCATTGTCGGTTTATTTACTTTATTTTCACCCTCCGTCAATTAAGGGAACACCGGATGATATGGTATTTTCGGTAACGATACTGGGAAGCAGTGCGGCATTACCCACTTCGCAACGTTTTTCAACGTCGCAGCTTCTACAAGCCGGCGAACGGTCGTACCTGATAGACTGCGCCGAAGGAACACAAATACAATTTCGCAGGTTTCATCTGCCGTTCGGCAATCTAAAGGCAATATTCATTTCGCATCTGCATGGCGATCACGTATTTGGTTTGCCCGGATTGCTGTCTTCACTCAATTTGCTGGACAGAAAAGAACCGTTGGACATTTTCGGACCTGCTCCCCTGGAGGAGTGGATCAACGGACATCTGAAATTTTTTGCGCCCCTCTCCTACCCTCTCCATATCCATTGCGCCACCTGCACGGATATGACGGCGATATACGAAGACAAAAGAATCACTGTCGGTTGTTTTCCGCTGCAACATCGTATTCCTACATGGGGATACCTGTTCAGGGAAAAAGAAAGACCGGCTAATATCCGCAAAGACATGATCCGCTTATATGGTATCCCTTTACGGGAAATCCCCGCCATCAAAGCGGGCGCCGATTACCGCATGCCCGACGGAAAAATCATCCCCAATCATCTGCTTGCGTTTCCGCCCGTGCAACCACGCTCCTATGCCTATTGCTCGGACACGGTCTATCTGGAACGCCTGCCGGCAATGCTCCGCAACGTCCACCTGCTTTACCATGAAGCGACATTCGCCAACGACCAAAAATTGCGCTCGGCGGAAACCTTTCATTCCACAGCGGAAGAAGCCGCAACCATCGCCAAAGCAGCCAACGCAGGCAAATTGATCATCGGGCATTTTTCCACAAGATATGACAACCTGCGACCGTTACTGCAAGAAGCGCAGGCAATATTTAAAAATACCGAAGCCGCAGAAGACGGAAAAACATTTGAAGTGAAACAACCAAGCAGACCAACCTCCGATCACCCCGCGTAGAAAACAGTACCATTAATCAATACTCATCCCAACTTTTGATTTTGATGTCGTCAAGATTGTTTTTGCAGAAAGCAGACAGAAAAGCGTTGGCTAAACGGGCATTGGTAATCAACGGGATATTGAAATCAACCGCTCCCCGGCGAATGGTATAATCGTTGTTCAACTCGTTTTTCGACAGGTTTTTCGGGATATTGATCACCAGGTCGATTTTCTTTCCTTTCAGGTAATCCAGCACGTTCGGATGCCGGTCTTCGTCGGGCCATGCCAGCGGAGTAACTTCTACGCCGTTTTCTACCAAAAACTTGGCTGTTCCCCTGGTGGCAAAGAGTTTGTATCCTTTTTCGACCAGCAGCCGGGCGGGTTGCAACAATTCTACCTTGTCGCGCATGGTGCCTGTGGACATCAGGATGTTTTTCTCAGGGATGCGATACCCTACCGAAAGCATCGACTTGAGCAGCGTTTCGTAATAATCGTCGCCGATGCAGCCCACTTCGCCGGTAGAAGCCATCTCTACGCCCAACACGGGGTCTGCTTTCAACAGGCGGGCAAACGAAAACTGGGACGCTTTCACACCGATATAATCAAGGTCGAAAGTCGATTTGTCCAGTTGCGGGACAGGCAAACCGAGCATCACGCGGGTAGCTATTTCAATAAGGTTTGTTTTCAGCACTTTCGAGACGAACGGCATACTCCGCGAAGCCCGCAGGTTACATTCTATCACTTTAATATCATTGTCTTTGGCAAGAAACTGTATGTTGAACGGTCCTGAAATATTCAACTCCCTGGCAATTTTACGGGTAATCCTTTTGATCCGGCGAACGGTTTCAAAATAGAGCTTTTGCGGAGGGAACACGATGGTGGCGTCGCCGCTGTGCACGCCTGCAAATTCCACATGCTCCGAGATGGCGTAAGTGAGCAATTCGCCCTGCTGGGCAACCGCATCAATCTCAATTTCTTTGGCGTTTTCGAGAAATTCGGTCACCACCACAGGGTGTTGTTTCGACACGTTGGAAGCCAGTACCAAATAGTCGCGCAGTTCTTCGCGGTTGGAAACCACATTCATGGCAGCGCCCGACAACACATACGAAGGGCGTATCAGTAGCGGGAACCCCACTTCATCGGCAAACCTGTAAATATCGTCCATGCTCGACAGTTCTTTCCATTTGGGTTGATCCACATCCAGCGCATCGCACATCATGGCGAATTTATGCCGGTCTTCCGCCCTGTCAATGGACGCCGGGGTGGTTCCCAATACGGGTACATGCTGTTCGTCCAACCGCATGGCAAGGTTGTTCGGTATCTGCCCGCCGGTGGAAATAATCACCCCTCTGGGCTGTTCGAGGTCAAGAATGTCCATTACCCGCTCAAACGACAGTTCGTCGAAATACAGTTTGTCGCACGAGTCGTAGTCGGTACTTACCGTTTCGGGGTTGTAGTTGATCATCACCGATCGGTAACCTTCCTTTCGGATGGTATTGACGGCATTGACGCTGCACCAGTCAAACTCCACCGAACTGCCGATACGGTACGCTCCCGAACCGAGTACCACCACCGAACGGTCGTCGCATTCAAAAGGCACGTCATGTTCCGTTCCGTGATAGGTAAGGTACAGATAGTTGGTTTGTGCGGGATATTCGGCTGCCAGCGTGTCTATCTGTTTCACATAAGGCACTACGCCCGCTTTTTTCCTGTATTCCCGCACGTGCAGCAATTGTTCGTCGATATGCTTGTCGTCCTTACACACATAACGGGCTATCTGAAAATCGGAATAGCCCTGTTTTTTTGCTTCCGACAGCAAATCTGACGGCAATTCCTCTACCCTGCCATATTTGCAGAGTTCTCCTTTCAGTTGGTGAATGTTCTGCAATTTGTAGAGAAACCACTTGTCTATTTTGGTCAGTTCATGTATCCTGTCCACCGTGTATCCCTTATCGAAAGCTTTGCTGATGACAAAAATACGCATGTCGGTAGGATTGGTCAGTTCCTTTTCGATGTCATCGACGGTCAGGTCGCGATTGCCGACAAAGCCGTGCATCCCCTGCCCTATCATCCGCAAGCCTTTTTGCACTGATTCCTCAAAGGTACGCCCGATAGCCATCACTTCGCCCACGCTTTTCATCGACGAGCCGATTTCCTTCGATACGCCCTGAAACTTGTTCATGTCCCAGCGCGGGATTTTGCATACGATGTAGTCGATAGCAGGCTCAAAATAGGCGGAAGTCACTTTGGTGATGGAATTTTTGAGTTCGTGCAGCCCGTAGCCCAGCGCCAGTTTTGCCGCCACAAACGCCAAAGGATAACCTGTTGCTTTGGAAGCGAGCGCGCTGGAACGCGAAAGACGTGCGTTTACCTCAATGACGCGGTAATCTTCGGAAAACGGGTCTAAAGCATACTGCACGTTACATTCGCCCACCACCCCGATATGGCGGATGATGCTGATGGCAAGCTGCCTGAGTTTCTGCACTTCGCGGTTGTTCATGGTCTGGATGGGCGCCACCACGATGCTTTCGCCGGTATGTATGCCCAGAGGATCGAAATTTTCCATGCTGCACACCGTGATGCAGTTGTCGTATTTGTCGCGGACTACCTCATATTCGATCTCCTTCCACCCTTTAAGCGATTCTTCAATCAACACCTGACCGGAAAAGGTAAACGATTTTGCCACCAATACCCGGAGTTCGTCCATATCGGTGCAAAACCCGCTTCCCAGCCCGCCCAGCGCATAAGCGGCGCGGACAATAATGGGAAAACCAAGTTTTTCCGCCGCTTTTTCTGCCGCCTCTATGTTTTCCACGGCAATGCTGCGCGGCGTTTTTACATTAATCCCGTCCAATTTCCGCACAAACAGTTCCCTGTCTTCGGTATCCATGATCGCCTGCACAGGTGTTCCCAGCACCCGGACACGGTATTTTTCAAAAACGCCGGCTTTGAACAAAGATATACCGCAGTTTAGCGCGGTTTGTCCTCCAAAAGCCAGCAGGATGCCATCGGGTTGTTCGCGTTGAATGACTTTTTCCACAAAAAAAGGCGTTACCGGCAGAAAATAAATCTTATCGGCAATGCCTTCCGTGGTTTGCACTGTGGCAATGTTCGGATTGATCAGTACGGTGTACACGCCCTCTTCGCGCATCGCCTTTAAAGCCTGCGAACCGGAATAGTCAAACTCGCCGGCTTCTCCTATTTTCAAAGCGCCCGAACCCAATACAATGACTTTCTTAATGTTTTGCTCCATATCTTTCTGATGATTTCTGCCGGCAAAAGTACAAATTTTAAATTAAACGGTTCAATATTATTTGGGGATAGAGGCAGAAATTTTCAGGCTGACCATTTCACGTTCCGTCATCCGCATAGGGACAGGGACGACACTTTCCGTTGCGGCATATCCAAGTGCCGTCCCTGTGCCATCGTAGAGACCTGGCATGCCGCGTCTCTCATCATAAGCTGTTTATTTCATATTCTTTGGAGTTGGTACCCTCATAAAACATGATGCAACCAAAAAAATATCCGAAATATTTTCAAAAAGTTTTGGTATTTATAAAAAGGTAACTATCTTTGCAGCCGCTTTTGAAAGAAGCGCGTCGTTAGAAGGCGCCGGCGGTACGGTTATTTTTTTGCAGGGGATGGATGAAAAACACCAAAAATTTTTCAAAAAAGTTTGCAGGAATAAAAAAAGCAGTATCTTTGCGCCTCCAAAAACCGGAGACGGTTTTCAGGAAGACGGAAAA